>NZ_JBLYPL010000012.1:0-165404 GCF_051851855.1 Rahnella sp. ATs2 | reverse complement strand
CGAAGAGGGCTGTTTGTTACTCCGCTTCCGGAAGTTTTAAGACTTTCACCAGATAGAGTCCGTCTTCTGTGAGACGCGTTCCATGAATATCGGTTTCAAAGCCGGGATAACGCTCGCCTATTGAGCACAACATAATCAGGAAATCGAGCACCGCCCGGCTTTCCTCGGTGATCATCTCTCCCGGCATCACCACCGGCACGCCCGGCGGGTAAGGCAGGATCATGTTGGCGGATACTTTACCGATCAGCTCATCGATATCACATTCATCAATATGGCCGCGAACCTGATGCTGGAACATTTCGTACGGCGTCATTTTCATTTCCGGCAGCACATCAAAGGCTTCCAGCATTAACCGCGGCAAGTCGTGGCGGACGATCAGCTTGTGGATCCCCTGCGCCAGATCCTGAATTCGCATGTTGCGGTAGAAATCAGGATCTTCCGCATAGAGATCTGGCAGCATATTCTTGACCCGCAAATTGAGATCATAACTGCGTTTAAAATCGGTCAGTCCGCGCATCAGGCTCATAGATTTGGTTTTATCAATGCCGATACTGAACAGGAAAAGCAGATTGTAGGGGCCGGTTTTTTCCACCACCACGCCGCGCTCATCCAGGAATTTCGCCACTAACGCAGCCGGGATCCCTTCCTCTTCAAGCTTACCCATTTCATTCATGCCGGGTGTCAGGATGGTCACTTTGATCGGATCCAGATACATATGATCGGTATCGGCGTTGGCAAAACCGTGCCAGTTTTGATCCGGATCCAGCGGCCAGCATTCAGCTTCATCAATATGTTCGGGCTGCCAGATATCGAAGAACCAGCCGTCAGTCTCTTCGCGAAGCCTTTGGATCTCTTTACGAAAATGCAGCGCACGTTCAACTGATCGGTTGATCAGACGTCGGCCGGGGTTCCCGCGCAACATCGCCGCTGCGGTTTCCGCCGAAGCAACAATACCGTAGTTTGGCGAGGTGGTGGTATGCATCATGTAGGCTTCATTAAACGTGCTTTCGTTATAATCGCCCTTAATATGAATCATCGAAGCCTGCGAGAAAGCGGCCAGCAATTTGTGCGTCGACTGCGTTTCATAGATGACTTTTCCCGGGATCCGTTCCCCGCTCATTCCGCTTTTGCCATCATAAATCGGATGGAAGTTGGTATACGGCACCCATGCGGAATCAAAATGAATCGACGGAACATCCAGCGTGTTCTTAATGTAATCGGTGTTGTACAACAAGCCATCGTAGGTGGAATTGGTGATGACGGCATGAACCGGCCAGGTAGCATTCGCGGTCTGCGCAATTTTCTCTTCGATGCTTTCGCGGGTGAATTCACGCTGCGGGATACCACCAAGAATGCCGTAAGCATTGCGGTTCGGCCGCAAATAGACCGGCACGATATTAGTCATCATCATCAAGTGCGCGAGTGATTTATGACAGTTACGGTCAATCAGCACCGTGCTCCCTGCCGGTGCCGCATACATGCCGACAATTTTGTTCGCCGTCGAGGTACCATTGGTAACGATATAACTCTGTTCAGAGCCAAACGTCCGCGCGATATATTCTTCGGCCTCAAGATGCGGGCCGGTATGATCGAGCAAAGAACCCAGCTCAGTTACCGAAATCGACACATCCGCTTTCAGCGTTTTAGCGCCGAAAAAATCATAGAATAGCGTTCCCACCGGACTTTTCAAAAAAGCCGTACCGGCCATATGCCCGGGTGTACAGAAGGTGTATTTCCCTTCTTCCACATAGGTGAATAACGCTTTTGTCAGCGGCGGCGTGATCGTATCGATATATTCATCGGTGTACTGACGGACGCGTTTGGCAATGTCATCGGCGGCACTCAGCGCATATTCAAAGAAATACAGCACCATACGCATTTCATTGACGTCAACGTCCAGCGTCGAATGCGTATTGATGAAAGCATAAAGTGGCAGGTATTCATTTAGTTCGTTTATTTCGGTACACAACTCTTCGCTGTGCTGATCCCAGTCGAAAATCGCGCCGCAGATCCGCGCATTATTTTCGATGAGTTTAAGTAAGTCAGCCCGGTCACGCGGATAAATTATCTGAAACCCAAGAAGCGTCAGTGCGCTATCCAGTTCGCGGATTGGCTCCTCTTTGTAGTAAGCCCCTTCCGGGCGCATGATAGCGATAATATTCATCTGACAAATCCTTCTGTTGTTTTTCTCTCAGGTATTAATAGAAACACGGTTGCCCGCTGCTGTGTACCCTTTGTGGGTGAGTTTAGGGTAAAACGGGAAGACTTTAAGATTACAGGTAAGATTGCAGGAAAAATCGGGCGTGAAATAAGCGGGAAAACAGGCAATAAAAAAGGCCATGCATAAGCATGGCCTTTTCAAAATCACTCGCAAATCAGCAGTAACCGTAAGTCATCAGACGCTGATAACGACGATTGCGCAGTTCTTCAGTGCTGAGAACATCCAGATCGCTGAGATCAGCTTCCAGTTGCGCACGAAGAGAAGCGGCCATGGCTTCCACGTTGCGGTGAGCGCCACCCAAAGGTTCCGGGATCACAGAGTCGATCAGTTTCAGCTCTTTCAGACGCGGCGCAACAATACCCATTGCTTCCGCAGCCAGAGGCGCTTTATCCGCGCTCTTCCACAAGATAGATGCACACCCTTCCGGTGAAATGACCGAATAGGTGCTGTATTGCAGCATGTTAACTTTGTCGCCAACACCGATCGCCAGTGCGCCACCGGAACCACCTTCACCGATAACGGTGCAGATAACCGGAACATTCAGGCGGGACATTTCGCGCAGGTTACGGGCGATAGCTTCAGACTGACCACGTTCTTCAGCGCCAACACCAGGATAAGCACCCGGAGTGTCGATAAAGGTGATGATTGGTAGTTTGAAACGTTCTGCCATTTCCATCAGGCGTAACGCTTTGCGATACCCTTCAGGTGCAGGCATACCGAAGTTACGACGAATCTTCTCTTTGGTTTCACGGCCTTTTTGATGACCAATGATCATCACGGCACGTTCACCTAAACGGGCGATACCGCCAACGATAGCTTTATCGTCTGCAAAGGCACGGTCACCTGCGAGTTCATCAAAATCGGTAAAGATATGTTTGATGTAATCCAGGGTGTAAGGGCGACGAGGATGGCGCGCCAGTTGGGCAATTTGCCAGGCACCCAGATCAGAGAAAATCTTACGGGTCAGTTCAACGCTCTTTTCGCGCAAGCGTGCAACTTCTTCGTCCAGATTAATATCTAATTTTTCGTCTTGACGGCTGACTGCAGTCAGCGAGTCAATTTTCGCTTCCAGTTCCGCAATCGGCTGTTCAAAATCAAGAAAATTCAGACTCATAGCATTCCTATTTTAGTCAAATTCCAGTTCCACCTGCTCACTACCGACCAGGCCTCGCAAATCCAGCAACAGTTTGTCCGTTGGCGTAACACGCCATGACGCCCCGAATCGTAGCCGGGCTCTTGCGTTTTCTCGTTGGTAATACAGATGCACTGGTATCGTCCCCGATCGATGTGGTTCCAACGATTGGCGGAGACGGTTCAAAAGCTGGTCATCAATTTGCCTGTCAGTCAGCGATATAGCAAGACCGCGAGCATATTTTTCCCGTGCTTCACTGATGTCCATTACATCGCGGGCCATCATTTTAAGCCCGCCACTGAAGTCATCAAAGCTGACCTGTCCTGTGGCGATAAGGATACGGTCTTTTTCCAATAAATGCTGAAATTTTTCCAATGCTTCGGTGAACAACATGACTTCCAGACGACCTGAGCGGTCATCCAATGTACAGATCCCAATGCGGTTGCCGCGCTTGGTGACCATAACGCGTGCAGCGAGCACCAGTCCCACTGCGACGGTCATTTTGCCCCGTTCTGTCGGGTGCATATCTTTCAAGCGCTGGCCGCCGCCATAACGCTCGATTTCTTTCAGATACTGAGTGATCGGATGGCCGGTCAGATAGAGTCCGAGCGTCTCGCGCTCGCCATCCAGCACCGTTTGTTCCGGCCACGGCATTACGTTAGCGTAGGATTTTTCGACTTGTTCCGGCGCTTCGGCCAGAACGCCAAACATATCCACCTGACCAATTGCTTCAGCTTTAGCATGCTGATCAGCCGCTTTCAGTGCGTCCGGCAGAGAACTCATCAGTGCGGCACGATGCGGCCCGAGGCGGTCAAAGGCACCGGACATGATCAGTTTTTCGAGAATGCGTTTATTCAGTTTTTTAACGTCAGCGCGGGCGCAGAGATCAAACAGCTCTTTGAAATAACCGCCTTCGTTACGCGCTTCGATAATGGCTTCAATCGGGCCTTCGCCCACGCCTTTGATGGCGCCGATACCGTAGACAATTTCACCTTCGTCGTTCACGTGGAAATGGTACAAACCGCTGTTTATGTCCGGCGGCAGAATCTTCAATCCCATACGCCAGCATTCATCGACCAGCCCGACCACTTTTTCGGTGTTATCCATATCCGCGGTCATTACCGCCGCCATGAATTCTGCCGGATAGTGCGCTTTAAGCCACAGCGTCTGATACGACACTAATGCATAAGCCGCTGAGTGTGATTTGTTAAAACCATAACCGGCGAATTTCTCTACCAGGTCGAAGATTTTAATCGCCAGTTCGCCGTCAATTCCGCGAGATTTGGCACCATCTTCAAAGCCGCCGCGCTGCTTGGCCATTTCAACCGGGTTTTTCTTACCCATCGCACGACGAAGCATGTCTGCACCACCCAGCGAATAACCCGCCAGAACCTGCGCAATCTGCATGACCTGTTCCTGGTAGAGGATAATGCCGTAAGTCGGCTCCAGTACAGGTTTCAGGGATTCATGCTGCCACTGAATATCCGGATAGGAAATCTCTTCGCGCCCGTGTTTACGGTCGATAAAGTTATCTACCATGCCTGACTGCAAAGGCCCCGGACGGAACAGCGCCACCAGTGCGATCATATCTTCGAAACTGTCGGGCTTCAGACGTTTGATCAAATCTTTCATACCGCGCGATTCAAGCTGGAATACCGCTGTGGTTTCCGAGCGTTGCAGCATGTCGAAGCTTTTTTTGTCATCGAGCGGGATGGCCGCAATGTCCAGCGGCGGCTCACCGGCTTTCTCACGGCGGGCGTTAATCATTGCCAGCGCCCAGTCGATGATGGTCAGCGTACGCAGACCGAGGAAGTCAAACTTCACCAGCCCGGCATATTCCACGTCGTTTTTATCGAACTGGGTAACCGGGTGGTTACCTTCAGCATCGCAATATAGCGGCGCGAAGTCGGTAATTTTGGTTGGCGCGATGACCACCCCACCGGCGTGTTTACCGGCGTTACGGGTGACACCTTCAAGCTGACGAGCCATGTCGATGAGCGACTTAACTTCTTCGTCAGCCTCATAAATTTCTGGTAGCTGGGGTTCTGCTGCGAACGCTTTTTCAAGCGTCATACCTGGGTCAGGTGGCACCAGTTTTGAAATACGGTCAACGAAACCGTAAGGGTGACCGAGGACGCGCCCTACATCGCGGATAACCGCTTTGGCAGCCATCGTACCGAAAGTGATGATCTGCGAAACCGCTTCACGACCGTACATTTCGGAGACGTGATCGATAACCCGGTCGCGTTTCTCCATGCAGAAGTCGACGTCGAAGTCGGGCATGGAAACACGTTCAGGGTTGAGGAAACGTTCGAACAGGAGGTCAAACTCGAGCGGATCCAGATCGGTAATTTTCAGCGCATATGCGACCAGAGAACCGGCACCGGAACCACGCCCGGGACCTACCGGCACGCTGTTATCTTTCGACCACTGGATGAATTCCATTACGATCAGGAAGTATCCCGGGAATCCCATCTGGTTGATAACTTTGAGTTCGATATCCAGACGCTCGTCATACTCAGGACGTCGCTGCGCGCGCACTTGCGGATCAGGGAATAAAAACTCGAGGCGCTCTTCCAGCCCGATTTTTGATTTTTCGACCAGGAAGTCTTCTGTGGTCATATCACCGGTCGGGAATTGCGGCAGAAAATATTCGCCCAGACGGATGGTCACGTTACAGCGTTTGGCGATTTCCACGCTGTTTTGCAGCGCTTCTGGGACATCTTCAAACAGCTCACACATTTCGTCTTCACTGCGCATATATTGCTGCGAAGTATAATTGCGCGGGCGTTTAGGATCGTCGAGAGTGAAACCGTCGTGGATAGCAACGCGGATTTCATGGGCATCGAAGTCGGTCGGCACCATAAAACGTACGTCGTTGGTGGCCACGACCGGCAAGCCACGCTCTGTCGCCAGCGCAACGGCAGCATGAAGATAGTTTTCTTCTTCTGCACGTCCGGTACGAATTAATTCGAGGTAATAGCGGTCAGGGAAATATTGCTGGTAGAAATCCAGACACTGATTGACCTGCAAATCATTGCCGCGGGTCAGGAACTTACCTACATCCCCCATTCTTGCACCGGAAAGCAGGATCAGCCCTTCGTTCAGTTCAGCAAGCCATTCGAGGTCGACAATCGGACCGGCAGCGCCATAACCACGCTGGTAAGCTCTGGAGATGAGCAGGGTCAGATTTTGATAGCCCTGATTATTCATCGCCAGCACGGTCAGTTGAGCAAGCTCATCACCGAGGATTTCACTCTGAACATTCAGGTCTGCACCGATAATCGGTTTAATACCGGCGCCATGGGCCGCACCGTAAAATTTCACCAGTCCGCAAAGGTTGGTGAAATCGGTTATGGCCAGAGCGGGCATGCCGAGTGACGCTGCGCATTTCACCAGCGGGCCCACTTTCGCGAGCCCATCCACCATGGAGTAGTCGCTATGTACACGCAGATGAATAAAACGAGGTTCGGCCATATCCAGAGTCCAGAAATGAGTGAATTAAGGGTTGTATACCCCGCAAAACGGGGCAGGAACAAGTGATGCGTTATGCCAGCCCGAGCGCGCGTTTCACCGGAGAGAAACTGCGTCGGTGATGTGCTGTTGCTCCAAGGCGGGCAAGGCTTTCGAGATGCACCGGCGTCGGGTAACCTTTGTGCTTCGCAAAACCATATTCAGGGAACTGAAGATCCAGTTCAACCATTTCGCGATCGCGGGTGACTTTAGCCAGAATTGAAGCCGCGCTGATTTCAGCGACTTTGCTGTCCCCTTTCACGACCGCCTGTGACGCCATCGGAAGTTTAGGGCAGCGGTTGCCATCAATCAGCACCATATCAGGCGTGATACCTAAACCAGCAACCGCTCTTTGCATGGCCAGCATGGTGGCATGCAGAATATTCAGTTCATCGATTTCATGGGGTTCAGCGCGGCCGAGGCTCCAGGCCAGCGCTTTCTCTTTTATTTCGATGTACAACGCCTCACGACGCTTTTCAGACAGTTTTTTAGAATCCGCCAGGCCTTTAATCGGATTGGCCGGATCGAGGATCACAGCAGCTGTCACTACAGCGCCCACTAACGGGCCGCGTCCCACTTCATCCACACCCGCGATACAGACGGCCTGTGGATAGATAAATACATCGCTCATCGGTTTGCCAGCTCCATGACGGCCTGAGCAGCCTGTTCGTCTGCATCACGGCGAATACTTTCATGCAGTTCAAGGAACGTTTCACGCAGCGCGTGGCTTTTCTCTCCGCCAGCCAGTAAAGGCAGCAAGGCAGCAGAAAGCTTTTCAGGCACACATTCGGTTTGCAGTAATTCAGTGACGATTTCGCGTCTTGCCAGCAGGTTGGGCAACGAAACATACGGCGTTTTCACCAGACGCTCAGCCAGCCAGAACGTGAACGGTTTCATGCGATAACCCACCACCATTGGGCATTTCGCCAGCATACATTCGAGTGCAGCCGTCCCTGAAGCCAGCAATGCCGCATCACTGGCAATCATCGCTTCCCGGCCTTTGCCATCGAGCAAGTGAGCAGGCAAATCAGGTGCAATTTCAGCCTTGATACGCTCGAACTGCTCGCGTCGTTTCGCATTCACCAGCGGAACAACGATATGCAAATCAGGATAGGTTTGTCGCAGTTGCAACGCGGTTTTCAGGAAATCTGCGCTGAGCATTTCCACTTCCGCATGACGACTCCCCGGCAATAACGCCAGGCAATGAACATCTTCAGGGATCCCCAACGCCAGACGTGCCGCCTGTTTGTCAGGATGCAACGGCATCGCATCAGCCATGGTATGGCCAATGAAACGGCAGGGAACATTGAATTTGTCATAGAACGCTTTTTCGAAGGGCAGGAATGCCAGAACTAAATCTGTCGCTTTGCCGATTTTGAAAACGCGCTTTTGTCGCCAGGCCCAGACAGACGGGCTGACATAATGAATCGTGCGGATACCACGCTGTTTTAAGCGGCCTTCCAGAGTGATGTTAAAGTCCGGGGCATCGATGCCCACAAACACATCAGGCCGGAGTTCGCTAAAACGTTGGGTCAGATCTTTGCGGATTTTCAACAGGCGTGGCAGCCGTTCAAGCACTTCCACCACGCCCATCACCGCCAGTTCTTCCATTTCGTACCAGGCTTCGCATCCTTCAGCCTGCATCAGCGGGCCTGCGACACCCACAAAACGGGCATCAGGATGATGCTTTTTTAAGGCTCGAATTAACCCGGCGCCAAGAATGTCACCGGACGTTTCACCGGCCACCAGGCCAATTGTCAGAACAGGCTTTTGCATTGTTTTCCGTAGCGCAGATCAGCGGATAATGCCGCGTGTTGAGCGGGCAAAAAAATCACTGAAGGGTTTAGCTTTCGGGAATTCAGCCGCAATTGCAGCGATTTCCGGCTGGGCTTCTTCCAACGTTTTACCGCTGCGATACAGTAATTTATAGGCATTGCGGATAGCATGCAGATCGGCTTTTTCGAAACCACGGCGCTTAAGCCCTTCGATATTGATACCGAAAGGTGTAGCGTGGTTACCCTGCGCAATCACAAACGGAGGAACGTCCTGAGCAACGCCGGAACATCCACCCACCATGACATGCGCGCCGATAATACAGAACTGATGCACCGCCGTCATACCGCCAATGATCGCAAAATCATCAACTTCAACGTGACCACCGAGGGTCGCGTTGTTCGCCAGAATACAGCGATTACCAATGACGCAATCGTGAGCAATATGCGCGTTAACCATTAACAGATTATCGCTGCCCACTTTTGTCAGGCCACCGCCCTGAACGGTACCACGATGAATGGTAACGCTCTCACGAATATTGTTGCGATCGCCGACCTCAACGCGTGTGGGTTCACCGGCATATTTCAGATCCTGGTTAATTTCACCAATGGAAACGAACTGGAATATGCGGTTATCGCAACCAATTTTGGTCACGCCATTAATCACTACGTGTGATTTAAGCTCAGTACCTTCACCAATTTCTACCTGGGATCCCACGTAGCAGAAAGGACCGATATGGACTCCGGCGCCAATCACGGCACCGTCTTCAACAATAGCGCTTGGATGAATAAAGGCGGTTTTATCAATCATGTATTAAGACTCCCGGCGACGGGCGCACATCATTGATGCCTCGCAAGCTATCTCACCATCAACTTTCGCGACACCTTTGAAACGAGCAACGCCACGACGCTCTTTAATGAATTCAACTTCCAGAACCATCTGGTCACCCGGCAAGACCGGACGTTTAAAGCGTGCATCGTCGATTGCTGCAAAGTAATACAATTCGCCCGGCTCCAGTTTTCCTACGCTTTTAAACGCCAGAATACCGGTGGCCTGAGCCATCGCTTCCAGAATCAAAACACCTGGAAAAATAGGTTTACCCGGGAAATGCCCCTGGAAGAACGGTTCGTTAAAAGAAACGTTTTTCACGGCGCGCAAAAATTTCCCTTTTTCAAAGTCCAGCACGCGGTCAACCAGTAAGAACGGGTAACGGTGCGGCAATAAATCCAGTATCTCTTCAATACGCAGAGTATGAGTGTCAGTAGTCAAAATACTCTTCCTGTCTATAAAAACTGATGGCATCAATAACACGGCCTGCCAGACCCCAAAAGAAGGTCATCAGGCAGGCCGCAAATAGGAACGTATGTCGCAGGTTCACTCAACAAAGGGAACACAAAGCAGCATCGTAGGTGGTAATTAGTCTTTTTCGATTTTACGCTCGACAGCTTTCAAGCGCTTATTCATCTCGTCAATATTCATTACCAATGCAGCCGTCTTACGCCAAACTTTATTCGGTTGTAACGGGATACCGGAGGAGTATACCCCAGGTTCAGTGATTGGTCGCATTACCATTCCCATTCCCGTCACGACAGCCTGGTCACAAATCTCCATGTGACCGTTGATAACACTGGCTCCGCCGATTTGACAGTAGCGTCCGATTTTCAGACTGCCGGCCATGATAACACCACCGGCAACCGCCGTATTGTCTCCAATCACGACGTTGTGTGCAATCTGGCATTGGTTATCAATAATAACGCCGTTGCTGATAATGGTGTCATCCAGCGCGCCACGGTCAATTGTGGTACACGCGCCAATTTCAACGCGGTCGCCGATAATCACCGTGCCAAGCTGAGGAATTTTGATCCAGTTACCGCGATCGTTAGCGTAACCAAAGCCATCAGCGCCAATCACTGTTCCAGACTGGATCAGACATTGTTCGCCAATCTCAACGCGATGGTAAATAGAAACGTTAGCCCAAAGGCGGGTTCCGGCCCCTATTTTTGCGTCTTTACCGATAAAGCAGCCTGCACCGATGATGACGTTATCACCCAGTACAACGCCGGATTCGATAACTGCATTTGCGCCAACCGAGACATTCTTACCCAAAGAAGCACTGTCAGAAATCACCGCACTCGCAGCAATATCCTGTGCCGGCGCCGGAGTGGTATCCAGCAACTGCGCCATACGCGCATAGGTCAGGTAAGGGTTTTTAACCACTAATGCCGCTGTAGGGCAAAATGGCAGATCCGCTTCCGTCAACACTACGGCACCTGCATTGCAGGAAGCCAACTGTTCACGGTAACGGCTGTTTGATAAAAACGTGATTTGCTCAGAGTGTGCGGAATGCATTGAAGCAACGCCGGTGATGGCAATTTCGCCATCACCGTGCAATTGTGCATCCAACTGCTGTGCGAGATCAGCCAGTCGAATTGAAGACATGTTTATTTAACCTGTTTCAGCACATCAGCAGTAATATCTTTGTCATTGTTTGCATACGCGATGGCGTTTGCATCGATAACAACATCATAACCTTCTTTGCTCGCTACAGATTTCACAGCATCCTGAATACGGCTCAGGATTTTGTTACGTTCTTCAGCCTGACGACGACGGTTGTCTTGCTCGAACTGCTGCGCTTTAGAAGAGAAAGCTTCACGCTGAGCCATAACGTCTTTTTCAAGTTTAGAACGATCGCTGGCTTTCATAGTAGAGCCATCACGTTGCAGACGTTGCATTTTGGTTTGCAGATCACGTTCCTGAGACTGCAAATCTGTCGCACGGCTTTTGAACTCGTTTTCCAGCTGTTTTGCTACTGCTTCACGAGCAGGCATTTGTTGGAAAATGCTTGCTACGTTAACGATAGCAATTTTATCAGCAGCCTGAACGCTAGCTGAAGAAGCCATAACTAAACCGAGGCCTGCGGCATATAACCACTTTTTCACTATAAACTCCTTCCATCACCCGTTTGTGCCAGATGGCACAGTAAATTACACAAAACACCCGATATGAAAACAATACACGGGCCGAAACCCGTGTATCAAATTCAGCATCTGGCCTTTGCGATTCTGCTGAACAAATTCTGCCCAGGCAGGACGTTACCAGGTTTTACCAATGTTAAACTGGAACTGTTCTGCCTTATCGCCTTCATATTTCTTAATTGGCTGTGCATAGGAGAAGACCAAGGGTCCCAGTGGAGACATCCACTGCAATGCAAGACCTGAAGAAACACGAATGTTGCCTGGTTTACTGTAGTCAGGAACGCCCGCGGCCTGAGACTCTGGGGTATTTTCCCAACCGGTATCCCAGACTGTACCACTGTCCACAAACAGGGAAGTACGCAGTGAGTTCGCGTATTTCTCGCTGACAAACGGAGTAGGAACAATCAGTTCCGCACTCAGCACTGCCATTGCGTTACCACCTACTGCATCGTTCGAGTTATCGATCGGACAGCCGCTGTAAGAGGTATTAGCAGTAGTACATTTGTAATACGCTGCTTTAGGACCGATGGTGTTCGACTGGAAACCACGAACACTGCTCGAACCGCCGGCATAGAAGTTATCGTAGAACGGCACTTCTTTACCGCCCAGACCATCTGCGTAACCTGCACGCGCACGGCCCATCAGCACCCAATCACGATCCTGATTCAGTGGCAAGTAACTGGTTGAATCAAATGTGATTTTGTAATATTCGTTATCAGAACCCGGAACAGTCACTTTACCGTTCAAGCTGGCTTTAGTCCCTGACGTCGGGAAGTAGCCACGGTCAAGGTTGTTATAACCCCAGCCGAGGTTGGCGAAGAAATCATTCGCACTGAAGTCAGCATCAGCATTATCACTGGTGGTCACCGGTGGTTTCAGGCCAACAGAGTTCAGATAACGGAACATAGCAATCTGTGGTTCCATATTGGACAGATCGTTATGGACATAATCCAGACCCAGACGTAATGAGTTGTTCTCATTAATCGGGAAGCCCAGGTTCCCGCCAATACCATAACTTCTGTTGGTATAGCTGGAGAGATCCGCATCATCAGCTTTAAAGTCGTTGTAGAAGATACGACCACCCAAACTTACGCCGTCAACGGTGAAGTATGGGTCAGTGATGGTGAATTCCGCGTACGTCTGGTAATCGTTTTTGGTACCGCTGATGCCGACAGAGTTACCCGTCCCCAGCCAGTTGTCCTGCTGAACACCGACCTGGAAGCTGACACCGCTTTCTGTACCGTAACCCACACCAAAGTTGAAGCTACCGGTGTTACGTTCTTTCACCTTGTAGACCACATCAACCTGATCCGGTGAACCCGGAACACGTTGCGTATCCACATCCACCGTTTCGAAGTAACCCAGACGGTTCAGACGCTCTTTGCCTTTATCGACCAGATCGTTGCCTAACCAGGCACCTTCCATCTGACGCATTTCACGGCGCAGTACGCTGTCTTTGCTGGTGTCATTGCCTTCAAAGCGGATGTGACGCACGTAGAAACGGTTACCCGCATCAACGTTGATGTGCAGCTTAACGGTTTTGTCTGCATCATTAATTTCTGGCTGTGTCGTCACACGTGGATAAGCGTAGCCATAACGCCCCAACATCTGTTTGATGTCGTTTTCCATTTTGGTGACTTTGGCGCCGTTATACAGCTCGCCTTTATCAATTTTAGTCAGGCTTTGAACTTCTGCTGAGTGACCCGCCATGCTGCCAGTCACTTCCACGCCAGAAAGTTTGTATTGCTCACCTTCTGTAATGTTCAGCGTGATGTAGATGCCTTTTTTGTCCGGCGTCAGGCTGACCTGAGTCGAATCAATATTGAAACGGGCATAACCGCGATCCAGATAGAAACTGCGCAGGGTTTCAAGGTCACCCGCGAGTTTTTGTTTCTGGTATTTACGATCACCGACGACGTTCCACCATGGCACTTCATCACGCAGCTGGAAGCGTGAGATCAGCTCATCAGTCGTAAAGGCGTGGTTACCCACGATGTTAATCTGCTGAATTTTGGCAGAAACACCTTCGGTAAAGACCAGTTTCAGGTCAACACGGTTACGCGGTAAAGGGGTCACAACCGCTTTCACCGACGCACTGTATTTACCCACGCTGTAATAGAAGTCTTCGAGACCTTTCTCGATACTGCCGATGGTAGTGCGGTCAAGCGCTTCGCCAACACGGACGCCAGAGGCTTCCAGGTTTTGCTTGAGCATGTCATCTTTTACCGATTTGTTACCGGAGAAAGTGATGCTGGCAATAGTTGGGCGTTCTTTGACCTGAACAATCAGAGAATCACCATCGCGCAGGACGCGGACGTCCTCAAAGTTGCCAGTGGCAAACAATGCACGAATGGTGTTACTGATATCATCGTCAGTAACCGTATCACCGACGCGAACCGGCATATTGAGTAACGCCGCACCGACGGCAACTCGCTGCAGGCCTTCGAAATGAATATCTTTCACTACGAAACCGTCTGCACCGTATACGGTGGCGCTGCCAAACAGCAGCGACGCTATGAGCAACTTTTTGATCGCCATCGTTGTTATGCGTTCTTCCTAACCTAATCTCCGGCCTTAAAGACGGGAGAAATCATTGAAAAGTGCAAGCCCCATCAACAACACCAGCAAAACTGAACCAATGCGGTAACTGAAGTCCTGAACTCGCTCGGAAACTGGCCCACCTTTTAGCTTTTCTATTGCGAGAAAAAGCAGGTGTCCACCATCTAATACCGGTAATGGGAAGAGGTTGATGATCCCCAGATTGACACTAATGAGTGCCAAAAACGTGAGGTAAGACACCAAACCATACTCTGCTGACATTCCTGCGCCCTGTGCGATGGATATTGGGCCACTCAGATTGTTCAGCTTCACATCTCCGGTAATTAACTTACCCAGCATGCTCACAGTGAGTTTCATCAGTTGCCAGGTTTTATCCCCGGCCTCATAAAACGCCACAAACGGACCATACTGACGGATTGTTTTAAATTCGTCAGGCAGCGGTATCACCTTCGGTACCACGCCAGCAAAACCCTGTATTTTGCCTTTACCTGCGGACTTCGTGTCCGGCGTTAATGTTAAAGCAACCGAATCCCCACCCCGCTCGACTTCCAGCGTAATAGGTTTACCCGGATTGTCACGAACCTGTATGACAAATGACTGCCAACTATCCAGAATCTGACCATCGACTTTAACGATCCTGTCCCCGGCTTGCAAACCCGCCTTTTGGGCGGCTGAATCAGGCTGCACTTCCTGCAGTACAGATTCTATCTGCGGACCTCTGGGAATCATACCCAGAGAAACTACCGGATCCTCCTTTTCAGGATCAAAATGCCATTGGCGCAAATCCAGAGTTTTCTCAACGACCTGAGATGAGCCAAACTGCGCAACCCCTACCGTCGTTTGATCATCACCAATTTCGCCCATTAACGCCATACGAACTGATTCCCAATCAGGCGTTTCGATACCCGCAACAGACTTAAGTTCCATACCTGAGGAAATATTCGATTGCGCAGCGATTGAATTAGCAGTGATATTCGCGATGACCGGACGCACGCTGGGCACGCCGATAACGAAGACCAGCCAGTACGCAAAAATGGCAAAAATGAAATTGGCAATCGGTCCGGCACTGATGATAGCTGCACGTTGCCAGACCTTTTTGTTATTGAAAGATTGATGACGAAATTCAGGGGCAACGGCTTCAACTCGCTCGTCGAGCATTTTGACGTAGCCGCCAAGAGGAATAATGGCCAGCACATACTCAGTTCCCTGACGGTCGGTTCTGCGCCAGAGCGCACGGCCAAAACCGACAGAGAAACGTTCTACACGGACACCACAACGACGAGCAACCCAGAAATGGCCGAACTCGTGCACGGTGATAAGCACCCCCAATGCGACGATAAAGGCGGCCAGGCTCCAGAGTATGTTCATCATATGTCTAACTATTCCTTAGAAACATCACCGTCTGCGACGGATTAATACACTAACAGCATCAGGCAGGCGAATACAGGCACCGCAGCCGTCAGGCTGTCGATACGATCGAGTATTCCGCCGTGACCAGGGATCATATGACCACTGTCTTTGATTCCTGCCTCGCGTTTGAACATACTTTCCGTCAGGTCGCCCAGCACAGAAGCCAGCGCTGCGACAACGGAACAAATCAGCAGGATCGAAGGCTGCACAGTTAACGGTGCATAACGGCCAAACAACCAGGCTATCAGGGCTGACATCAGAAGCCCGCCGGCAAACCCTTCCCAGGTTTTTCCTGGCGAAACTTTGGGTGCCAGTTTGTGCTTACCAAATAATTTACCAAACAGGTAAGCGCCGGAGTCTGCTCCCCAGACGAGTAGCATCACATATAACAACCACCATGCGCCAGTGTGATGATTCTCAGCATAACCATATTGACGCAATGCGATCATGCCCCAGAAGAATGGCACAATCGTCAGCACACCAAATATTACCCGCAACACACGGGAATGGCGCCAGAATCCTGCCGACGCGGGATACCCCACGACTAACACAAGCGCCACACACCACCATGCAAGTCCGGCCCATAAAGACCCTCCAACCTGCATCAGATGCACACTTTGCTGATAAGCCGGTATGCTCAGCAACATGGCCGCCAGCAGAAAACCGCAGAGTATGGCAAGCCAGATACGCTGATTACGTGTTGCAAAACCGGCCAGTTGCCCCCACTCCCACGCCGCCAGCATGCACACCACTAAGGTGACAATGGCGAAACCTACCGGTGGTAGCAGAAAGAGTGCTGCAATAACAATCGGTATTAAAATCAAAGCTGTGATAATGCGATACTTCAGCAAATGTTCTCCCTAGGACGCATCAGCGCCGATAGGTGTAGTCCCTCCGAAACGGCGCTCGCGTTGTGCAAAAGCAGTCAGCGCACCTTCGAAGGTATTTTCATCAAAATCAGGCCAGAGGACATCGGTAAAATACAGCTCTGCATAGGCAATTTGCCACAACAGGAAATTACTGATCCTATGTTCCCCACCGGTTCTGATCACCAAATCGACGGGTGCCAGTTCGCTCATACAGATCGCTGAATTCAGCAATTCTTCTGTAATTTGCTCTGCCCGCAGTGTACCGGCTTCAACCTGACCAGCCAGTGTCTTAACGCCTTGAATAATATCCCATCGGCCACCGTAATTCGCAGCGATGTTGAGCGTCAAACCGTCATTATTTTGAGTAAGTGTTTCTGAACGACGAATGCGTTCCTGCAGACGAGCACTAAAGCGACTGACATCGCCGATGATTCGCAGCCTGACATTATGTTTGTGCAGACTTTTCACTTCACTGTCCAGAGCACGAACGAACAGTTCCATGAGTGCGGAAACTTCCTGAGCAGGGCGATTCCAGTTTTCACTACTAAAGGCATAAAGCGTGAGCGCATCGAGGTGATGACTGGCAGCAAAACTCACGGCTTTGCGCACTGACTTCACTCCCGCTTTATGACCAAATACCCTCATTTTACCCTGACGTTTTGCCCAGCGTCCGTTACCGTCCATGATAATGGCAACATGGCGAGGTTGAGAGCAACACATATCAGACATCTGTTGATTTTCGAGGGACATAACGCGTACTCATTTCCTTTTATCAGAACACAACGGCTTTCAGGCTGGCATAACGCTCTTCAGGCTTACACCAGAACAACCGGCTGGCGCTGCACCTGTTTATCGCTAATGCGACTACACGCGCAAAAAAGCCGTGTCTCCCTTTCAGGCACGGCTCAACTGACAGCTCACCGATTCCACCTGTAACATTCAGTCTCTGAAAAGCCAAATCTACTGCCAGTGTGGCGCAGACTATACCATCTCAGTGTGATGCTAACAAACTGCTGCATAAGTACTAAAACAGGCCTAGACCGCAAAAGTACGAAGTTTATCTTTCGCACGCGCCCTCGCCAATCCGTCTATATGCAACACTTCCTCAACAGAATCGGGTTCGGCACTGACAAGTTGCTCCATAACCTCGCGGTTAAGAGAAGCAATATCAGTAAAGCGGAGTTCACCATTGAGGAAAGCGGCGACGGAAATTTCATTGGCGGCATTCAGCGCCGTGGTGGCAGCCTGCCCGGTATTGCTGGCTTCAATAGCCAGTTGCAGGCACGGATAACGCGTATAATCAGGCGCACCGAAGGTCATGGCGCCCATTTTGCAGAAATCCAGCGCTTCGACTTCAGTCTTCACACGTTGCGGATAGGCCATCGCGTGTGCAATGGGTGTACGCATATCCGGTGAGCCCAGCTGAGCCAGCACGCTCCCGTCGCAATACCGGACCATCGAGTGGATCACAGATT
The DNA here is from genome assembly GCF_051851855.1 of Rahnella sp. ATs2. NCBI lineage: Bacteria > Pseudomonadati > Pseudomonadota > Gammaproteobacteria > Enterobacterales > Yersiniaceae > Rahnella > Rahnella sp. ATs2. Next base: position 147,477 of record NZ_JBLYPL010000012.1, on the reverse strand, counting down.
GCGGATGAATAATAACTTCCATCTCAGCAGCAGAGGCATTAAACAACCAGCGCGCTTCAATGTACTCAAGGCCTTTATTCATCATGGTGGCCGAATCCACGGAAATCTTGCGGCCCATTGACCAGTTTGGATGAGCACAGGCCTGTTCAGGCGTCACATCGCTAAAATGATTCAAGGGGAGTTCGCGGAACGGGCCGCCGGAGCCGGTCAGGATAATGCGTGAAATGCCATGTTCTTTGAGAGAAGCAAACCCCAGCTGTGTTTGTACAGTCTCAGGCAGGCTCTGGAAAATCGCATTGTGTTCACTGTCGATAGGCAGAAGCTGAGACTGACTTTGACGAACGGCATCCATAAAGATACGTCCGCAGGTGACCAGCGACTCTTTGTTGGCCAGAAGCACCTGTTTACCGGCACGGACCGCAGCGAGTGTCGGTAACAAGCCCGCAGCACCCACGATAGCCGACATCACCTGATCCACATCATCAAGGGCCGCAAGTTCTATGGCAGCATCTTGACCGGAAAGCACTTCGGTACGGCATCCCTGTTCAGCCAGGGTAGCTCTCAGCGCGCGGGCAGAGGCTTCATCCGCCATGGAAGCGTAAGCCGGTTGAAATTCAAGACACTGCTGCGCCATAACGTCAACATTGCGCCCTGCAACCAGTGCTTTAACGGTGAAATCGTCAGGATTAGACCGGACAACGGAAAGCGTGCTGGTGCCGACAGACCCTGTCGAACCAAGAATAGTCATTTGTTTCATGAAAATGCCCGGGATAGCGCTCGTAAATTCGGAAAGTGCACAGTCTGAAACCTCTTATCCGGCTTGTCTATGAGATTGTGCGAACCGGTAAAAGAATTAAAGCCCGTTAAAAACAAAGCGCCGCAATTGCGGCGCTTGGGTGGAAGCTGAAAATTGGATCAGAACTCCATTAACTCGGCTTCTTTCTCAGTCAGAGCAACGTCGATTTTCTTGATGAAAATATCAGTCAGTTTCTGAATGTCGTCCTGAGAACGGCGATCTTCATCTTCGCTGATTTCTTTATCTTTCAACAGAGCTTTGGTTTTATCGTTGGCATCGCGACGCACGTTACGCACAGACACACGGCCCTGCTCTGCTTCGCCACGAACAACCTTGATCAGGTCCTTACGACGTTCTTCGGTCAGTGCTGGCAGTGGAACGCGGATAGTCGCGCCTGCTGAAGAAGGGTTCAGACCCAAATCTGAGGTCATGATCGCTTTTTCTACCGCTGCGCTGATTGAACGGTCAAATACAGAGATTGCCAGAGTACGGGAATCTTCAACAGTCACCTGGGCCAGCTGGCGTAAAGGTGTCGCTGAACCGTAGTATTCCACCATGATGCCATCCAGGATGCCTGGTGAAGCACGGCCGGTGCGGATTTTGCTGATATGCGTTTTGAATGATTCGACGCATTTTTCCATACGAATTTCAGCGTCTTTTTTGATTTCGTTAATCACGTTGTTAACCTTTGAAAGCGGGTTACCTGGCAGACCATAACATCAGTATAGTCCGTGAATACTCATGCCAGCAGAGGCTGGCTGAACGCAATGTTCAATTGTGAAGGATCACTCCGCTTTAGAAATCAGCGTCCCTTCATTTTCACCCATCACCACGCGACGCAGTGCGCCAGGCTTATTCATGTTGAAAACACGAATTGGCAGATTGTGATCGCGGGCCAGCGTAAAGGCCGCCAGATCCATCACTTTCAATTCCTGTTCCAGCACTTCCTGATAGGTCAGTCTTTCATACAGCGTTGCTTCCGGGTTTTTCACCGGGTCAGCGGAATACACGCCGTCAACTTTGGTGGCTTTTAATACCACATCAGCTTCGATTTCGATACCACGCAGACAGGCTGCTGAGTCAGTGGTAAAGAAAGGATTGCCGGTACCGGCGGAGAAAATCACCACACGGTTATGACGCAGCAAGCTGATAGCTTCAGCCCAGCTGTAATTATCACAAACACCGTTCAAAGGGATTGCAGACATCAGGCGCGCGTTTACATAGGCACGGTGTAATGCATCGCGCATTGCCAGGCCGTTCATGACAGTCGCCAGCATACCCATATGGTCGCCTACAACACGATTCATGCCCGCCTGTGCGAGGCCCGCGCCACGGAACAGGTTACCGCCGCCGATCACAACACCTACCTGAATGCCGAGTTCGACCAGCTCTTTTACTTCCTGAGCCATACGATCTAATACACTCGCGTCGATACCAAAACCTTCACTGCCCTGCAGGGCTTCGCCACTGAGTTTGAGCAGGATACGTTGATAAACGGGTTTCGCATTGGTAGCCATGGTGTCTGTCCTAGAAGCAATGTGTCTTAATGGATAGTCGGTCTTTACATCATAGCGCTGCCAGAATGACTTTACGCACAATGTAATAGGAATTTGGGGCTGGATAAAACGGAACCGCCCTTTCGCAGCGGTTCCATTTTAGGGTGTATCAGATACTGATTAAGACTGTTTAGTCATTGCTGCAACTTCAGCAGCAAAGTCAGTCTCAACTTTCTCGATACCTTCGCCCACTTCAAAGCGGATGAAGTTAGTCACATCAGCGTTGTGTTCTTTCAGAACCTGACCAACAGTTTTGCTTGGGTCGATAACGAAAGGCTGACCAGTCAGAGAAACTTCGCCGGTGAATTTCTTCATGCGGCCTTCAACCATTTTCTCTGCAATTTCTTTCGGCTTGCCAGACTGCATCGCGATGTCCAGCTGAACCTGGTACTCTTTTTCTACAACTTCTGCAGACACATCTTCAGGCTTAACGAATTCTGGTTTGCTTGCTGCAACGTGCATTGCAATTTGCTTAACCAGTTCTTCATCAGCGCCAGTAGCTGCGATCAGAACACCGATACGTGCGCCGTGCAGGTAGCTGCCCAGCACATCGCCTTCAAGGATCTGAACGCGACGGATGTTGATGTTCTCACCGATTTTAGCAACCAGCTGAATACGCTCTTCTTCGAACTGAGCTTTCAGAACGTCAACATCAGTCACTTTGCCTGCAACAGCAGCGTCCAGCACTTTGTCAGCGAAAGCCTGGAAACCAGCATCTTTAGCGACGAAGTCAGTCTGGCAGTTAACTTCCAGAATCACGCCGAAGTTGCCTTCGATTTTGGTTTTGATCACGCCGTCAGCAGCTACGTTGCCTGCTTTTTTCGCAGCTTTGATCGCGCCAGATTTACGCATGTTTTCGATTGCCAGCTCGATGTCGCCATTCGCTTCAACCAGAGCTTTCTTACAATCCATCATGCCAGCGCCAGTACGTTCGCGCAGTTCTTTTACCAGGGCAGCGGTAATATCAGCCATTGTATTTTCCTCGATTATCTCAGTGCAAAAAGGGTTTTTGCGGTGAGATATTTCTCGCATTTAAGATAAGCAAAGGGGGCCAATAAAGGCCCCCTAACCAACATATTTCAATACCTGGTTAATAAGGGCTCTGCTGAGCTTGCCTTATTATTCAGCTTCTACGAAGCTTTCTTCTGCCTGAACAGCCAGATCTTGCGAACGGCCTTCACGAACAGTGGCAGCAACAGCGCTCAGGTACAGATTTACTGCACGGATTGCGTCATCGTTACCAGGGATAACAAAGTCAACGCCATCCGGATCGGAGTTGGTATCAACAATGGAGAATACCGGGATACCCAGGTTGTTAGCTTCTTTGATTGCAATGTGTTCGTGATCAGCATCGATTACGAACAGAGCATCAGGAAGACCACCCATATCCTTGATACCACCCAGGCTGTTTTCCAGCTTAGCCAGTTCACGAGTACGCATCAGCGCCTCTTTCTTGGTCAGCTTCTCGAAAGTACCGTCCTGAGACTGAACTTCCAGATCTTTCAAACGTTTGATGGACTGACGAACAGTTTTCCAGTTAGTCAGCATGCCGCCCAACCAGCGATGGTTCACGAAGAACTGGTCGCAGTTGTGTGCAGCTTCTTTTACCGCTTCGCTTGCTGCGCGTTTAGTACCAACGAACAGGATCTTACCTTTACGGGAGGAGATCTTCTGCAACTCAGCCAGAGCTTCGTTGAACATTGGAACAGTTTTCTCAAGGTTGATGATGTGAACCTTGTTACGAGCGCCGAAGATGAATGGCTTCATTTTCGGGTTCCAGTAACGGGTTTGGTGACCGAAGTGAACACCGGCCTTGAGCATGTCGCGCATGGAAACAGTTGCCATGATAAAACCTCTATTAAGTAGTTGGGGTTATGCCTCCACGTATCCCATACAACCGACCCCGAAGAACGAATTCCCAAGGCACCCCGGCGTATGTGTCGATACGTGTGTGTTATTACTTACGTGAATAAGCACACAATGAGTGATTTTGGCTTTAATCCCTCAGCGTCGTAAGACCCAGAGCGGATTGCCGGCGCGCTTTATATCATAAATAACGGCCGGACAGCAACTTTTGTTCACCGAATTGCTTAGCGGGAAATGATAGTTTGGCAGCAAATATCAGGGCTGATACCATAAGCCACAGCTAATTATTGACGACATCGGTGAAGAAATAAAGCACACCTGATGCACAGAACCTGCAGGACAACACATGGCTATTTCAATCAAAACCCCTGAAGACATCGAAAAAATGCGCGTTGCTGGCCGTCTGGCCGCGGAAGTGCTGGAAATCATTGAGCCTTTCGTCAAACCTGGCGTGAGTACCGGTGAGCTTGATCGCATTTGTGCCGATCACATCGTGAACAAACAAAAAGCGGTTTCTGCTTGTCTGGATTACCACGGTTTCCCGAAATCTGTCTGCATTTCCATTAACGAAGTGGTATGTCACGGTATTCCGAGCGACGACAAAATCCTTAAAGATGGCGATATCGTCAATATCGATGTCACCGTGATTAAAGACGGTTTTCATGGCGACACCTCCAAGATGTTCATCGCGGGCAAACCGACTATTCTGGGTGAGCGTCTTTGCCGCATCACGCAGGAAAGCCTGTATATCGCGCTGCGCATGATCAAACCGGGTATCCGTCTGCGCACACTGGGTAAAGAGATCCAGAAATTCGTCGAAGCTGAGAAATTCTCTGTGGTTCGCGAATATTGCGGTCACGGTATCGGTGAAGGTTTCCACGAAGAACCTCAGGTTCTGCATTACGATGCAGATGACGGCGGTGTGGTATTACAGGCTGGCATGGCTTTCACGGTTGAACCGATGGTCAACGCCGGTGATTTCCGTATCCGCACCATGAAAGATGGCTGGACGGTAAAAACTAAAGATCGCAGCTTGTCGGCTCAGTACGAGCATACTATTGTGGTGACAGATAACGGTTGTGAAATTATGACGCTGCGTAAGGATGACACCATCCCGGCTATTCTGACGCACGACTAACAGTCGCCCGCTCTGCGGAGAGGGTATAAATCTGTGAATCAAACCGGCGAAAGCCGGTTTTTTTATCTTTCACGTTTATTGGTCTCTCACGTGTAGGGCTGCGCACCCATGATTGAAAATTTTCCGGCTGAAAAGAGCCTGCAACCACAAACCACGCAGGATCTTATCCACACATTCCCGCCACAACCTGCCTCCCCTTCTGTCTATCCGGATGACGATTTAAACCGTCAGAGCCTGAAACAGCATATGGAACAGTTTCAGGTATGGCTGGCGGATGCCTTCAATGCCGGGCAACGGGCGGAAGAGCTGGTGGATGCGCGAACACATTACATCGACCAGCTGCTGCAACGTCTGTGGACGTTCTACGGGTTCGACAATATCCCTGAAACCGCGATGGTGGCCGTCGGCGGTTACGGCCGTGGTGAACTGCATCCTTTATCCGATATCGACGTGCTGGTACTGAGCCAGAAACGCCTCAACGACGAACAGGCGCTGCGGATTGGCGAGCTGATCACTTTGCTGTGGGATCTCAAACTTGAAGTCGGCCACAGCGTCCGCACGCTGGAAGAGTGCCTGTTAGAAGGTCTGGCCGATTTAACCGTCGCGACTAACCTTATCGAATCACGCCTGATTTGCGGCGACGTGGCGCTGTTTCTCAGTATGCAGAAACACATTTTCAGCGACGGATTCTGGCCTTCACCGAACTTTTTCCGCGCTAAAATTGCAGAGCAGAATGAGCGCCATCAGCGCTATCACGGCACCAGCTATAACCTTGAGCCGGACATTAAGAGCAGTCCGGGCGGCTTGCGTGATATCCACACCATTCTGTGGGTGGCCCGCCGCCATTTTGGCGCCACATCGCTCGATGAAATGGTGGCGTTTGGCTTCCTCACCAAAGCTGAGCGCAACGAGCTGCTGGAGTGTCAGAGCTTCCTGTGGCGTATCCGTTTCGCCCTGCATCTGGTCTTGCCAAGATATGACAATCGCCTGCTGTTCGACCGTCAGCAAAGCGTGGCGCAGCTGTTGCAGTATCAGGGCGAAGGCAACCAGCCGGTCGAACGCATGATGAAAGATTTCTATCGCATGACCCGCCGGGTCGGCGAGCTGAATCAGATGTTATTGCAGTTGTTCGATGAAGCGATTCTGGCGATTGGCCCGAATGAAAAACCACGCCCGCTGGATGAACATTTTCAGTTACGCGGCGACCTTATCGATCTGCGCGACGAATCCCTGTTCGATACCCACCCGGAAACCATCATCGGCATGTTCCACCTGATGGTGCGTCACCGTGAAATCAAAGGGATTTACTCGACGACCGTGCGTTTACTGCGCCATGCGCGCCGTCATCTGAAAGAGCCGCTGTGTATGATCCCGCAGGCACGCGAAATGTTTATGGCGATTCTGCGCCATCCGGGTGCCGTGTCGCGTGCGCTGGTGCCGATGCACCGCCACAGCGTGTTGTGGGCGTATATGCCGCAATGGGGACAAATCGTCGGGCAGATGCAATTCGACCTGTTCCACGCCTATACGGTCGATGAACACACCATCCGCGTGCTGCAAAAACTGGAAAGTTTTGCCCATGAAGAGACGCGACCAAAGCATCCTTTGTGCGTGGAATTGTACCCGCGCCTGCCGCAGCCTGAACTGCTGCTGATGGCCGCGCTGTTCCACGATATCGCCAAAGGCCGCGGTGGCGATCACTCGATTCTTGGCGCGCAGGATGTGCTGGAGTTTGCCGAACTGCACGGGTTGAATTCCCGTGAAACTCAGCTGGTCGCCTGGCTGGTTCGTTGTCACTTACTGATGTCAGTAACAGCGCAACGCCGCGATATTCAGGATCCTAATGAAATTCAGCAATTCGCTGCGGAAATGCAGACCGAAGTCCGTCTGCGCTATCTGGTCAGCCTGACCGTAGCCGATATTTGTGCCACCAACGAAACTCTGTGGAACAGCTGGAAGCAGAGCCTGATACGTGAGCTGTATTTCGCCACCGAGAAACAGCTGCGCCGCGGTATGCAAAATACGCCGGATCTGCGTGAGCGCGTACGTCATCACCGCCTGCAGGCGCTGGCCTTGCTGCGCATGGATAATATTGATGAGGAAGCGTTGCACCGCATCTGGAGCCGCTGCCGGGCGGATTACTTCCTGCGTCACTCACCGAATCAGCTGGCGTGGCACGCAAGACATTTGCTGGAGCACGACTCCACCAAACCGCTGGTGCTGGTCAGCCGTCAGGCAACGCGCGGCGGTACGGAGATATTTATCTGGAGTCCTGACCGCCCGTATCTGTTTGCCACCGTTGCCGGTGAGCTGGACAGACGTAACCTGAGCATTCATGACGCGCAAATTTTCACCAATCGCGACGGCATGGCGATGGATACCTTTATCGTGCTCGAACCGGACGGCAGCCCGCTGGCACAGGATCGCCATGAAGCAATCCGTTATGCGCTGGAACAGTCGATGACGCAGGCTTATCAGCCGCCGCGCGCCCGACGTCCTTCGCCGAAACTGCGTCATTTCAGCGTACAGACCGAAGTCAGTTTCCTGCCAACGCATACCGACCGCCGCACGTACATGGAACTGGTGGCGCTGGATCAGCCCGGTCTGCTGGCACGCGTCGGGGAAGTGTTCTCTGACCTGGGACTGTCGCTGCACGGTGCGCGCATCTCAACCATCGGCGAACGCGTAGAAGACTTATTTATTCTTGCCAACAGTGAGCGCCGTGCGCTGGATAAGCAAACTCGTCAGGAAATCACTCGCCGATTAACTGAGGCACTCAACCCTGGCGATAAAATGTGATACAAGTACCACTATCTTTTAAAACCAATTCAGGAAAGAGAACAGGATGCAGCAACTACAAACCGTTATTGAACAAGCCTTCGAGCGCCGTGCAGACATTACTCCGGCTAACGTTGACAGCGTAACGCGCGACGCCATCACTCAGGTTATCAACAAAATCGACAGCGGCGAATTGCGCGTGGCTGAGAAGATTGATGGCGAATGGGTGACGCATCAGTGGCTGAAGAAAGCGGTACTGCTCTCGTTCAGAATCAATGACAATCAGGTGATGGAAGGCGGAGAAAGCCGTTACTTCGATAAAGTGCCAATGAAATTCGCGGACTACGATGAAGCGCGTTTCCAGCGTGAAGGTTTCCGCGTGGTGCCACCTGCTGCCGTACGTAAAGGCGCATTCATTGCACGCAACACCGTACTGATGCCTTCTTACGTCAACATCGGCGCATACGTTGATGAAGGCACCATGGTTGATACCTGGGCGACGGTAGGTTCTTGCGCGCAGATCGGTAAAAACGTACACCTGTCCGGCGGCGTAGGCATCGGCGGCGTTCTGGAGCCTTTGCAGGCTAACCCGACCATCATCGAAGACAACTGCTTCATCGGCGCGCGTTCTGAAATCGTTGAAGGCGTGATTGTCGAAGAAGGCTCTGTGATTTCCATGGGCGTTTACATCGGCCAGAGCACCAAAATTTATGACCGCGAAACGGGCGAAGTGCATTACGGCCGCGTCCCTGCCGGCTCCGTTGTCGTTTCCGGCAACCTGCCTTCTAAAGACGGTAAATACAGCCTGTATTGTGCTGTCATCGTCAAGAAAGTAGATGCGAAAACTCTGGGCAAAACCGGCCTGAATGAGTTATTGCGAACCATCGACTAAGATTAAAAATAGCGGGTCATCAGTTACCCGCTATTTTTTTATCTTGTTGATAGCAAATTGTGTCATTAATCAACGATTCGAATTCTTCTTCGGTTCATCATGACCGTTAAATATTCTCCTAAACGAAGGTAGCGCTATGTATGACAATCTGAAAAGCCTGGGCATTAATAATCCCGACGATATTGATCGTTACAGCCTGCGTCAGGAGGCCAATAACGACATTCTGAAGATCTACTTCCGCAGAGATAAAGGTGAGTTTTTTGCTAAAAGCGTGAAATTTAAATATCCACGCCAGCGCAAAACCATCGTTGCCGATAACGCAGGGCAAGGTTATAAAGAAATTCATGAAATCAGCCCTAACCTGCGCTATGTAATTGATGAACTGGACCAAATCTGCCAGCGCGATCAGGTTGAAGTGGATCTGAAGCGTAAAATTCTTGATGACCTGCGTCATCTGGAATCCGTTGTAGCGAATAAGATTACTGAAATTGAATCCGATCTGGAAAAACTGACCAGCGGTCGCTGATTATTCGCAGCCAGAAGATTGAGAAAGTAAAAAGGTCAGGCATTTGCCTGACCTTTTTTATTGTGCGCAGAAAAGACTGCTGCGAAATTATTTAAGCAACTGGCCCCATTTTTCCACCCAGGGAACAGCGACCGTTTCCGGCTCGGCGGTTTCCATTGCATCAATTTCCAGCAATTCGCCGATACGCGACGCGCCCTGCTCCTGCAATAAATCATCCAGCTTATGGCCGCCACCACAGAAATGATCGTAGCTGATATCGCCCAGCGCAATCATACCGTAGCGCAGTTCCGGCTGATAACCGACGGTGTCACGGATCGCGGCATACAAAGGCGCGATGCTGTCCGGCAAATCGCCCTGACCGGTGGTTGAAGTCACAATCAGGACAAAATGATGACGGTAATACTGCCAGGCTTCCAGCGTGCCTTCTTCGAACAATTTGACGTCATGGCCCTGGCCTTTCAGCACGGTTTCCGCTTCTTCTGCTACCAGTAACGCATTGCCGTACACCGTACCGACGAAAATTCCGACTTCTGCCATGGGTTTCACTCCTGTGTGATGCCAATATTTCAATCAAAGGACTTAAATTTGTGGACTATCCTGACCGCAAGTTTCTGCAAACTCAACCCTTTCAAGCTCAGGGATTTTTCCCTGCCAGCCAAACTGCGTCACCACATTCTGCCAGCGAGGATCCCAGCGCGCCTGAATCGACAGCGGTTCACCGGTTACCGGATGTGGCAATTGCATATGGCTGGCGTGGAGCATCAGCCCCGAACAGCCAAAATGCTGCGTCATGCCGCGGTTTTGCTTTAAATCGCCGTGCGCGCTGTCACCAATAATCGGGTGACGCAAATGCGACATATGACGGCGCAACTGATGCTTACGGCCGGTTTCTGGTTTCAGTTCCATCAGACTGTAGCGCGCGGTGTCGTAACGTCCTACCGCCACTGGCATTTCGACCTGTGCGACGACGCGATAATGCGTCACCGCAGGCTGTGGCGCTTTATCCGGATCCGCAAACTTATCAGCGATTTTATCCAGCTCTTCGGTCAGCGCGTAATCCAGGGTGCCGTCTTGTGGCACATACCCGCGAACTACGGCGTGATAGGTTTTGCTCATCTGATTATTTTCGAACTGCTGCGACAGCAAACGAGCCACTTCGCTGGACAGCGCCAGCAGCAAAACGCCTGACGTCGGTTTATCCAGCCGGTGAACCGTAAACACATGCTGACCAATCTGATCACGCAATGTTTGCATCACAAACACCGTTTCATGGCGGTCCAGCCAGCTGCGATGAACCAGCATGCCCGCAGGTTTATTCACTGCGACCAGATGTTCGTCCTGATACAAAATTTCCAGCATGTCAGTCTTCTATATTCAGCAAATCGTCGAGGCGTTGCAGCTGTGTCAGCAAACGGAGTGCTTCCGGCATCGCCACTTCAAAATAGGGGGTGATTGCAAAACGGGTTGGCAGTGGCGCCTGAGCTTCCAGCAACGCGTACATACGGGGAACCAGCACCCATTGCAGCCATTGCTCAGCAGACATAGTATCCACAGAAAACGGCTCTTTGCTTTCAAAGGCTTCCGCTTCCGGCGGTGTGGCGTGCCACAACTTGTCATCACGCATGACCTGCTCGATATCTTCTAAAATCTGGCGAACCTGGTTTTCTGTATTCATCAATGACTCTCTTCGTTCATGGCCCCGGGCAGCCTCCGCCGGGGGCGCAAAGCATAACATTGAAGGACTGATGCCCCAACTTTCTGCATCGTATCCAATTAATCAATCCAGCCATAAGTTTTTCGTGGTGGCGATAAACGCCCGTTACGGGCAAACTACCGCCACTTTTTTCTTCACAGATGTGTAAAAATGTCCGCACAACATACTCAAAAAGCACACGCAACACCGGCAAAAGCTATGCTGGCCTCCGTCACCGGCTACGCCATGGACGGCTTTGATTTACTGATCCTCGGCTTCATGCTTCCCGCTATCACCAGCGAATTTGGTTTATCATCCTCACAAAGTGGCTCTCTGGTCACCTGGACTCTGATTGGTGCCGTAATGGGCGGCGTGATTTTCGGCCCCATCAGCGATCGCTTCGGCCGCATCCGTGTACTGACCTTCACCATTCTGATGTTCTCCCTGTTCACTGGTTTATGTGCTTTCGCACAAGGCTACTGGGATTTACTGATTTACCGCACGCTGGCAGGCGTCGGGCTCGGTGGCGAGTTCGGTATCGGCATGGCGCTGATTGCAGAAGCGTGGCCGGCGGAAAAACGTAACCGCGCCTCAGCGTATGTCGGCATGGGCTGGCAGCTCGGCGTGTTAATGGCAGCCTTCCTGACGCCAATGCTGCTCGGCATTATCGGCTGGCGCGGCATGTTTCTGGTCGGCCTGTTACCGGCGCTGGCTTCTTTCCTTATCCGCCGCACCATGGGCGAACCGGAAGCTTTCGTTAAACACACTGCCAGCAACAATGATGGCTCACTGTTCAGCCGCATTAAGTTACTGTTTCGCGATAAAGTCACGACGAAAGCCAGTATCGGCATTCTGATCCTGTGTTCTGTGCAGAACTTTGGCTATTACGGTCTGATGATCTGGATGCCAAGCTATCTGTCGAAAAACTTCGGCTTCTCGCTGACTAAATCCGGCCTGTGGACGGCGGTCACGGTTGTAGGGATGACGTTTGGGATCTGGCTGTTCGGCATGCTTTCTGACCGTTTCCCGCGCTGGAAAATCTTCCTGATTTATCAGGTCGGTGCGGTCATTATGGTGGTGTGTTATGCGCAGCTTACCGATCCGACGCTGATGTTGTTCGCGGGTGCGCTGATGGGCATGTTTGTGAATGGCATGATTGGCGGTTACGGCGGACTGATTTCCGATCTCTATCCGGTACACGTCAGGGCGACGGCGCAGAATCTGTTATTTAATCTCGGACGTGGTGTGGGCGGTTTTGGTCCGCTGGTGATCGGGATACTGGTCGCGCAGGTGTCGTTTACCGCAGCGATTACGTTACTGGCTGCGATTTACCTGCTGGATATCTTCGCCACGTTATTCCTGCTGCCGAAAAAACAGGGGCAGGATGATGTCTTAGGGGCAATTGGCTAATAACTGAGAGGCGCTTCGGATATCGCGGAACGCCTTCTGTTATCAGAATGTTCAGGCGTGCGAGAAAAGATTCAGACAAAAAGTTGGGGGCACTGTTTACACAGTGCCCCCGGTTCGTTTTATAGCAATCCAGCTACCTAAGTGCTCCCTGCTCAATCCCTGAAAACTTTTCCTGCGGTTATCCTAACCGGCTGTCCTTCGCATCGTCCAACTTTCATCCTGACGTTCTATCCTAAGTCATCCTGACTGATATCCCTTGGTCATCTGTGACCCGCTCAGCTTCCTTTGTGAGCTCTCTTCTCCGTCCTGGAGGTGTCCCTGGTTTCATCCTGAAACATCCTGGCATAATCCGATGCCGTCCTGACTCTTCCTGAGCCGTCCCCTTCTTTAATGATTCAGCCATCATCCTGATGTTCTGTCTCATGCTTCCTTGGTGCACGACTAGAATCGTTGATTTTGCCCTTCCGGACAAGACAGGCTGTAAGCCAAAATCAGGGAATGTAAGCCGCCTCACGAAGAATAAGTGAGTTAACTTATTGATATTGATTGTTATATGAGTTTTTATCGTGAAGTAATTAAGTCAAATTAGCGAGATCTCTTACAGTCTTTGTGAGAGATCTCTCACACGCTTGTGAGCCATTTGTGCTCTGCGGAATGGGGTACATCGACAATAAAATCAGGCGGGGTAAACAGCGGTCAGCATTGTAAGGAATTCTGACAACGATGGCGAGAGTATAGTTCGTTTTTTACTGCCGAACTGTTCCAGCACAACATTCCCGGTCACATTACACAGCGAAACCAGATCCAGCTCGGAATCTGTGGTCGCCAGAAAAGTCGTTGGCGTCAGCTTCAGACGCTTTTGCGTCACCAGATGACCAATCAGATTCTCCTGCAAACGGGTGAAATCTTCCGGGCTCCAGACCTGCAACAGTGTCAGCGCATTGCCTTGCCAGCTGGCGGTCATGTCTCCGGCAAACTGCGTGGTATAAAACGCATGCGCCTCCGGGCGCAGTTGTAATTCCATCGCGCGTTCAACATTTTCCAGGGTCGCCTGCGGGCTGAACGTCTGAGTCAGCCAGTAGACTTTGTCTTCTTCCGTCTTCACCACGCACGGCGAAGCCACCCCAAACAGGGCTTCACTGGCAGGCGGCATGCCGGTTTCCTGTTGCCAGAGATCGACAAAACGCTGAGTAAATTCACGCAATGCTACTGAAACTTCAGACTCCATAATTCTCTCATCTTCCGCTAAGGCTGGGTTAAACTGGTGACTATTCTCTATTGTACCGATCTCTAAGCAAGGTGACAGCATGTCCTCATATCAGGATAACCCCGCTCTGGCGCAACTGACGCTGGGCAAAAGTACGGCTTACGTTGACCATTACGATGCGTCTTTATTACAGGCCGTTCCGCGCAGCATGAACCGTGAGCCGCTGGGCTTGTATCCGGATAACTTACCGTTTCATGGCGCAGATATCTGGACGCTGTATGAACTGTCCTGGCTCAACGCGAAGGGATTGCCACAGGTTGCTGTGGGCGAAATCAGCCTGAATGCTAATAGTCAGAACCTGATTGAATCCAAAAGTTTCAAACTCTATCTGAACAGTTTTAATCAGACCGTCTTCCCCGACTGGGAAACAGTACAGGAAACCTTAACCCGTGACCTGAGCGCCTGTGCGCAAGGTGACGTGACCGTAACGGTCAGCCGTCTGTCTGAAATTGAAGGCACGCGGGTAGGACGTTTCGACGGTATCTGTATTGATGAGCAGGATATTGAAATCGACAGCTATGAATTCAGCACTGATTATCTGGCCAGTGCCAGAGGTGAGGAAATCGTTGAAGAGTCACTGGTGAGTCATCTGCTGAAATCAAACTGTCTGATTACCCATCAGCCTGACTGGGGTTCCGTGCAAATCCAATACCGTGGCCCGAAAATCGACCGTGAAGCCCTGCTGCGCTATCTGGTGTCTTTCCGTCATCACAACGAATTCCACGAACAATGCGTCGAACGGATCTTCAACGATATGCTGCGTTTCTGCCAGCCGGAAAAACTCGCCGTGTACGCCCGCTACACTCGTCGCGGCGGGCTGGATATCAATCCGTGGAGATCCAACTTCCCGTTTGAACCTGCAACAGCGAGACTTGTCAGACAATAATGCGAGACGTTGCTCAAGAACTGAGCTAACGCTCTGTGAGCATTGGTAAAAGCCTGATGACAGGGTTACTGTTAAATTGTATACGGCGCAAAAAACATGATCCGAAAAATCATGCGCCGCAATCAGGTAGCAGAAAGAATCACTGCACCCGTTGGTGTCAAGGAGCAACTTTGATTACACATATCAGCCCGTTAGGCTCAATGGATTTGTTGTCGCAGCTGGAAGTCGACATGCTCAAACGCACGGCGAGCAGCGACCTCTATCGCCTTTTCCGAAATTGTTCACTGGCCGTCCTTAACAGCGGCAGTCAGACTGACAGCAGTAAAGAACTTCTCGATCGTTACGAAAGCTTTGATATCAACGTGCTGCGCAGAGAGCGCGGTGTGAAACTGGAACTGGTGAACCCGCCGGAAGACGCGTTTGTGGATGGCCGGATTATCCGTTCATTACAGGCCAACCTGTTTGCCGTGCTGCGCGATATTCTCTTCGTCAGCGGGCAAATTGATAACGCTGGTCGTTTTCAGCATCTGAATACCGAAAATTCAGCGCATCTGACCAACCTGGTGTTTTCTATCTTACGCAACGCCCGCGCCCTGCATCTGGATGAAGATCCAAACATGGTCGTGTGCTGGGGCGGCCACTCTATTAATGAAATCGAATACCAGTACGCCCGTAACGTCGGCAGCCAGCTGGGTTTGCGCGAACTGAACATTTGCACCGGCTGTGGCCCGGGTGCGATGGAAGCGCCAATGAAAGGTGCCGCCGTCGGTCACGCACAACAGCGTTACAAATCAGGCCGCTTTATCGGCATGACAGAACCTTCAATTATTGCCGCTGAGCCGCCTAATCCGCTGGTCAACGAACTGATCATCATGCCTGATATTGAAAAACGGCTTGAGGCATTTGTTCGCATTGCCCACGGGATCATTATTTTCCCTGGCGGCGTCGGTACCGCAGAAGAATTGCTGTATCTGCTGGGGATCCTGATGGATCCGGAAAACAGCGATCAGGTTCTCCCGCTGATCCTGACCGGTCCGAAAGAAAGTGCCGATTACTTCCACGTGCTCGATGCTTTCATTAAAGAAACGCTGGGCGAAGAAGCCTGTAAGTTCTACACCATCATTATCGACGATCCGACAGAAGTGGCCCGTCAGATGAAACGCGCGATGCCGCTGGTGAAAGAAAACCGCCGGAACAGCGGCGATGCTTACAGCTTTAACTGGTCGATTCGTATTGCGCCTGATCTACAGCATCCGTTCGAACCAAACCATGAAAACATGGCGAACCTGAACCTTTATCCAAACCAGCCGCCGCAGGAACTGGCCGCCGCATTGCGCCGCGCCTTCTCCGGTATTGTGGCCGGTAACGTGAAAGAGTTTGGGATCCACGCCATCGAGCAACATGGTCGCTTCAAACTGCATGGTGATCCGGCATTAATGAAAAAAATGGACAGCCTGCTGCAAGGGTTCGTCGCACAGCACCGCATGAAATTGCCGGGCAGCGCGTACATTCCTTGTTATGAGATTTGTGCCTGACCGACCGATCACACGGCAAGCACACTTCTAAAGCAGATCTAAGGGCGACGTAAGTCGCCTTTATTATGGAGATTATTATGGCAATACATCTGCTTATTATCGACGCCCTGAACCTGATCCGCCGTATTCATGCAGTTCAGGGCTCGCCTTGTCTTGTTACCTGCCAGAATGCCATCGGCCAGCTGATTCAGCATACTCAGCCCACGCACGCCGTTGCCGTATTTGACGAAGATGACCGCGCCGACAGCTGGCGTCATCAGAGCCTGCCTGATTACAAAGCCGGACGCACACCGATGCCGGACAATCTGTTTGCAGAAATGCCCAGCCTGAAAGCCGGTTTCGAAGCGCAGGGCATCGCCTGCTGGCATTCTGCGGGCAATGAAGCGGATGACCTGGCAGCCACGCTGGCGGCAAAAGTATCGTCTGGCGGTCATCAGGTCACTATCGTTTCAACCGATAAAGGTTATTGCCAGCTTCTGGCACCGAATGTTCAGATCCGCGATTACTTCCAGAAACGCTGGCTGGATATGCCTTTTGTGCAGGAAACTTTTGGTGTTCTGCCGCAACAGCTGACCGATTACTGGGGTCTGGCGGGGATCAGCAGCAGTAAAATTCCAGGCGTGCCGGGCATTGGCCCGAAGACAGCGGTGACATTATTGACGCAAACCGGCTCGCTGGATGAACTTTACGATAATCTGGAAGGCGTGCCGGAAAAGTGGCGTAAGAAGCTGGAGGAACACCGTGAACAGGCTTATATCTGCAAACGGGTTTCAACGCTGCAAACCGACGTCGCGCTGGATGGCAACTTACAGCAACTGCGCCTGCCATAAAATGGGTGTAAAAAAGGCGCTTCTTAATTAAGAAACGCCATAATCAGGATACTCAAAATAATTCGAGTTGCAGGAAGGCGGCAAGTAAGTGAATCCCGATGAGCTTACCTGAGTAAGTGATTCGGGTGAGTGCATGCAGCCAACGCATCAGCAACTCGAAGTATGAAGAGTATCAGCGATCACGCTCGTCGCGACGCCCGCCAATCGCCGACCAGAAACGGCGGATATGCACGGTGACTTCTTCGCGGTCATGATAAAGCTGTTTCGCGAAGATCTCCGCGTTCACGCCATTTTCTTTCAGACGTTCATCGATGCGCTCAAGAATATTAGACACTTCTTCGTAACGCTTTTTCATCGGTAACTTCAGATTGAAAATCGCCTCGCGACACCAGCCGTTGACCAGCCAGTCACACATCAGTGCAGCCACTTTCGCCGGTTTCTCTACCATGTCACAGACCAGCCAGTAGTTTTTGGTACTGGTGGATTTATAGCGGAAGCCGTCTTCGCGCAGATGAATAACCTGGCCAGTTTCCATCAGGCTTGGCGCCATCGGACCGTTGTCGATAGCCGTGACCATCATGCTGCGTTGTGTCAGCTGATACGTCCAGCCGCCCGGACACGCGCCTAAATCGACCGCGTACATGCCACTCGCCAGACGTTCATCCCACTCATCCGCCGGAATAAAGACGTGGAAAGCTTCTTCCAGTTTCAGCGTCGAACGGCTTGGCGCTTCAGACGGGAACTTGAGGCGTGGAATACCCATATAGAAGGGTGAATTGTTGTTGCTGTAGGAATACCCGACGTAGCAGCAGCCAGGCGCAATAAAGAACACATGCACTACAGGGCGCAGCGCATTCTCTTTCTTACCCAGCACTTTGCGTTCACGCATCGCTGAACGCAGCGGCACCGTCAGTTTGCGACAGAACTTGGTAAGCTCTTTGCTTTCATTGGTGTCCGGCACTTCGACGCGAAGCTCACCGCCGTTGGTGATCACGTTCTGTACCATGCCGACGATCGGAGAAACACGGTCTTCCGGCGGCAAATCTTTCAGCAATTCGCCGACCACGATTAACTGACGGGCAAAAATCAGTTCGCGGAACGGCAAATTCTTCGCAATCTTGTCAGCATCATCTGGCTGATAGCATTCAAACAACACATATCCGCTGTTTTCTTTAACGCGGGCAAAACCGAAGATTTCCATCTTTGCGGCTTTGTCGGTAATTTCTGCTGCGCATTCTTTTTCAAAACCCTGACGGCAGTAGAGAGCAACTTTATTCATGGCGTTCGGCCTTTTTCTTCAGGCGCAGTGCGCCGATCAACATCAAAATCCAACCGACCAGGAACAAGGTACCGCCAATCGGAGTTACAAAAACGAATAAACGGAGATGCGACAGCGCCAGACAATAAAGGCTGCCGCTGAACAACACGGTTCCCAGCGCTAAAAAAGCGCTGCTCCAGTAGAACCACACATTACGCTGGCGCTGCATCGCAACACCTAAAATCATCACCGCCAGCGTATGAATACTTTGATACGTTAATCCGGTGTGGATCCACGCCATTTCTGCTTCGCCGAGCGACTGACTCAACACGTGTGCGCCAAAGGCACCGAAAGCGACGTAGATAAGGCCGCTGATTGCGGCGAAGATCAACATTGAACGACTGGTCATTGTGCGTTACCTGTTATCGTTATTAGCCGATGAAAATCCCAAGTAATCAGTCTGATAAGCAGACCCTGGACTTTCTCTCCCAGGCGATCCGGCTTCATGCCTGATCGAAACGAAAGCGCAGTTTTTCCTGCTCGCTGGCTGCACGCGCGAGGATCCACTGACGAAAGGCGGCTATTTTACCCAGTTCTGCCTGACTGTCATGACAAACCAGATAAAAAGCATTTTTACTGATCAAAACTTCGCTGAACGGGCAGACCAGACGTCCGGCCTCAATTTCAGTCTGCGCCATGACATTATTCACCAGCGCAATACCTTGCCCGTGGACGGCGGCCTGAACCACCATCGCGCTATGGCTGAAAATAGGCCCCTGCTGGACATTGATTTGTTGTAACCCGAGCTGTTTGGTGTAGGCCAGCCAGTCGCGGCGGGAAGCATCATGCAGCAAAGTGTGGTGGCTTAAATCTGCCGGTTCCTTCAGCGGATTATCGCTCATCAGTAAAGAAGGAGAACAAACCGGAAGTAAATACTCAGCATATAAACGCTCGGCCCGCAGCCCCGGCCAGTTGCCCCGGCCGTGGAAAATCGCCACGTCGACATCGTCGGATAATTTGTCTTCTTCGCGATCCACAGCCTGGATGCGCACATCGATGCCCGGATAAGCTGAGTTAAAGCCAGACAATCTTGGCACCAGCCACTGAATCGCAAAGCTCGGCGGCAAACTCACCGTCAGAGCGCCTTTCGCGCTGCGTGCCTGGAGTTTTCTCGTCGCCTCATTCAGGGATGAGAATATCTCCTTAATATCCAGATAATAGCTCTGCCCTTCTTCGGTCAGTAACAATGAGCGATTGCGCCGGCGAAACAGTTTTAACCCTAAAAAGTCCTCAAGTGACTTAATCTGGTGGCTAACGGCGGCCTGCGTGACGAACAATTCCTCGGCAGCCTTAGTAAAACTAAGGTGGCGCGCTGCGGCATCAAATACCCGCAGAGAATTCAAAGGCGGTAAACGTTTTGACATAGAATGGGTACTTCTTATTCGCCGGTAAGCGGAGCACCTGTCCGCGGATTTAGATATTAGTTTTTTTAATCCGAGACATTATAATTTGTCCGTTGAGGATGTACAGGCAAAAACCTATAGTGGCGCCACTTCCTGAGCCGGAACGAAAAGTAGATTGGTATGAGGATGCTGAAATACTTTTGGCTTGTGGTTGTGATGTTGTGTTTGCAATTGTCTGGCAATCCAGACACGTAGCTTGAATGCTACAAACTTTTCACTTCCTGTACATTACCCTGTCTGTCCAAAGTGATTTTTCAGCACCGCTATTTGCGGTGCTTTTTTTTTGCCTGTGTTTGGGGCAAAAAATATGGAGCAAAAAGTTTGGGGCAAAGAGACAGGAATGCGGGCGCATAATGTGACAAAACCGGCCTCATCGCAAGAAGAGCCGGTTTTGTCATAGAGCAGAACGTGAGGTTACCCCGGATTCATACACTCGGGGGGGCACCTGAGGGATTAGTTCCCTTCTGCCATTTCTTTGATTTCAGATTTATTGATCTGCTGCTTGTTGCCATACGCATCGGTATAACTGATCATACCGGTATCATTGTCCGTGCTAGGTTTGCCATCAGCAACAATGGTACGGCCATCGTTGGTATGCATCACGTAGTTGCTTGAACAGGCGGCAAGTGTTGTGGTCAGCAGTGCAGCTGAAATTACGGCGGCGATCTTCTTCATCATAGACTCCTTGCAGATTAAAATGCTTAAAAATCCTGGTTAAACTTCCAGGCTAATGTATTTAGTTAACGTAATTCAGCATAACAAACTTCTGATAAATTTCCAGGTAACCATTCCTAAAATGAATAAGCGGCTTGTGTTACAAAAAACCTACATTTTTGAACTCAGGCTGAAGGATCTGAATTGGTATGAAAGACTTTAACCCCGCCGTTTTCCGTCAGCACTTTCCTGCACTGTCCCAGGGACAATGCTATCTCGACAGTGCAGCCACCGCGCTGAAGCCGCAGGCAGTGATCGACGCCACCGTGAATTTCTACTCTCAGGAAGGCGCTACCGTTCACCGCAGCCAGCATCGTGCGGCGCAAACCCTGACGGAACATTACGAGCAGGCCAGAGTAAAGATGGCGCAATGGATTAATGCGCCACGTAGCGAAAATATCGTCTGGACGCGGGGAACCACGGAATCTATCAATCTGGTGGCACAAAGCTGGCTGCGCCCACGACTGCAACCGGGTGATGAGATTATCGTCAGTCAGGCAGAACATCACGCGAACCTTATTCCGTGGCTGATGGTGGCGCAGCAATGTCAGGCGCACGTTGTTACGCTGCCGGTGGATAAACAGGGCATACCCGAGATCGACGCCCTTCCCCGCCTGCTGAGCAATAAGACACGCCTGCTGGCGCTGACGCAAATGTCGAACGTGACGGGCGCAATGCCTGATATTGCCCGCGCCGTTGAACTGGCACACGCAAACGGCGCGCC
The DNA here is from genome assembly GCF_051851855.1 of Rahnella sp. ATs2. Classification (NCBI taxonomy): domain Bacteria; kingdom Pseudomonadati; phylum Pseudomonadota; class Gammaproteobacteria; order Enterobacterales; family Yersiniaceae; genus Rahnella; species Rahnella sp. ATs2. The sequence goes on along the minus strand of NZ_JBLYPL010000012.1, from coordinate 126,145 downwards.
CGTGCTTATCGATGGCGCACAAGGTGTGGTGCATTGTCCGTCAGATGTACAACGTCTCGATATCGACTTTTATGCTTTCTCAGGTCATAAGCTTTACGGCCCGACCGGCATCGGCGTGCTGTATGGCAAAACAGCATTACTCGACAGTATGTCGCCATGGCAGGGCGGCGGGAAAATGCTGACGCAAGCTTCCATGACAGATTTCACGCCGCAGGCTGTTCCGCACCGCTTCGAAGCGGGAACGCCAAATATTGCCGGTGTGGTCGGCATGTCTGCTGCGCTGGAATGGTTAAAAACTGTCGATCTGCCCGCAGCAGAGAAATATGCACAACAGCTGGCGGCACTGGCTGAAGAACAACTTGCGCAGATTGAAGGCTTCCGCAGTTTCCGCTGTCACCATTCGTCCGTTCTGGCATTCGATATTGCCGGTGTACATCACAGTGATTTGGTAGCTTTGCTGGCCGAACAGGCGATCGCCTTGCGCGCCGGACAGCATTGCGCTCAGCCACTGATGAATGCTCTGGGCATCAGCGGAACATTACGGGCCTCATTTGCGCCGTATAATAATGAACAGGACGTCACGCGGCTGGTCGGTGCGGTAAAATACGCTCTCGACCTGTTAGCCGATTAATTCATTGTTTGGGGAATACCATGTCAGCGCCACATCCTTTCGGCCATGAGATCACTGAAGCCTCACTTACCAAAAAATTTGCGTCATTTCGTCAGTGGGAAGACCGCTACCGCCAGTTAATCCTGCTCGCAAAATCCCTACCACCGCTGGATACGGCGCTGAAAACACCTGAAAATGAGCTATCTGGATGTGAAAATCGGGTCTGGCTTGGCGCGGAAAAATCAGAGAACGGGACGATGCATTTTTATGGCGACAGTGAAGGTCGGATCGTGAAAGGTTTGCTGGCCGTATTACTGACTGCCGTAGAAGGCAAAACGCCAGACGAGATCTTAAAGCGGGATCCGCTGGCGTTATTTGATGTATTAGGATTGCGTGAGCAGCTCAGCACCAGCCGCGCAAGCGGACTTAACGCGCTGGCAGCCGGCGTAATCGCTCTTGCCCGTCAGGCGGCCTGAGCCTGACGCTGTGCTTTCGCCATCATTTTCTTCAGCACATGAGATACCGCGACAAAGCCAAACGTCGCGGTAACCATCGTCGCCGCCCCAAAACCGGAAGCGCAGTCCATCCGTTTCGGCCCTTCTGCCGTTGCCCTTGAGGCACACACAGAACCATCTGCCTGCGGGTACATCAGCGGTTCGCTGGAAAATACACAGTCAATTCCGAGCTTACCTTTGCTGTTTTTCACCACGTTGAAATCACTTTTCAGACGCTCACGCAGTTTTGCCGCCAGCGGATCCTGAATAGTTTTCGCCAGATCCACGACCGCGATTTGTGTCGGATCGATCTGCCCGCCCGCACCGCCTGTCGTTACCACCGGGATCTTATAACGACGGCAATAAGCCAGCAGAGCAGCTTTTGGCCGCACGCTGTCAATAGCATCAATCACGTAGCTGAAACCCTGGTCGAGCATCTCAGCGACGTTATCAGGCGTAATAAAATCGTCTATACACGTCACCTTGCACTCGGGATTAATCGCCAGAATACGCTGCGCCATGATTTCTGTTTTCGCCTGCCCGACATTTTCACGCAAGGCATGAATCTGACGGTTGGTGTTGGTCACGCAGACGTCATCCATATCAATCAGCGTTATCGCGCCAATGCCGGTTCGCGCCAGCGCTTCCGCCGCCCATGAGCCCACTCCGCCGATACCAATAACGCAGACATGCGCCTGCGAGAACAACTCCAGCGATTGCTGACCATAAAGCCGGGCAGTTCCGCCAAAACGTTGCTGATAAGCGTCGGAATAGGTAGCTGTCATGAAAAGATAAACCTCAGTGCGTTGTGTCGAAATCTAGTTAGAGGGCGCGTAGGCCGTGAACAGCGGTTTGCCGTTCTGCGCTGATTTTAACACCCAGACGCGTCCATAGTGATTATAAAATCCGGCAGAATGTCCGGCGTCAGGGCCAATACCCTGATACATATCGAAATGTTGTCCTTTAATCGCTCCGCCGACATCCAGTGCTACCATCAGGCGCATGTGATATTTACCGGTAAACTTGCCTTTATCATTCAGCTCAGGCACTTCTGCCAGCAATGTTGTCCCCGCCGGGATCAGCGAACGGTCAGACGCTACCGAGGCTTTGGCAATCAGCGGAACGCCGCTGGCACCGCGAACTGGCGCGAAAGGCTCAGGCTTGAAGAACACGAATGACGGGTTTTGCTCCAGCAGTTCACGGACTTCTGCCGCGCTGTGTGTATCGGCCCACTGACGGATAGCCTGCATCGACATGTTTTCGCGCGCCACTTCACCACGGTCGATCAGCACTTTGCCGATACTGCGGTAAGCATGGCCATTCTTGCCGGCATAACCAAAGAACATGAACGGGCGACCATCGCCGTAATCGACATACCCGCTGCCCTGCACTTCCATCATGAAGTTATCCATCAGGGAATTGGTCCAGGCGACGACGTAATTATCGCTCAGGGCTCCGGAATAAATCGAGGCACGGTCAGGCAGACGACCCCGTTTTGGCGGCATACGGTACAGCGGATACTGGAATTCACCCTGACGCGTATAACGCGCCTGTACCACTGGCGTGTAATAGCCGGTCAGCTGAACGTTACCGAAATTGTCAGCACCTTCCATCTGATAAGCGCTGATGCCGTACTGGCTCAGATTGCGGGTATCCGCGCCGGACCGTAACCATTGTTCGACAGCCTGAAATGTCGTGTTGTTACGACCGTATAAAGAAGAAGAGGCAATCTGAACTGCGGCAACCTGATTGGAGTAATCCAGCGCATTAACCGGTTTGCCCGTCGCATTCGGCTCATTCACGTATTCAAGCGCATTATCGAGGCGACCATCTTTATACTGCTGGCCACGGTCGGTGGGTCGCGAGGAACATCCCGCCAGTACCGCTATCACCAGACCACCCAGCAGATATTTACTCCAACGTCCTTTCATTATTGCCGCGCTCTCTTACATTCAGGGAAATGACTGGCGAAACGATAACAAACGGCCTGTCAGAAAGGAATTGTCACAGTCGAAAAAAGTGTACTGACCCAAATTGTGCTTCGAACGGCCATTTTGTGGATAAAAAGCCAGCAACTAAGTGCTTTATTTGAATAAATTCAAAAAAGGGTTGCACGAAATCTCATGGGGAGTATAGTTCGCCTCCATCGGACGCGGGGTGGAGCAGCCTGGTAGCTCGTCGGGCTCATAACCCGAAGGTCGTCGGTTCAAATCCGGCCCCCGCAACCAATTCGATTTCGATGTATGAAATGCTCAGTTGAATTGTACGATGAAGTAAAGCAGTATACGGACGCGGGGTGGAGCAGCCTGGTAGCTCGTCGGGCTCATAACCCGAAGGTCGTCGGTTCAAATCCGGCCCCCGCAACCAATTCGAGACTGAAGTATGAAGATGCTCAGTTCGGATAATGTGATGAAGTAAAGCAGTGCTAAGTAGTGACGGACGCGGGGTGGAGCAGCCTGGTAGCTCGTCGGGCTCATAACCCGAAGGTCGTCGGTTCAAATCCGGCCCCCGCAACCAACTACTAAAAATCAGTATCATTAAGCAGTAAAACATCAGGCACCTTAACGGGTGTTTTTTTGTATCTGAATTCCGGTAAACAGCGGGAACGCACTTCCCGCGTCACATCGAACTCATCCCCTCGCAGACATCCCGCCCTGAGCAAAGTACGCTTTGATCCCCGCAAGAATGGACTCCGCCACCTGCTGCTGAAAATGCGCAGTCCGAAGTTTTTTCTCTTCATTGATGTTACTGATAAACGCCGTCTCGACCAGAATCGAAGGAATATCCGGCGCTTTCAGCACAGCGAATCCCGCCTGATCGACTTTGTTTTTGTGCAGATGATTAATCTTGCCCATCCGCGTCAGCACTTCTTTACCGAATTTCAGGCTGTCACTGATGGTCGCCGTCTGAACCAGATCAAACATCGTATGATCGAGATAGCGGTCACCGCTTTTGCTGACGCCGCCTATCAGGTCGGATTCATTCTGCGTTTGTGCCAGAAAACGTGCCGCTGAACTGGTTGCGCCTTTCGTTGATAACGCAAACACCGACGATCCTTTGGCAGCCCGGCTGGTAAACGCATCCGCATGGATAGAGATAAACAGATCTGCCCGCAGCTTTCTCGCCTTTGCCACGCGGACTTTCAGCGGGATAAATACGTCTTCGTTGCGGGTCATATGCGCTTTCATATTGGGTTCACGCGCGATCAGCTTCTGTAACCTTCGGCCAATCTGCAATACGACATCTTTCTCGCGGGTTTTGTATTTTCCGATAGCGCCCGGGTCTTCTCCACCATGGCCGGGATCAAGCATGATCACCAGCGGCCTGCTGCGCCCTGCCTGACCGTCTTTCCTGGTTTCCGGCGGCAGCGTTCTTGCGACATCCCCGCGATTGTAATCTTCCAGTAACGCCAGCAGAGGATCATCCTGAACACTGACGTCCCCTTCTTGCGGATAAAGGTCGACAACCAGACGGTTATGAAACTCCGCCACTGGTTTAAGCGTAAAGACATGCGGACTGATGGCCCGCTTGAGTTCCAGCACCATACGAACCGTTTTGGTATCGAACTGCCCTACCCGCGCCTGACGGATATAAGGATCGCTTTGCTGAACTTTCTCGCCCAGACCTTTAAGCACGCTGTTCAGGTGGACGCCCTCAATATCAATGACCACTCGCGGCGGATCATTAAGCAGAAACTGCTTATATTTTAAGGGAGTGCTGGATTCAAGAGTAATGCGGGTATACGTCGAGGATGGCCAGATGCGTACCGCGATAACCTGTGAGCTGGCGGCAAAACCTACTTTACTGACACTAAGCATCCAGGAGGCAGCTACGGTTTGAAGAAGGCGTCGTCGTCCGGGATTGTGATTATCGTCAGTCATGCAGTCTCAAAAGTATCTAAAAGTAAAAAACAGGTGATAAAAAAATCAGTTTGCGAATTCTAGCGAATCGAATCCCGCATGTCATTCCCTAACATTTATTCGATTTATCAATTTGTTGCCTGTTTGTAATCAGTGTTAATTCAAAAACAGAGATTTCTTACTTGCCACACGGCCCCAAAAGAATAAAAATACAAAAATTACGAATAAAAATTCAAACGAGGTTTTGCCGTGAAGGAACGTAGTACTGAACTGGTTCAGGGATTTCGCCACTCAGTTCCCTATATCAATGCTCACCGTGGCAAAACATTCGTTGTCATGCTCGGTGGTGAAGCCATTGAACATGAGAACTTCAGTAATATTGTCAATGATATCGGTCTGTTACACAGCTTAGGTATTCGTCTGGTGGTCGTTTATGGTGCCCGTCCGCAGATTGACGCGAACCTTTCTGAGCACAATTACGAACCGATTTACCATAAAAATATCCGCGTCACTGACGCCCGTTCACTGGAACTGGTTAAGCAGGCTGCCGGCCTTTTACAGCTTGATATCACCGCCAGGCTTTCAATGAGCCTGAATAATACGCCACTGCAGGGCGCTCACATCAACGTGGTCAGCGGCAACTTTATTATCGCGCAGCCGCTGGGTGTGGATGACGGTATCGATTACTGCCACAGCGGCCGTATCCGCCGTATTGATGAAGAAGCCATTCATCGTCAGCTCGACAGCAATGCCATTGTATTGCTTGGTCCGGTTGCAGTTTCCGTTACGGGTGAAAGCTTCAACCTGACATCAGAAGAAGTGGCAACGCAGCTGGCGATTAAGCTTAAAGCCGAGAAAATGATCGGCTTCTGTTCTTCGCAGGGGGTTATTAATGAGGAAGGTAATATCATTTCCGAATTATTCCCGAATGACGCGCAGGAACGGATTGATCAGATGGAATCCAGTGGCGATTATCTTTCCGGCACAGTGCGCTTCCTGCGTGGTGCGGTGAAAGCCTGTCGCAGCGGCGTTCGTCGCAGCCACCTGATCAGTTATCAGGAAGACGGTGCGCTGGTTCAGGAATTGTTCTCCCGCGATGGCATCGGTACGCAAATCGTCATGGAGAGCGCTGAACAGGTTCGCCGCGCCACCATTAACGACATCGGCGGTATCCTTGAACTGATCCGCCCTCTGGAGCAACAGGGCATTCTGGTGCGCCGTTCCCGTGAACAGCTGGAAATGGAAATCGATAAATTCACGATTATCGAACGGGATAATCTGACCATCGCCTGCGCCGCGCTCTATCCGTTCCATGACGAAGGCATTGGCGAAATGGCCTGCGTTGCCGTTCATCCGGATTACCGCAGTTCTTCACGAGGTGAGATGCTGCTACAGCGTGTTGCCAGCCAGGCAAAAATGATGGGGCTAAACCGTTTATTTGTCCTGACGACGCGCAGCATTCACTGGTTCCAGGAGCGCGGTTTTAAACCGGCAGAGGTAGATGTATTGCCGATCCAGAAACAGGAAATGTACAACTATCAGCGCCGTTCAAAAATCCTGATATCTGAGCTGTAACTTTCCGTACTGAACGGTGACTTATAGAAAACAAAAAGGACGCAAAAGCGTCCTTTTTTAGTTTTCTGCTGGTTCCTGCAAAATTATTCAGCAGAATTGGGTTCCAGCGTTTTCTGCAATGTCGACGTATCTGGCCAGGTTTTAAAACCTTCCGGTGCGGCATATTGCGGTGTTTTGCTGTCATTGCCCGAAACCTGAGACAACATCGCCAGCCCTTCCTGTTTAATCACCGCTTTCTGGAAGTAATCCGCCAGCTGGGTTTGTGTCAGACCGGCAATCACGCGGATGACATTCGCTCTGGTATCAAATTGCGCATTTCCGCGACTGAAATCATTACCGAATCTGTCGGCTTCCTCGTCCAGGGTTTGCGGATTCTGCTGCATTTCGTTGACCAGACCCTGCTTGTACTGCAGGAACTCAGCATCTTTCATTTCACGCAGGCGTTTTTCGGCTTGTGGATAAAATGCCAGATAGCGCTGATACAGATAGTCAGGTTGTTTGCTGTTACTTTGCAGCAGGAAACCAATCCCCCACTGTTTTCCGACAGGAATAGGGAAAGCAAAGACAGCGTATCCCAGTTGCTCCTGAGTACGCAGCTGGCTGTAGAACCAGGGCTGAATAATCTGCCCGAGCAGTGCGCTGTATCCCATACTCTGGACTTCATCGTAACCTGTTGGCACATAAACGGCAGCCAGCGCGGAGTCCGAACTGGTCCCGACACGCTGAATATTGGCTTTTACCGGCTCAGTCACCTGCGCCTGCTCGCCACGCCACCATTTGTCTCCGTGTGCGCCAAGCTTTTGCATGATCTGTTGCGACATGGCTTTAACCTGAGCGGCAGTCATATTACCGACAACCATCACTTCTACGGCGGCATGATGTACCAGTTGTTCACGGTAAGCGTTCACGTCTTCAAGGGTGATGGCGGAAACCAGTTTTTCTCGTTCGCTGCGCTCGGTATAAGGCACGCGGGAAAGCAGCTGAACAGGTTGCAGCGCAAGTTCAAACGCTTTTCCTTTATCTGCCGAAGCCAGTCGTTCGAGATACCACGATTTCGCCTGATCCAGCTGTTCCTGAGTCGGTTTGAAGTCAGGATAATTGTCTACCAGCGCTGCCAGCAAATCAGGCAGGCACTCGGTAAAACCTGTAGCTGTAAATTGCAGGCCATTGTCCGGCGATGTGCCGAAAGTAATCCCACCGATGGACGCCTGATAGCTCAGTTGATCGAACGCTACGCCAGTCAGATAATCCGTAAGACCGTACAGCACCTGATTTTTAGCCGTGCTGAGCGCCTGATCGTTGCGGAAAGAAACGGTCACATTGGCTTTTGGCTCGTCAGCAAAGTATCTGCTGGGCATGTAGAACACCCGTAAACCTTTTTCGTCCACCAGCAGTTCAGGTTTTGTCGCTTTAGAGTCTTTGGTCACCAGCGCGAGTGACTCAGGGATATAGGGATTCAGTGCCGGCAGTGATAACGCGATAGTTTGCCCGATGGTTTTCCATTGCTCATAAGTCTGAGGCGGCACTTTATCGACCTGATAAGGCGCATTCACAAAGTAAGCCATTTTATTGTGCGGCTCATTTGGGCTGATTATCCAATAGCGCGCATTTTGCGGCGTCATTTCATCCAGACGGGACCCAATGGCTTTGGGGTCGTATTGATCTGTCAGATAAGGCGAATCGAGAACGTGCTCAACCGGTACGCGCAGCATGGTATCCACCAGCCATTCGACGTAATCCATATCCCGCGTTAATGCCGGATACCGGAAGTCGAGCGCCATCACGTGCGCAATTTCATCAAAATAGGGCTTCTCAATACCCCTGGCGCGCATCTCGTTGAGATAACTGAATACAGCAGCAATCACGGTGTCACGCTGTGCGAGACCCTTATCCGTCAGGGAAACCGAGATATTGAAGACGCCCATATTACGGTTCACCATCGGATCAGCACCGGCGCTTATCCCGTCAGCATAACCCTGTTTCTGTAACCAGTCAGAGAGTGTATTCGGGCTGCGGTTGCCAATCAGATAGCTTATATAGGTGTCAGTTTTACTGCGAAAATCTGCGCTGTTGTTATCGATGGCAAATTCAATGCGTAATTCTTTGCGGGGTTGTGCAGGAACAAAATGGATGAATTCCCCTTTCTGTTCAGCGGTTAACGTGGGCACCGTGATTGACGGAACCACCGCGTGATGATTGGCTATCTGACCAAAGGTCGTTGAGGCCAGTTCTGCCAGTTCCGGCAAAGACTTATTACTGTAAATCACGCCGACCATCAGGTTAGCGGAATAATAGCGGTGATAAAAAGCCGTCAGTTCATCATGCAGCTTGCTGCCGGGTTTGTCTTTCAGGGTATCCAGATTCCCCCCGGCGAAACGGGCTGCCGGATGCTCAGGGTTCAATGTCTCTGCGCGAACCTGCGCCATGCGCATTCCGTCGCGGGAGCGTGCCATCGTCAGCTCAGCGTTGACCGCGTTACGCTCGCGGTCGCCATTAGCGGGATCCAGTAAAGGCTCGCCAATGGCATCGGAAAGGCGATCAACGGCCTCAGGCAGAGCGTCATTTTCCACTTCCAGATAAAAGGCCGTGCGGTAAGACGCCGTGCTGCCGTTATGACTACCGCCGTGTTTCTTAAGGAATTCAGAAAGGCTTTCAGGCTGAGGATATTTCTTAGAACCCATCAGCAACATGTGTTCGGTATAGTGAGCCAGGCCTAATTGGGAACCGGGATCTTCCAGTGATCCGACAGGAATAGCCAGTGCAGCGAGAGACTTGGGGGCTTGAGGATCAGATACCAGCAAAACGGTCATATCATTCGCCAGTTTGATGGCCTGATACTGACGCGGGTCGTTCTGACTTTTATTGATAGCTTGTGGATAAGGCTGCCAGTCGGCTGCACTTGAAACAACAGGGGCCCAAAAGGTCAATAACAACAGTAACCCGGAAATACGGGTAACCTGTTTTAACATTGCCACACTCCCTAAATCGAATAAACGTGCCACACGGGCAATAAATACAGGGTTCAACAACAGATGAACCTCAACAAGCTGTTTTGAGCAGATGAGTCTGTTCAGACCCCGCAGAAACAGGATAGTTGTGAAAAAAATCGCATTGGGATTTTCTTCCTGTGTTCCGTCACGTTTTAGCCATAAAGCCAAATGTTCCAACAGGGGAAAATAACCCTGTTAAACCACTCTAAGCTGTTAGCTCACCATTGCAAGTGGCTTGAGCGTATTTTTGTCCTTCGTTATGCCGCTGACGGACACCGTTTCAGGGGCTGAAATTACATATCAGGCGCTGCAACATTGCATGATATTTTGCCGGCGTTTGAATCTTAGCACTGACTAACTTGCAGGATTGTGCATCTGAAATGCCAGTAAGCAGAAATTCCCAACCAGCGACAAAAGGCTCAGTGCCCTTTCCTGTCACTGAATAGGCTTCAAGCTGAGAATGCGCTTCTGCCCACGCCTGCTGAACCTGCCACTGCCGCATAAACCCGTATGTCAGCGACTGGTAGTAGTTCAGGAGTCCAAGTATCGACACTGACAGCAACAACATCGCAATCAGAGCCTCTGTCAGACTAAAGCCTTGTTGTTCTTTCTGGATTTCATTCATTGCAGACCTGCTCATCAGCCTCAGGGCAAAAATCCAGCCATCCCTGTTTTAGGGGTGAAAAAATCACCTCTCCGCTGGCCTGTTTTTTCACACTGACCTGCTGATATTGCATAACAGATTCATTGCCTTCTGCCATTCTTCCTTCGCCACGAAACAGGAAAATATCCTGGCGCAATGAAGGCCGGACACACACTCTGCCGGTGCCTGAAGCGATGATGCCTGCTGCCACATTCCGGCACTGCCAGAAAGGTTCGCTGCTGTCTTTCCATGACTGGCGTATACCCCACGCTAACGCTGATGCTGCATTTTCCCAGGCAATAACATAACGATGCTGATTCGATGTCAGCGCCAGTCCCGCGGAAAGTTGCTGTTGCAGTGAGTTTAGGGCAATCAACCCCAACCCCATCATCACAATAATACTCAGGATCATCGTACTACCCCGCTGTCTGACCGAATTGCGCATTTCAGCTGCTGTCATAAAACATGGCCTGCAATCATCTCGGTCACCTGCCGGTGGATAAAAGGATTTTTGCTCCAGCTGCCGTCAAGTTGCAGAGAATACAGGCGGCCGGAACCACTTGCTGCTACCTCGGTTACCACAAACCGGGTCACGTTGACTTCAGCAGGGTCAAGAAATTTTTCCCACCCTGAACTGCTGCAATCCGCTGCTCCGCGCTGGATTTCAATACCGCCCTGACGTAAACGATAACCAAAATATTCAGACTCCGCCGTTCCAGGCTTATCCCATTTTCCGTTATGGTTGAGGTCATAGATAACAAGGATGCAGGAATTGGCCGCTTCACCCGCAGCATTGCCGATGATGACAGATTTACCCTCACAGGTTCCGTTACAGAAACCGGCCCGACGAATATCTTTGCCAATAGCAAAAGTAGTCTGGCGTAAAAGTTGCTCGAGCTGATAATGCCGGCCCAGGCTCTGGCTTCTCTGACGCATCAGCGGATAGATTTGTGCGGCACTGAGCATCAGCATGCTGCCAATCCCCATCGCTATCATGACTTCTGGTAACGTGAACCCCTGACAGCGGGGTATGCTCACTGGCATAAGCCGATGCCCAACAATGGCTGCGCTTCACTGCACGTACGCAACCGTCCTCTGACAGAAAGTACGATCCGCAAACTTCCCGCTGAATTTTTCAGTGTGATATGCCCGGCCAGCGCAGCATTACGCAGCCCGTAAAAGCCCATGCTTTTATCACTGACAGCAAGTAACTCCACGCCGGATCCACGGGTGGCGAATATTTTTCCCACAGCATTATGACAACCTGAAGGAGGGGTTCCGGTTCCCACGCATCCATCAGTGCCGGCAATGCCCCATAAGACAGCAGAGCGATTGTAATTATTGGCTTCTGCCTGCACCCCGAACAGATACAAACGCAGCTGCTGAGCAGATTGCTCAAGCTTTAATGCCTGCTGGTAATTGCGCCAGCTGTGGATCCCCCACAATGTACACATGGCGACCAGAGCCACGACAACCATCATTTCAATCAGCGACATTCCCTCTTCCCCTGCCCGCTCAAATGTTTTCATGCGGCCAAAATAGGCATTTAGATTTTTTCTGCCACTGGCAGAGTCATTTTTTCCAGGATGTCGTGAGAACTTTCGATGCAACGAAATCCCCGCGACAAAAAAGTTGCGTGATGTCTCGCAGGGATAGCACCGGGATATAAATCGGGATAGAAATTGTTAGGAAAAGGCGTAAAAAGTGGGGCAGCAGGAAAGCAGGATAAGGGGGGAATGACCGCCTGACGCAAGTGTCAGGCGGCATACAACGAAGGATCAGATAGCGACAGGTGCCTTGATTGCAGGGTGCGGATCGTACCCTTCAATCTCGAAATCTTCGAAGTTGTAATCAAACAAGGACGCCGGTTTGCGCTTAATGACAAGTTTTGGCAACGCACGAGGTTCACGGCTCAGTTGCAGATGCGTCTGTTCCATGTGGTTGCTGTACAGGTGCGTATCGCCACCCGTCCAGACAAAATCACCCACTTCGAGGTCGCATTGTTGCGCCATCATATGCACCAGCAGTGCGTAGCTGGCGATATTGAACGGCAAGCCGAGGAAGATATCGCATGAGCGCTGGTACAGCTGGCAGGACAATTTACCGTCGGCCACATAGAACTGGAAGAAAGCGTGGCAAGGTGCCAGCGCCATCTGATCCAGTTCGCCCACGTTCCATGCAGACACGATAATACGACGCGAGTCAGGGTCTTTCTTCAGCTGTTCAACCACATTTGCCAGCTGGTCGATTTGCTTGCCGTCAGCCGCGCCCCAGGCACGCCATTGCTTGCCGTAAACCGGTCCGAGGTCGCCGTTTTCATCAGCCCACTCGTCCCAGATGCTGACATTGTTTTCACGCAGATAAGCGATGTTAGTTTCGCCTTTCAGGAACCACAGGAGTTCATGAATAATGGAGCGTAAATGGCAGCGTTTGGTCGTGACCAGCGGGAAACCTTCCTGCAAGTTGAAACGCATCTGATGACCAAAAATCGACAACGTGCCCGTACCGGTACGGTCGGCTTTAGGGGTGCCCTCATCGAGCACTTTCTGCATTAAATCCAGATACTGTTTCATGTTACCTCACGACAATTGTTTCTGCGGACGGCGATATGCCCAGACCATCATAATCAGACCAATGACGACCATTGGAATGGACAGCACCTGCCCCATACTGATGATCCCGTCGAACAGGCCGAGCTGTGCATCTGGCTGGCGGAAGTGTTCAACGATGATGCGGAATAAGCCATAACCGATCAGGAACAAGCCTGATACCGCCCCCATCGGGCGAGATTTACGGATAAATACGTTCAGGATGATGAACAGTACGATACCTTCGAGCAGCAGTTCATACAGCTGTGAAGGGTGGCGCGGCAATACGCCGTACTGGTTCAGCAGCGGCTGCCATTTCGGGTCAGCGGCGGCAATCGCAATATCTTCCTGACGGGAACCCGGGAACAGCATTGCCCATGGCACATCCGTGGTCACGCGGCCCCAGAGCTCACCATTGATAAAGTTGCCGAGACGGCCAGCACCCAGACCAAACGGGATCAGCGGAGCGATGAAATCGGCAACCTGGAAGAAGTTGCGTTTAGTGCGACGGGCAAAAATCAGCATGACCACGATTACGCCAATCAGGCCGCCGTGGAAGGACATGCCACCGTCCCACACTTTGAAAAGATACAGTGGGTTTTCGAGGAACAAAGGCAGATTGTAGAAGAATACGTAACCGATACGACCACCGAGGAAGACACCGAGGAAACCCGCGTACAACAGGTTTTCAACTTCGTCTTTGGTCCAGCCGCTGCCTGGCTTGTTAGCACGGCGTACCGCCAGCCACATTGCGAAGACAAAACCGACCAGATACATCAGTCCGTACCAGTGAAGAGATACCGGTCCGATTGAGAAAATCACCGGATCAAACTGGGGAAACGCCAGATAGCTGTTGCTCATCTATCACCACAAATTGTTTATCATTATTGCCCGGTCAGGGGCCAGCAGGGAGCGAATAGTAGCATAGCCGGAAGGTTTTCCGGGGCTAAGCCGCTGGAAAAGTTCTGTAAAAAATCATCTCATCCCGCGCCAGAGTGCGATCAGGATGAGAATACTGCAGCGCAAAACCTGGCGTCCGGCGCTTATTTACCGCCGCGGATCAGGCCGCCCAGTCCGCGTCTTTCCATAAATGCGGCGGTCATTTGACGCACGTCCGTGGTGAAATGCGCCTGTAACACCCGTCCGGCCAGCTCTTCTGCATCGGCTAAATCAATGCGTCGCAGCAGGTATTTCACGCGGGCGACGCTGCGTCCGTTCATGCTGAGATTACGGAACCCCATGCCGGTAAGCAGCAATGCGCCCATCGGGTCACCCGCCATTTCGCCACACAAACTGACGTCCAGTCCGGCGACTTCTGCACCGGTGATAATCTGCCTGAGCACGCGCAGCATCGCCGGATGCAGGCTGTCATAGAGACCGGCCACGCGGGTGTTGTTGCGATCCACCGCCAGCAGATACTGCGTTAAATCGTTGGTACCGACGGAGATAAACTCAACCCTTCCGACCAGCGCTGGCAGCATAAAGACCATGGAAGGGACTTCGATCATCACGCCAAGACGTGTCCGTGGAAGCTCGTAACCGAGTTGTTCCTCAACTTCACGTCCGGCACGATCGATTAAACGACGTGCCTCGTCAATCTCTTCAAGACTGGTCACCATGGGCAGAAGAATGCCGAGATTACCGGTCGCCGCATTAGCACGCAGCATCGCGCGTACCTGAATAAGGAAAATTTCAGGCTGATCGAGAGTAATACGGATACCACGCCAGCCCAGACAAGGGTTCTCCTCGCTAATCGGCATATACGGTAGTTGTTTATCAGAACCGATATCCAGCGTGCGCAGGGTGACCGGTTTTTGCGGAAACAGCTGCAACATGCCCTGATACTGCGCGACCTGTTCTTCTTCAGAAGGGAAGCCGCTTTGCAGCATGAACGGTATTTCCGTGCGATACAGCCCGACACCATCGACGCGGCTGCCGAACAGCTTTTCGTGATCGGCACTCAGACCGGCATTGAGCATCACTTTCACCCGTTCGCCACTTTTCAGCGCGGCGGGTTGCTCAACGTCGTCTTCAGCTTTCTGACTCAGCTCCATTTCTTCGCTGATCAGACGCTTATATTCCGTGACCAGCACGGGTTCGGGGTCAATCAGTAACTCGCCACGATAGCCATCAACAATCAGTTGTCGCTGGCTCAATAGTGCAGGCTGAATATCAGCGCCCATAATGGTCGGCACGCCCATTGCGCGCACCAGAATCGCCGCATGGGAGTTGGCGGCGCCGTCGCGAACCACGACACCGGCCAGCCGGTCTTGCGGCACTTCGGCCAGCAAAGTAGCCGTCAGCTCATCGGCAACCAGAATAAACCGCTCAGGCCACTGGGTATTGCCCTGGATCGTGTCATCGAGATGGAAAACCAGTCGCTGACCCAGCGCACGTAAATCGCTGCCGCGCTCACGCAGGTAAGTATCCTGCAAACTGGCAAACTGAGCGGCAAACTCCTCAACCACCTTTTTGACCGCCCACTCCGCCACCGCGCCCTGATCAATCTGCGCGAACAGCTCGCGCTTGAGGCGCGCATCGTTAAGCAGGTGGGAATAGAGATCGAAAATCGCGGCGCTTTCTTTCTGCGCACTGGCAGTAAAACGCTTACTGAAACGGCGGAATTCAGCACCGGCATCTTCCAGTGCGCGGGTCAGACGTTCGCGTTCACGCACCGTATCAAGCGTGGACGCCATATACACATGCTCGAGCGAAGGCTGCGAGCTATCCTGCCAGCCGATACCGATAGCCACACCAGGCGAAGCCGCAAGCGCGCGGACACGGGTCTGACGAAAGCGTCCGTAAAGCACATTAAGCTGTGCCTGAGAAAGGATCGCGGCCAGCTGCGTCGCCAGCGTGACCAAAAATGACTCTTCACTTTCATCGAACTGGCGGTGTTCGCGTTGCTGGATAACCAGCACGCCAAGCAACTGACGACGGTGAATGATCGGTACGCCTAAAAAGGATCGGAACAGATCTTCTTTTACGGCAGGAATATATTTAAAGCTGGGATGGCTCTGCGCATCAGCAAGGTTAATAGGCTCGGCAAGACGCCCTACCAGACCGACAATCCCCTGATCAAACGCCAGAGTAATAGTCCGCCCGCGAGGTTTTTTCAAACCTCGCGTCGCCATCAGGTAATAACAACGGCGGTCATTGTCAGCGAGATAGACGGAACACACTTCTGTGTCCATCGCCAGGCAGGTTTCATTGACCAGTACATCCAGCGCATCATTGAGGCTGGACGCCATTGCTACCTTTTCAACAATTTCTCGCAAACGCGTGAGCATCTCTTCGTGACTTAGCCTCTTTTACGACGATAAGCGGGCGATGTCCTGGGAAGGGAGACTTCCTGCATCGGCATAATCGTGGTGGAAAACTCTTTCATCACACGACGGTAAACATCGCGTTTAAAAGAAACCACCTGACGAACCGGATACCAGAAACTCACCCAACGCCAGCCATCAAATTCAGGCGTACTGCTGCGCTGCATATTGATATCAGCATCGTTACACATCAGTTGCAGCAAGAACCATTTTTGCTTTTGGCCGATACAAACCGGCTTTGTGTCCCAACGCACCAAACGTTTTGGTAATTTATAACGTAACCAGTTACGGGTTGAAGCCAGAATACGTACATCTTTACGGCCAAGCCCCACTTCCTCAAACAGCTCGCGGTACATGGCCTGCTCAGCAGTTTCACCGGGGTTTATGCCCCCCTGCGGAAACTGCCAGGAGTGCTGACCGTATCGTCTGGCCCACAATACCTGACCCTGCTTGTCACAGATTACGATACCAACATTCGGGCGGTAGCCATCATCATCGATCACCGGACTACCTCAATAGCTTAAAATCATAGATGTTCTGATTGTTTCATACTACCAACAGGCGGTAAACCACTGGTTAATGCCGATGAGCATGAATAAAAATGGGATAACTCTCCGTTAACTTCGAAGTTATAAACAGATTTTGAAAATCACCCGCGATTTTATTCACTTTTTCTGTGGATAGATATGTGAAGAACTTAAGAGTAAGCGGGGTAAAACTCTGCTGAACTTATTTTTGCCAGCAAAATGAATTTCCATAAAATCATTATAAACCATAACATTACTGACAATAACTGAAGTTATCCCACTGTCAAAAATGAGAGTTATCTCACACTGCACCGGGAGCTGGTGAAAGATCCACCAATGTCGTTTTTATCCACAGCGATCGTTTAAAAGTTGACGTCATCAGGGCAAAAATTGCATAAAACCCCTTCCGTCAAGCCTGTAAATCGAACCAGTGATCGGTAAAAGGCAGGGTTATCCAAGAAATCTGTGGATAAGTAGGTGGAAGATCCTGTTCATTGTCGCCTTCAACAGGTGATCAACCTAATCAAATGTGAATAAAAGAGACCAGAAAGCGGAAAAAAACCTAAGGCAAATCATGCTATTATTTCATTACTCCACAGGGATAACTTTTTATTCATTGTGCCGGCACAAAGCAGTACAAAAATTAATCATTTAATTGAGCGTTGTTTTTTATGTCTATTCCTTTACCCGCGACCTCACCGCCCCACCACGAACAGGAACTGCTGCAACGCGCGCAGTCGCTGGCGGGTCACACGTTGGGCGAACTGGCAGCGCATGCGGGACTCCCTATTCCGGAAAATCTTAAACGGGAGAAAGGCTGGGTCGGCATGTTGCTGGAAGTTTATCTTGGTGCGATAGCCGGCAGTAAACCTGAGCAGGATTTTGCTGACATTGGCATTGAGCTGAAAACCATTCCGGTGGATTCCCGTGGCAAGCCGCTGGAAACCACCTTTGTGTGTGTCGCACCTTTAACCGGCAACAGCGGTGTGACGTGGGAAAGCAGCCATGTTCGCCACAAACTGGCACGTGTGCTGTGGATACCGGTCGAAGGCGAACGGCAGATCCCGCTGGCTGACCGTCATATTGGTGCGCCTTTGCTGTGGCAGCCTTCTCCTGAAGAAGATGAACAACTGCGTCAGGACTGGGAAGAACTGATGGATTTGATTGTGCTGGGCAAAGTAGAAAGCATCACTGCCCGTCATGGCGAGTTTTTACAAATCAGGCCAAAGGCCGCGAACAGCAAGGCGCTGACCGAAGCCATCGGCGAATTCGGGCAACCGATCCTGACGTTGCCTCGCGGCTTCTATCTTAAGAAGCGTTTTACCTCGGCATTGCTCGCCCGGCATTTTTTGCTGTGATCGCCGCATTTAGAAAATTTTAATCACCTTTTCTGCCACTTTTGAAACCTTTTGCTACGCTAGAATCTGACTCTCTTGTTGTACACAAAAGGAATGATAATAATGATGAAAAAAACATTGATGATGACCGGTGCCGCAATGCTGGTTTTTACCCTGGCAGGTTGCGCCAGCGATTACGTCATCTCGACCAAAGACGGCAGCATGATCCTGACCGATGGCAAACCAAAGCTGGATAAATCCACCGGTCTGCTGAGCTACACCGATGAACAAGGCAATGAACGCCAGATCAACAACGATAACGTCAGTCAGGTCATGAAGCGTTAAGTAAAGGCTAAGTCCTGCCTGAAAAGAGCCGGTTTTTACCGGCTCTTTTACTCATACCCCGCCCTGCTCTGATGACCGGCACTCTCTGCCACTTCCCCCTGATGATTCCCTTGTATATAGTCAGTTGAGGCGCTTTTTCATTAGCCTGACATTCTCAGATATAAAGGAAGACCGGCAATGCAATATCACCGTATACCCCACAGTTCTTTAGAAGTGAGCTTACTGGGACTTGGCACCATGACTTTTGGTGAACAAAACAGCGAAGCCGACGCCCATCAGCAGCTCGATTACGCCGTTTCAGCAGGCATCAATCTGATTGATACCGCCGAAATGTATCCCGTTCCTCCGCGTCCAGAGACGCAAGGACTGACAGAAAGTTATATTGGCAGCTGGATCAAAGCCCGCGGCAACCGTGAGAAGATTGTTCTGGCGAGCAAAGTCTCGGGACCTTCCCGTGGTAGTGACAACGCTATCCGCCCGGCTCAGATGCTGGATCGCAAAAATATCCGTGCCGCGCTGGATGCCAGCCTCAAGCGTCTGAATACAGATTATCTGGATTTGTACCAGTTGCACTGGCCGCAGCGTCAGACCAACTTCTTTGGCAAACTGAGTTATCAGTACACCGAAGAACAGTCTCCGGTGACCTTGCTGGAAACACTGGAAGCGCTGAATGAACAGGTACGTGCCGGTAAAATCCGCTACATCGGTGTTTCTAACGAAACCCCGTGGGGCGTGATGCGTTATCTGCAACTGGCGGAGAAACACGATCTGCCACGCATCGTGTCGATTCAAAACCCGTACAGCCTGCTGAACCGCAGCTTTGAAATCGGTTTGTCAGAAATCAGCCAGCACGAAGGCGTTGAACTGCTGGCGTATTCCAGCCTGGCGTTCGGCACGTTAAGCGGCAAATACCTGAACGGTGCGAAACCGGCGGGTGCGCGTAATACGCTGTTCAGCCGCTTCACCCGTTATTCTTCACCGCAGGCAGAAGCGGCGATTGGCGAATATGTGGCTCTGGCGAAGAAACGCAATCTGGATCCTTCACAAATGGCGCTGGCCTTTGTACGTCAGCAACCTTTCGTGGCCAGCACGCTGCTCGGCGCGACGACCATGGAACAGCTGAAGATCAACATCGACAGCCAGAACCTGATACTTGACGAAGAAATCCTCGCTGACCTGGAAAATATCCACAAACGCTTCACTATTCCTGCACCGTAATTCCTGCATAGTTAATGCGGATCGCAGGCCACAAAAAAGGGCGCTCAGCGCCCTTTTCTTTTGTGCTAAAACAACCTTACGCCAGACGGCGTTTCTGCATGTTCTTCCAGATCCACAGCCCGGCAATCGCCAGCGCGAATACCACACCAAATCCGATACCAATCGCCACGACCGGCGCACCCGCCATGACCACCAGCGAATAGAGCCCCAGCATCAAAAGCATGGCGGTGTTTTCACCCAGATTCTGTACGGCAATCGCATTACCGGCACCGACAGAAATTTTACCGCGATGCTGCAACAGGGCGTTCAGCGGCACCACGAAGAAACCACCCAAAATCCCCACGACAACCAGAACGATGTAAGAACTCAGCATGCTGGTTTGCAGCGCAAACACCACGACAGCGATACCAATGGCGACACCGGCGGGCAGACAACGTTTAACGGTGTCCAGACGGATTAATTTAGCCGCGGCTCCCGCACCAAACACAATCCCGATCGCCACCATCGCGTTGAGCAGCGTCGGCGTTTTGTTATCGGTGATACCCAGCGCCACCGGCACCCAAAGAACCAGCAGGAAACGCAGCGTCACGCCCGCGCCCCAGAACAAGCTGGTGCCGACCAGCGAGAAGCGCGTTTCGCCATCCTGCCACAAGGTTTTACAGGCAGAGAAAAATGTCCGGCTCATTTTTGCCGGATTCCACGACTGCCCCGGACGCGCCGGATCCAGCTTAGGAATAAACCAGTTTGCCGCCACTGCCGCGCCGTACGCCAGCACGCAGATCCCGAGCGCCGCCAGAATGCTCCAGTCAGCCAGTGCGCCACCGGCAACAGAACCCAGCAGGATCGCGGCAATGGTGGATGCTTCCATCAGCCCGTTGGCTTTCACTAACTGCTCACCGCTGGCGATCTCCCCGAGAATGCCGTATTTCGCCGGTGAATACGCCGCAGCGCCAATACCAACCAGCGTATAGCCGAGGAACGGATTCATACCGGCGCAAATCACCGCTGCGCCCGCCAGTTTCAGCAGGTTAGCCACCATCATCACGCGGCCTTTCGAGAAACTGTCCGCGAACTGCCCGACAAACGGTGCGAGGATAATGTACGTCGCCACAAACGCCATTTGTAAAACGGGCTGGCTCCAGTCGGGATAAAGCTGCTGTTTGATCAGCGCCAGCGCGGCAAACAACAGCGCGTTGTCACCGAAAGCGGACAGGAACTGCGCCACGATCACCGCACTCATACTTTTTGACATCAGCGGCGATGCCGCCTTGACTGGCTGGATCATGCCTCAGTCTCCGGGTTTTCTGCCATCTGGCGCAGGGTGACAAAATCGGGTTTACCGCTGCCGAGCAACGGTAACGCTTTAACGACACGAATATCACGCGGTACCGCCAGTTCCGGCAGCCCGAGTTCACGGGCAGCTTTGCTCAGCGCATCACGACGTAATTCAGTATCAGTGGTAAACAGCACCAATGCCTCGCCTTTGCTGGCGTCACTGCGCGATGTTGCCGCATGCTGTTTATCCGGTGAAGCCTTGATCGCCAGTTGCTCGACGCTTTCCAGCGACACCATTTCTCCCGCCAGTTTGGCAAAACGCTTCACGCGACCACGGATGGCGCAGAAACCTTTTTCATCCAGCGTGACGATATCACCGGTGTCATACCAGCCAGCCTGCATTTCACCTGCGGCATTCTCAGCCTGCGGAGTTTCCAGCACACCCGGATTTTCCACGCGCAGATAGCCTTTCATAATATTCGGGCCACGCAGTTGCAGACGACCGCCCTCTTCAATCCCCGGCACGGTAATCAGGCGCGATTCCATCCCCGGCAGAATTTTACCGACGGTATTCACTTTGGTGGCCATCGGTACGTTGATGGCCACCACCGGCGCACATTCGGTCACGCCGTAGCCTTCGAGAATGCGGATACCGAATTTGTTTTGCCAGATTTCCTTGGTGCTTTCAGCCAGTTTCTCAGCGCCAGCCACCACATAACGCAAACGGGCAAAATCATACGGATGGGCAAAGCGGGCGTAATTGCCCAGGAAGGTGGAAGTCCCAAACAGCACGGTACAGTTCTGGTCATACACCAGTTCCGGCACGATGCGGTAATGCAGCGGGCTTGGGTATAAAAATACGCGTGCGCCGGTGATCAGCGGCGTCAGTAATCCGACGGTCAGGCCAAAGGCGTGGAACAGCGGCAGTGACGACATAAAGCGGTCACGCGGCGTAAAGTCTGCAACAGTCCGGATTTGCTCAACGTTCGCCAGCAGGCTGGCATGGGAATGCACCACACCTTTCGGATTGCCTTCCGAACCGGAAGTAAACAGCACCAGCGCTGCATCATCAGGCTTTTGCGGCAGCATCGCACGACGCGGGAAAATCAAATGGAACAGGATCCACAGCTTATCCTGCGTGGTCACCGTGTCTTTCAGATCTTCCAGATAGACCCAGTTCGCTTCTGGGACATTCTCCGGCAGATGCGTCAGTTTGCCTTTCTCAAGGAACTGGCGGGAGGTAATGATGGTTTTGATCTGCGCAGCTTTCATCGCGCTTTGCAGCCCTTTCGCCCCGGAGGTGTAGTTGAGCAGCGCCGGAATACGGTTGCGCATCGATGCGCCAAACAGTGCCGCCGCCATGATGGTGGCATTCGGTAACAGCATGCCGACGTGTTCACCTTCACGGGTGAAACGTTGCAGGATACGGCTCACACCCAGGCATTTTTTCAGCAGGCCCTGATAGGAATCTTCTTTGAACGCGATATCGGCGATGCAAGGTTTGCGGCGGCCATAACGGGTTTGCGCGGATAACAACGCCTGATACAGCGTTTCCGGCTCGCGGGTATCCATGCGCGCCTGCATCATGATTTTATGCAGTTGCTCACCGGCCAGCACACGGCGGTCGCGGGAACGTGGCGCATCCGGCATCGGGATGGTGGTCGGCGGCAAAAGATTGATAGTGACTTTCGGGAACCAGCGGATTTTAAAGCTGCCGAACAAACGGCCAAAGGGTGTGTATTCCGGCCCGTCGATACGCACCGGGATCACTGTCGCCTGTGACTTCGCCGCCACAAAGGCCGCGCCGTCGTAAATCTTCATCAGTGAACCGGTCACCGTGATACGGCCTTCCGGGAAGACAATCACCGGACGTCCTTTTTCCACTTCGCGGATCAGATGCTTGATCGCCATCGGTTTGGTCGGATCCAGCGGCATGAAGTCCACATACGGTTTCAGCCAGCGCATAAACCAACTGTCCGTGATGTTGGAATACACTGCAAATACCGGTTTGATCGGCAGGAAAAGCACCAGCAGCATGCCGTCAATAAACGAGACATGGTTCGGCGTGAGAATTAATCGCGGGTAATTAAAGTCGTTTTTCACCGGGGTCACAGTGACCCGGAACATCAGACGAAAAAGCCACCTGAATGCGGCGAAAAGAAAGTTATACATGTTTGCCATCTCCTTATGTGTCATCCCTGATCTTGAAAGAAAAAGGTTGGGGAAACAGCATACTATAAGCCGTTGTAAAAGACGCCAGTCAGAGAGAGTTTAGGAGGTTGCTTAGCGACATGCCGGAATTGAGGCAAAAAAAAACCTACGCATCCGCGTAGGTTGGTGCAAATTTAATCGGTATCAACATGCAGAGCACGTTGATGATTCACCAATCAATACCTCTGGGACGTTCAATTTAGCTGTTTTGTACGAACCACAGCCAGCAGGCAATCGAAACATAATTCCGCAAAGTGTAACGAGTGGTGAAAATGAGTCCGATTTCTCTTAAATCGGGCTAACCATTGAAAACTACCTTAAATAATTTCAACTTCAACCAGGCAACTCATGGCATTTGGCCCCTGCGTCAGACGCGATGTGCCGATATCCAGCGTCAGCACATTCGGGTTACCCGCCTGCTCGGTTTCCTGCCATTTGCCACCAAAGCCCGGATCAAACCAGGCGCCGGTGGACATCAGTACTACGCCACGCGTGATCCCGTCGTTAAGCGAAACACCCGCCAGACAGCTGCCACGCGCATTATGCACTTTTACCCGGTCGCCATTTTTCAGCTGACGGCTGCCCGCATCTTCCGGATGCATAAACAGCGTTTCCTTCCCGGCGGTTTTGTTCGACTGAGCCAGCGGCGACTGATCGAGCTGACTGTGCAGGCGATCTTTCGGCTGAATGGAAATCAGGTGCAAAGGCCATTCTTTGGCGCTTTCAGCACCCAGCCATTCAACCGGCGGCTGCCATTCGGGATGCGGCGCGAAATCTTTATAACCGTAACCGGCGATGGTTTCAGAGAACAGTTCGATTTTGCCACTGTGCGTGCCGAGCGGATTAGCGCGCGGGCTTTTGCGGAATTCCTCGAAGAACACGTAATCTTTTTCCGGCATCGGCAGTTCAACAAAACCGCGCTGCCAGAACGTTTCGAAGTCCGGCCATTCCACGCCGGTGCCTTTCTGCGCTTCACCGCACTGACGGTAAATATGGCGCAGCCACTGATCTTCATTGCGCCCTTGCGTGAACTGCTCGCGATAACCGAGACGATCCGCAATATCCGCGAAAATATCAAAATCGTTACGCGCCTGATGCTGAGGCGCAATCGCCTGATGCATCGCCAGCACGTAGCGGTCACGCGATGAGCCGCCGATATCGTTACGTTCCAGCGAAGTCGTCGCAGGCAGCACGATATCCGCCATCTGCGCCGCTGGCGTCCAGACGTTATCCTGCACAATCACGGTATCCGGCTTCTGCCAGCCTTCCACCAGACGGTTAAGCTGCTGATGATGATGGAACGGATTGCCGCCCGCCCAGTGGACCAGATGGATATCCGGGTAAGTCAGCGTCTCGCCCTGGAATTCATACGGCTGACCGGGATTGAGCAGCATGTCGCTGATGCGTGCCACCGGAATCGACAGTCCAGACGGATTCGGTCCGGCGCTGACCGCCGGGCCCGGGGTGTCATAACGCGGATTGCCGACGCTGTTCATCGAGCCATGACCAAACGAGAAGCCGCCGCCCGGCAAACCGACCTGCCCGAGCATGGCGGAAATGGCGATCATCATCCAGTAAGGCTGCTCGCCGCGATGGGCGCGCTGCACCGAATAAGAACAGGTAATAAAGCTGCGCACGCCGATCAGATCGTCTGCCAGACGGGCAATACGTTGTGCCGGAACGCCGGTAATGTGGCTCGCCCAGTCAGGCGTTTTCGGGATGCCGTCGGTTTCGCCGCGCAGATAGGCGGCAAGTTGCGGATAACCGACGCAATGGGTGCCAAGAAACGCGTTGTCCTGCGCTTCCTGGCGCTGAATCTCATATGCCACCGCCATCATCAGCGCCGCGTCCGTGTTCGGGCGGATCGGGATCCACTCCGCATTCACAAACTCCGGGCAGTCGTCACGCATCGGGCTGATATTTATGACACGCGTGCCTTTCTTCGCCAGCTGCTCCAGCGCCGGTTTCAGGGTATGTTCCACTGCACCGCCGGAAGCGACCTGCGCGTTTTTCAGCGCCAGACCACCGAACGCCACCAGAATGTCAGCATGTTCGACCACGCTCGGCCACGACGTCACTCGTCCGGTCAGCGGGGTAAACGTGCCGATAACATAAGGCAGAAAGAACTGCGCCGAACCCCAGCTGTAGTTGCCCTGCTGATCCACACCACCGCCGCCGGTGAAATAAAAACGACGCACCAGAGAACGGGCATGATGCAGGCGACCGGCCGATGACCAGCCGTAAGAACCGTTAAAAATGCCGGAAGCGCCGTAACGGTCACGCACGCGTTTGTTCTCTTCCGCCACCAGATCCAGCGCCAGATCCCAGTCCACTTCGACAAAATCTTCACGCCCGCGTAGCGAGCGATCGCTGTTCTCACGGTTTTTCAGCCACGACCGGCGCACGGCAGGTTTACGGATACGTTTATCGGAATAGACCAGAGGCGCAATGGAATCGAGTAAAGGGGAAGGATCGGCATCCGCTTTATAAGGTTCGCAGCGGATCAACCGGCCATCTTCCACCACGGCGGTATACGCGCCCCAGTGGGCCAGTTGCGGATAGCGTTTAATAGACATTATTTCTGTTTTTCTCAGCGCAGATAAATGACTTTAAAAATACCATTCACTGCGCTGATAACTCAAAGCACAAATGTGGATAAACAGAAAAGGTGACCTGTTCCCCCTTCGTCCTCAATTACTCAGACATGCTCATTCAGGCCTGTGGCTGCGCGATGACCGGCGGTAACCAACTGTTATAGCCAAAAGCACGACGGCCAATGACGATCAACATCAATCCTAATATCAGCGCAAAAACCAGAATGATGGCGATGATTTGCAACGGCATAAAGCTGCCTGCCAGCGCTGTCACCGCCAGGCCGCTGACGGGTACCGAACACATATTCATCAGGCCAATAAGCCCCATGGTTTTTCCCAGATGTTTCTGCGGAATAATCTGGCTGCGTAAGGTGCGCAGGTAGACGCTGAATGCACCGTCAAACGCCATCAGTAATGCGTAACCAGCCAGATACATCGCGTAATCCAGTGAAAGCGACATCAGGGCACCTGACAATATCATGCCGCAAAATGACAGGGTTCCCAGCGTGGAAAGCCCAAAACGTTTGGCAATGCGCGGCACAAAGAAAAACGTAATGATGGTGACCAGCGCTGCCGAGGTCTGTAACACGCCAAAGTAGCTCTCAGGCAGATGAAACTCTTTGAGGATCACCGCCGCACTCACCACCAGCGCCGCACCGTAGACCAGATTGACGACCCAGGTCAGCGCACACAGATGCAGCAGGATTTTATTCTGCTTAAGTACCTGAATCGCCGTAATATTGGATTGCACAATGGAACGCAGACTCATCTTCTCTGCCACTTCCAGGTCATGCGTTTCGAGGAACAAATAGTTGATGGCCGAGACAGCAAACAGCACGGCGGCACAGGCTAAAATCGCCCCTACGCCACCATAAACAGAAATTGCCACGGCCAGCGCCGGGCCGAGAACCTGTGTGGTCTGGTCGACACCCTGCAACATTGAATGCGCTTTCGGCAGAGTCTCTGCGGGGATATGGCGCGGTAACAGCGCCTCAGTGGCGACAAAGTTCAGGACATAGGCCACCGACAGCAGCGCCATCATGACCGCCAGCACCGGGAATGTGGCGCCGGGATGAAAGGTCAGGGTCAGGAAGGCGATCACCATTAACACGCAGCGTCCGGCTTCCACGTTAAAGAAGATAAAACGGGGCTTGATACGGTCAGCCAAAAAACCTGACAGCGGGAAAAACAGAATACGCGGCAGCCATTCAATCACGAATGCCAGCGAGGAAAAGGTAAGAGAACCGGTGGCTTTTAAAATCGCCAGCGGCACGGCAAACAGCAGAAACTGATCGCACAGTGACCCGGCAAAGCGGGAAAAGACGAAACGTTTTAATCCAAAACGATCACTGTTCATATCATTGCTTTCCTTAAAGGAGTTCGGGAGCCACCACAAATGAGGTGGCTCGGGTGTTATCAGATCTGACGGAGGGTAAACAGCGAGCGGGCGTATTGATCGGCAATGGTTAAGTGCTCATCAAAACCCTGTTCTGCGGAACGCTGTGGCCAGAAATACTCCACGGAACCTTCACGGGTTTTCCACGACACCAGCTTTTTCGACAGATCCAGCGGCTTAGCAGTCACCTGCATATTCACCACATGAGCCGGCAGGCTGGCGGGCAAGGTGATTTTCTCAATCACACCCACGTCGGCTTTAATAAAAGCAACGGCGCTCAGGCCGCGAGGTTCGAGCGTATCCGGCAGCGGTTTAAGTTTGTTCAGATGGCTGAGTACGTGCAGTTCATACGGGTTGATACCGTAGGTTCTTTCCACCAAATCCATAATGGTGTCGCCGCCGGTGCGTGCGCCCACTTCGATGATTTTGATTTCACCGGCAGGCGTAATACGGGCTTCAAAGTGCGCCACCCCGTAACGGATCCCCAGTGCATGACAGGCCCGTTCAGCAATGTCACGCAGTTGCTGATTGTCACTGTGCAGCGAGGGCATGCTGTGGCCGACTTCAACAAAATTCGGCTCTTCACCCAGGTATTTGTCGGTAACTGCCATGGCCCGGTGATAGTCGCCCTGATTGATCACCTCAACGCTGACTTCCTGCCAGGCCGGAATATATTCCTCGACCTGGAACAAGTCTTCCGGCGCAAAGGATTCACCATTGAGTGAAATCACATCGGTAACGCAACGGGCGAACACTTCTTCGATTTCCTGTTCGTGAGTGATTTTCAACACGCCCAGACTCCCCGCCAGTTCACGCGGTTTAATCACCACCGGCAGACCGAACTCTGCGATCAGGTTTTTCAGTTCGTTGAGCGTACGGAACGCCGCGAAGCGAGGCACCGGCAGGCCAGCGGCTTGCAGGATTTGCTTCATCACAAACTTGTCACGGCAGTTGGTGATCGTCTGGCAATCATTTCCGTGAAGCTGGTAATGCTCAGTCAGAAGGCTGGCGGCGCGCACGGTAAAATCGTTCATCGGGATAACCGCCGCAGGGGTTTCACCGGTTTCCTGTTGATGAGCCTGTACAGCACGCAGTACAGCCTCTGCATCAGCCACATCCCCCGGAATAAAGCCGTCGAAAAATTTGATGGTCGGCGTGGTGCGGTTTTTTGCCATCGTCAGTACCCGCATTCCGCCTGAGGCACGTAAAGCCCCGGCCAGCACACGCTCACGTAAAGCAAACTCACCGCCAAGGATCAAAATATAGGTGTTGTTCATAATAAAACTCCTGCAAGTCAGTAGTGGCCGTTATGCCGGCCATCGGATTAAAGGTCTTTACCAATCGTCCAGCCGCCATCAATAACCAGCGTGGAACCGGTCACAAATCGCGCATCGGAAGAGGTGAGATACATGGCCGCTTTTGCCACATCCTGCGTTTCGCCGAGCACAGGCAGGAACTGACCTCGCTGGATCTTCTCCATCTGTGCCGGATTGTCGTAGTAAGGTTCGGTCAGCGGTGTGCGGATAACACCGGGCGCAATGGCATTCACCCGGATTTGATGCTTGCCGTATTCCAGCGCCAGCTGTTTTGTCAGGCCGATCACGGCGTGCTTTGATGAGACATAAGCGGTGCGATCAGGCTCGCCCATCAGACCGGAGACCGAGGCGATATTGACGGCATTGCCCGGCAGGTTATGGCTAACCAGTTGCTGACAGAATGCACGTCCGGCAACAAAACTGGCGGTCACGTTGACGGCAAAAACACGTTCCCACAGCGACAGTGATAATTCATCGATACGGCAGATTTCACGCGTACCGGCGCAGTTAATTAAGACATTGTTATCGCTGGCGTATTCTGCAACTTCAAATACGCCATTCAGACGCACTGAATCAGTGATATCCAGCTGGTGGTGAACGTATTCAGGTTCATTGGCGAAAACGGACGGGGAACAGTCGATGCCCTCTACCGCATAGCCGGCGGCCAGATAGGCCGCCACCATCGACTGACCGATACCACTGGAGGCGCCCGTGATAAATGCTTTATGTTTCAGGCTCATGCTGCTTCCTTCATCGTGCGCTGGAACGTCACCAGAATGATGTCACGCAGTGCCGTCTCTCCCGGCTGGCGGCAGCCGATGGGGGTCACAGCATGGTATTTGTCGTGATTGACCACCAGCGTGTCGAATAACGCCTCCAGACGCAGCACCCGCTCAATATTTTTAGGGTTCGGGGCAATCAGATTGTCGCCACCCAGCATGTTGTCGGAGGCATGGATCAGGTGAACAAACACCACATCCTCATCATCTTTATGCAGCCAGACGGGCGAGCTGTACGCCGGCGCATCGCACTGCGCCTCATAGCGGAATAAATGAATGCCGACTGACAGCTCTTCCAGCGGCCCGATACGCTCATAGGCTTCAACAAAAGCGATGTCGTCCTGCAAAATCGCCTGCATCAGGCGGTTTGCAGTAATATTCTCGGGCAGCAAAGGATAATGGCGAACAATACCGCCGGTATCCGGATTGTATTTTTTGGTTTGCTTATATTCCGTAAAATGGCCAAAACTGAGTTCCCCCTGCTCATTACGCCGGCATTGCGCATAACCGCGCCAGCGATTGCCCGCAGAATAAGGATCAAGCGTCAGTTGTTCATACGCCATTTTTAATTTTTCAAGTTCAGAAAGAAAAATATCTTTATTATCGTAATTCACATCAGACAATGTCTGATAATAACCACCGGGAATAAATGCGTACCCCCCGGCGGCAAGATGATTAACATATTCCATATAAGACTCGTTATTAATTCAGGACAAAGAGAGAAAGTATCAACAGGATTAATTCACTCCGGTTATGTCCAATACACCACTTTGCTGTTATTGAGTCTGCCAATAAAGCGCCCGGCCGTAAGACGACTTCCCTGACTGACGCTGCTGACACCGTGCAGATGACAGGCGTTCATGAAATAAATATCCCCGGCATTCAGTCGCACTGACAGTGATTCCACTCCCTGCAACAGGTGCGGGGGATACGGATAACCGGTGTCCGTCACGCCAAAGCGGGCGCGGCAAGGCTCATCCGGATCGAGGTTCCACATCTTCAATTCGCCTCCGCCCTGCGCCGCTTCCAGGCACACATTAAACGCGGTAACCGTCATTGCATCGGCAATTTCAAAATCATCCTGTTGCGCAAACTTAAGCTGGGCGCGGTCTTCATGAGGCATCAGCGACATAACACCGTTATCCAGCCAGCGACGGAACGTGGCAAAACAGGCGTAAGAATTCTTATAACGCGCCGGGCCAAAATGGATGCCTTCATCCAGGAATAAATCTTCCAGCGTGCGGTTGAGGAACAGGGACTCGGTGGCATAACTGTCTGCGACGGACATCAGTTCTGCAACACTGCCGTTGACCCGGTTAACTTCCGCCATATATTGCTCGCCGTTACGGGAAAACTGTGTGGCGCCAATCTGATTGGTCAGAACAAAACCGTCATCGGCGCGGTTTCCGCCACCGTTGCGATCCACCATCTGATTAAACTTTTCTGCTACATCCTGGCAGATTTCTTTATTCGCAAAATTACGGATAATATACAGAACATTACCCTGATGATGACCATGCAGAATAATGTTCTTGATAACACTAAAATCGACATTATCAGGCTCAGTTTCTAAATAACTGAAGCCCTTTTTTACTGAACCGGACAATACCATCTCTTGCTGTTTTTCAGCCAATAATTCACTCATGATGTTCCTGCCAAAGAATATTAAAATGATAATCGCACAAAAATTTTGTTATTAATTAATCTGGGTAAGTAGGATGTCAGATAAATAAAGGCGAATACAGCATCCCACCCTGAGACCATAAATTATTATCCCGACGTTCCTGATTAAGCTCTGAGTATTTACCTAAATTACGCTGGAATATTTCACCGTAATTTCCGACCTGATGAATGATCGCGCGGATAAAATCCGGACGCAGCCCCAGGTTCTTACAATGCTGTTCTGACGGATAAAGGAAAGTGCGCAGGTATCCCGTCGCCTCCTGACTCATTTCCAGAATGTTTTTGCTGGTGATCTGTAAGTTTTCCGCTTCTATCAGCGTACGCATGATCCAGGTCACCGCTTTCAGCCACTGCGTATCATGAGAGGACACTGCCGGTGACATGGCTTCCAGCGAGATGCGGTCCTGCAAGATAATGTGCGCTTCTTTATCTTTCAGCTGAGCACGTTCGCCGGCCAGCAGATAGGAATCGAGACAGTAAATATTGCATTCGCCCAGCTGATAAGCCTGACGAGCCTGCGTCGGCGAATCAAAAAGTCGGATCTCGCAAGAGAGATTTAAATTTCCAAAGTAACGCTTCAGGTTTTCTTCGGTAGTTGATCCCCGCATGGCTGCTATCCGGCGCTCGCGGGTATACTTTGCCTGTTCAACGGGTTCGAGCAAATTACTCGCCGGCGTCATCAGCACTTCACCATCAAACAGCATCGGATGAACAAAACTGACTTCTGACTCTGATTCACGCTGGAAGGTGATGCTGGAATTAAATGACCCCAGGTCAATCACTCCGTCACGCAGCGCCCGAAACCGGTCGCCGGACTGCAACGGCATATAATGAATTTTCCCGACATCACCTAACACCGCCACCGCGACCGCCCGGGCTAAATCAATGTCGAACCCTTCCCAGCAATTGTGTAATGCATTGCGAAACGACAATCCTTTAAAACCCAGACTAACGCCAACATTCAGCACATCGTGCTGGCGTATCCGTTCAATAACCGTTTGGTTCAACATAGCTAACCTATTAATTAAATTGACTATTGTGACTGGTTCTCACCAGAGATTGCCTCTGTTGAACATCATACGGCTTGATGATAATTTGGATAGATATTCCAGAAACAAAAGAGCTATGCGTGAAAAGCACAAATGAGTTAGCCGAACTCCTTCCCAGTTTGTCCGTTTTTATTCAGGTGGTTGAAAAAGGTAGTTTTTCTTCAGCAGGACGGGAAGCTTCGCTGGCTCCCTCTTCTGTAAGCCGGATGATTGACCGGCTGGAGAAACGCCTCAATGTGGTGTTATTTACCCGCTCGACCCGCTCAGTCGCCATCACCGAGATCGGACTGGAAATTTATCAGCAGGCGCTGACGGTACTGTCCGCCACGCAGACACTTTTCTCCCGGGCGGATAGCTTCAGCGATACCCCTCAGGGTGTTTTGCGTATCACCGCGCCAAACACACTGGGTAAGATCCTGCTCACCCCTTTTCTGCCCGCCTTTTTACGCCGCTATCCAGAAATAAACGTCGAACTGTCGCTGACCGATCGCGTCACTAATTTGACGCAGGACGCCTACGATCTGGCACTTCGCGTTACCGAAAGTCCGCCGGAAAATATGGTTGCCCGTGCCCTGATGCCTATCGATTACGTACTGGTTTGTGCTGCGGATTACGACGAAGTGCTGCCCGATTTCCCGGCTGCGCTCACCAAGCACAACATTTTTTTCCCCGATGAACGGCAATTTCGCGGTGCCTGGCGTTTTTGGCACAATGATATAATGGAGACTGTGACGCTGGTTCCACGGCTGATGATCAATAACAGCGACGCCATGATTGATGCCATCCTGCAGGGTGTCGGCATTGCGCTGATCCCCACTTTCATCGCCAACAAATACATCGCGAATGGTAAATTGCATCGCGTGTTGCCTGAATGGCGAGTGGAGAACCCTCTGCCGCGCAACACCTACGCAATCACCCTGCCCAATAAACTGCTGCCGCTTAAAACCCGAGTATTTATCGATGATTTTATGCAGTGGATTAAGGAGGAAGGCAGGGTTTAGCCAGAATGAAACGGGACTGACGTGTACGCCGGAAATCCTTTTCCTGCAAAATCTCCGTCCCTGCCCCGCCTCCTCCTTCGCAGAGGAGGCCCAAACCTTCCGGTATTTTTCCCGTTACATTCCGCTTACATCCCAAAGTTGCGATCAGCATCCTTGCAGCCAGAAGTCTTTTCCGCAAAACTGGTCAGTGTAAACGATTACCCTCACGGAAAACGGAAGTGTTATGGCGACGATTAAGGATGTAGCAAAACTGGCAGGCGTATCGGTTGCGACCGTTTCACGCGTGATAAACCATTCCCCAAAAGCCAGTGACAGCTCGCGGGAAGCCGTACAGAACGCCATGCAACATCTGCAATATCACCCAAATGCCAACGCCCGCGCCCTGGCTCAGCAGGCGACCGAAACGCTGGGGCTGATCGTGGCCGATGTTTCCGATCCGTTTTTCGGTGCGATGGTCAAAGCCGTCGAACAGGTCGCCTACGCCACCGGCAACTTTCTGCTGATTGGTAACGGTTACCATAACGTGGAAAAAGAGCGTCAGGCCATTGAGCAACTGATCCGCCACCGCTGTGCCGCGTTGGTGGTTCACGCCAAAATGCTGCCGGAAGATGAACTGACCAGCCTGATGCAGCAAATCCCCGGCATGGTGCTGATTAACCGCACGTTGCCGGGCTTCGAACAGCGCTGTATCGCCCTCGATGACCGCTACGGCTCCTGGCTGGCGACGCGTCATCTGATCCAGGCCGGACATCAGCGCATCGCGATTTTATGTTCCAACCACGGTATTTCCGATGCCAGCGACCGTTTGCAGGGGTATATCGACGCGCTGACGGAACACAATATTCCGGTCGATGACAAGCTGATTGCTTACGCGGAACCGGATGAAATTGGCGGCGAAAAAGCCATGGCGGATTTACTCGGACTGGGCAAAGGATTCACGGCGGTGACCTGCTATAACGACCCGATGGCCGCCGGTGCATTATCGGTATTAAGCGATAACAGCATTGATGTGCCGGGCGAGATTTCGCTGATTGGCTTTGATGACGTACTGATTTCGCGCTACCTGCGCCCGCGCCTGACCACGGTACGTTATCCGGTGGTGGCGATGGCGAATCAGGCTGCGCAACTGGCGTTAGCCCTGGCAAACGGTCAGCCGCTGCCGGAAACGACCCACATGTTCAGCCCGACGCTGGTGCGCCGTCACTCGGTAAGCAGCCCGTCGAATACCTAAAGCGACTGATGATAGACGCGCACCGGTTTGTCCGGATAATCCAGCGCGTCGCCGATATATTTCCAGCCAAAACGTTCGTAATAGCCGGTAAATTCGGCGTAGAGATACAACTCATGAAAGCCGCTGCGGCGGCTCTGCTCCAGCACAAATTCCTGTAACTGCTGCCCCAGCCCGCACGAACGATACGCTTCATCCACGTATAACGCGGCCAGCCACGGCGTCAGATCCTGACGGCTGATCAAATCGCAGCGCCACAATCCCACCGTTCCCGCTAATGTCTCTCCGTCGAGCGCAATAAAGGTTTGCGGCAAATCTGCGCCGGTCAGACAGCTTTTCACCACACTGGCAAAAAACGCCCGGCTGTTTTCGCTGCCAAACGCCTGCCACAGCCAGTCTGTTACCGCATCGGCAAATTCCGGCATTTCGGTGAGATTAATGATTTTCATCGCGCTCAGACCAGCTTGCCCTGGAAAATCGGCACAGACTCAAACAGATAACCGTCAAACTCCGGTGCATCGACATCCGACAGTTCCATCAGCGTATTTTTGACGTTTTCCATGTGCTGCCACATCGCCTGATACGAGCCCATCACGTCGCGGCGGCGCAGTGCGGCCAAAATATTCTGATGATCAGCCAGCCATTTCAGGCGGTAACCGCGGGTCGCGATATGGCTGTGTAACTGTTTCCACAGCGGGCTGGAATCGCGGTGCATCCAGATATTTTTCACCGAGTCGAGCAGCATCTGGTTTTGCGTCGCACCGGCAATCAGCAGATGAAACAGCCTGTCGTTGTCGCCGCTTTCATCATTGGCGACGATGGCGATTTGTTCCTGCTCCAGCGTGCGGCGCAGGTTTTCGATATCCGCTTTGGTGGCCATTTTGGCGGCAAACGCGGCAATATTGCTTTCGAGCAACTGCCGCGCCTGCAGGATTTCAAAGGGGCCAATCTGCCCCTGATACATCAGTTCGTCTTCGCCTTCTTCCTGAGAAGGAATGCGGATCACGTACACGCCGGAACCCTGACGGATATCCACCGTGCCTTCCAGTTCCAGCATCAGTAAGGCTTCGCGCACGATCGTCCGGCTGACACCGTAGGTTTCCGCCATATTGCGTTCGGGCGGCAGGCGGGATCCCACGGCGAAATGCCCTTGCTTGATTTGCTCACGCAGGTCGTGCCCGATTTCCTGATACTGTTTTCTGTCCTGCGAAACCACACCTTTTTCCACACAATCACCCTGATGCAAAAACAATAAAGACCGGATGTTACTGTATCAGAGATAGCGCCTGATCCAGCACTTTTGCACCGTTTAACGTGCCGTAAGCCACCATGTCGATCACTGCAATCGGGATACCGTGCTCATCAGTCAGCTTTTTATTCTCCGCCAGCTTAAAGCGCACCTGCGGTCCGAGCAGGACGGCGACAATATCACGGCCATAAGCGTCCAGTTCATCGCGCAGGTTATTTTCCGGGATGGCGTAAATCTTAAATTC
Source organism: Rahnella sp. ATs2 (assembly GCF_051851855.1). Lineage (NCBI taxonomy): Bacteria > Pseudomonadati > Pseudomonadota > Gammaproteobacteria > Enterobacterales > Yersiniaceae > Rahnella > Rahnella sp. ATs2. The sequence continues at coordinate 90,607 of NZ_JBLYPL010000012.1, read as the reverse complement.
CAGACCGCGCGCGGCGGCTTCTTTTTCCATTTTGGTGACCACCAGTGACGTGGACATCCCTGCCGAACAGGCTAAAACGAGTCGTTTCATAGTGTTTTCCTTAGGTTATTTTTCCTGGTCATCGAGCGTTAATGACAACACACCACTTTCACTGAGCGATTTAAACCAGTGAGATGATTTCTTCTGACGGCGATCACGGTTGTTATCAAGATCAATCTCAATAAGACCGTAACGGTTTTTAAAGGCGTTCATTGGCGAGACATTATCGGTAAATGCCCAGAGCATATATCCCTGACAATTCGCACCGTCTTCCCGCGCTTTTAATGTCCAGTAAAGATGCTCGGCAACAAATTCAATACGATAGTCGTCCTGAATTTCCCCGCTTTTTGCATCGCGGAACTGACCTTCATTTTCGATACCCATACCGTTCTCAGCAACAAACCACGAAATATTTCCGTATTCCGTTTTAATGCGCATCGCCATGTCATAAACAATTTTTGGATAGATTTCCCACCCGCGCGATTTATTCATCCGGCGTCCGGGCAATTCGAAATGTTCGTAGTAATACGCCGGATGGAACGGCGTATCTTTATTCCACTCGCGGGACGGAGCTTTTACGCGGTGCGGGTAATAAAGATTAATACCCACTTCATCCACGGTGTTATTACGGATAACCGCCAGTTCTGCTTCTGAATAATCGAAATGCACGCCGTGCTTTTCCAGTAATTCCAGCAACTCCTGCGGATATTCCCCTTTAATCATCGGATCCAGAAATACGCGGTTGTAGAATAAATCGTATAAATGCGCCGCCCTTTGGTCATGCGCCGCCGATGAACGGGCATACGTCACTTCCGGATTTAAAATCACCCCGACGGTGCCTGCGGCGTTATATTTTTTGCGATGGAACAGCTCGACCACTTTGGCGGTCGCCAGCACTTTGTGATGATTCCACTGCATCCATTTCGCGGTGTTTTGCTCGAACGGCCAGCGGATCGCATCCAGATACACGCGGGTCTGCACCACCACCGGTTCGTTGAAGGTAAACCAGCGGCTGACTTTTCCGGCATAGCGTTCAAAGACTTTTTCCGCGTAGAGCACAAACAGTTCGACGACTTTTTTTGAGCTCCAGCCATCGTATTTTTCAATCAGAAATGCCGGTAACTCGTAGTGCTCCAGACACAGCATCGGTTCGATGCCGTTGCGTTTCATCTCATCCAGATAGTCGTCAATGTAGGCGGCGTATTCTTCATCAACGGTGCCCCGTTCGTAGTCGGTGAAAAAGCGCGACCAGTTAACCGACGTGCGGTAATGCGTCAGTCCGCTGGCTTTCATCAGCGCCACATCTTCTTTGTAGCGGTTGATGAAATCGGTGGCTTTCGCCGGGCCGTAGCCGTTGTGCCAGACATGGCGGTTGTTTTTGTACCAGAGATCCAGATACGAATCCTGCCCGTCTTTTTTGCCGCTCCAGCCTTCGGTCTGCCACGCAGAAGCCGCAGCACCGAGAATAAATCCGTCAGGAATGGCGATTGAAACCTTACTCATAACGTCCCTCTTTTTCCGAATGGTTTACGCCGTAGCGGCCTGTTTCTGGCTCTGTTGCAGGGCTTCCAGCTGCGCCTGTTCGGCACGGCGTGCAGCCACTTTCACGAACGGCAGATAAATCAGTACCGCCACCACGATGCAGCCAATTTGCGTGACCACCGCGCCCATCGACCCCGCAGTAGAAAGCCAGGCGTTGATAATCGGCGGTGTGGTCCATGGCACCATGACGACGGCGCGTCCGGCGAAACCAAGGCTCGTCGCAAAATAACCGATGGTGCCGGTGATCAGCGGCGTGATGATGAACGGGATCGCCAGAATCGGGTTGAGCATGATCGGCATACCGAAAATTACCGGTTCATTGATGTTGAAGAAGCCTGGCCCGAGAGAAAGCTTGGCGATTTCGCGCATCTCTTTACGCCTTGTAGCGAGCATCACCGCCAGCAGCAAACCGATAGTGCAGCCGGAACCGCCGATGCTCATATACACATCCCAGAACGGCATGGTGATGATGTTCGGCACTTCATGGCCCTGCTCAAACGCTGTCATGTTGACCATGATCGCGCCAAGCAGCAGCGGTTCGCGGATCGGTTTAATCATCTGGTTGCCGTGAATACCGATCACCCAGAACAGCTGCGCGACAAACATCAGCAGCAGGATGCCCGGCAGGCTTTGCATCACCGATTCCAGCGGACGCTGAATCACCTGATACACCGCGTCGTACAAATACATGCCGGTAACGCGATGGAAAACAAAGCCAAAGGTCGCGACGATAACCACGGTAATAATGGCGGGAATTAACGCCGAGAAAGACGCCGACACGTTAGGCGGCACGCTCTCCGGCATTTTTATACGCAGGCCGTTTATCCGCTCGAGACGGGAATAAATTTCAACCGACAGAATGGCAATAAACATGCCAAGGAACAGGCTTTTGGTATCCGAGAATTGTTTTGCCAGTACATCTTTGACTTCCTGCATCTGGCCATTGACCATCATATCGACGGTGGTCGGCGTCACGGCAATAAAACAAATTACCGCCAGCAGCCCCGGAAATAACGAGCGTGAGCCGTTAATTTTCCCGAGTTCAATACCAATTAAAAATACGGCACCGATGGTCAGAAAACTCAGCGTGGCGTAGTTAATACTGCTCATGATCGGCTTAAGCGTTGCCAGCCAGGAGAACATTTCAAAATGGGCTAATCCGTTTTTCGGATCCATCACCATATTAGAAATTAAAACTGAGAATGCCCCCACAATAATAACGGGCATTAACGTGATAAAAGATGCCTTAATAGCCATGATATATCTGAGGCTATTAAAGGTATTGGCGAATCCCCCGAGAGAATCGATAAAACGGTCTTTCAGTGACATGACAGCACCTCATTTTCTTTTTTCTATACTTCACAGGTGTTGGTTTCGTCTTCACCTTTTTATATTGAATGAGGATTAAAGGTGTCGTCCGAAGCTGAGTCAGAATCCGGTTCTGTTAATTATCCTGTCGGCCACTTTCCGGCGAACTTTCCGTAATGTGGCATGCCAAAAAATAGCGGAATACGAATTAATTTCTGTGACAGCGTTCTCACATGTGAATATTGGAATTCCAATATGATGAATTCACACTTTTCTGGTATACCAATTTGGAGTTTTCGATGGAATTCGATCTGGAACAAACGGTGATGGAGTTATTGATGAACGCCGGAGAAGCACGTTCAAACGCGATGATGGCGATTCAGCACGCACGTAAAAAAGAGTGGGAACAGGCTGATGCGATGCTGAAAGCCTCGGACGACGCGGCGCGGGTCGCACACAAAGTACAGACGCAGCTGATTGGTCTGGATGAAGGCGTGGGCAAAATCCCGGTGAATCTGATCATGGTGCACTCGCAGGATCATCTGATGACCGCCATGCTGTGCCGTGATCTGGCAGAAGAGATCGTGTTACTGAGAAAAGAGATGTTTGATAAACAGTAAATTCAACACGAAAGAGTAAAGGTCGCCCGATCAGCTCCCTCCCCTGCGAAGGGGAGGGCTGGGGTGGGGTATTAAGGTCAAAAACAAAATTCAAAGTGTGCTTTGGCCGAGAGTTAGCCTTTAAAACCCCCTCCCGACCTCCCCCTTCGCAGGGGGAGGAGCAGAGCAAATTCCCTCTCACATTCAGGAGCAGGGACTACAATTCCAGAGCAATTAACTCTTCCACCGTCTGCCTGCGACGAATCAACCGCGGCACGCCATTCTCAAACAACACTTCCGGCAGCAGAGGGCGGGTGTTGTAGTTCGATGACATCGATGCGCCGTACGCGCCGGTATCGTGGAACACCAGATAATCGCCGATGTGTACCGGCGGCAGCGGGAAGGTTTCCACTCCGCCGCCTGCCTGCTGGGTAAACACGTCGCCGGATTCACAAAGCGGACCGGCGATCACGGCGTCCGTCAGCGGTTGTCCGCTCACATCGCGGCCATCGGCCGGTAACAGCGAAATATGATGATAGCTGCCGTACATCGCAGGGCGCATCAGGTCGTTAAAACCTGCATCACACAGCACAAAGTGACGGCTGCCCATGTCTTTCACCGCACGGATTTGCGCCACCAGCACGCCGGATTCCGCCACCAGGAAACGTCCCGGCTCGATCTCCAGTTTAATCTCGTGCCCCAGGTGCGCAGCGATTTGCTCACGCGCCCGGTTCCACAGGCCAAAATAGTGGCCGGTATCAATGGATTCTTCTTCGAAATGATACGGGATCGACAACCCGCCACCGGCTGAAATCGCTTCAATATCTTGTCCGGTTTCAATTACCTGACGCACCATCGCATCGCAAACCTGCTCAAGATGACCGTAATCCACGCCGGAACCGATATGCATATGAATACCCACCAGTTTCAGGCCGTAACGTGCGATCTCCGCCAGCGCCTGTGGCAAATCGGCATACCAGATCCCGTGTTTGCTGTTTTCACCGCCGGTGTTAGTTTTCTGGCTGTGCCCGTGACCGAAGCCCGGATTGACGCGCAACCACACCGGATGTCCGGCTTTATGCTGACCAATCTGACTGAGCATGTCGATGGAACCGGCGTTCACCGGAATATCCAGCGCCGTCACGCGTTCCAGCGTCGGCTGATCCAGCACGTCTGCGGTGAACACAATCTCACTGTCTTCACGACCCGGAATAAAACCGGCCACCAGCGCACGTTCAATTTCACCCAGCGAAACAGAATCGACCTTCACGCCCTGCTCGCGCATCAGACGCAGAATATGAATGTTGGAACAGGCTTTTTGTGCAAAACGGACGACGTCAAACTGACGCAACTGCGCGATGCGCGCTTTAATAATCTCCGCGTCATACGCCCACACAGGGCAGCCAAATTGTTGCGGCAGAGCCAGTAAATTCGCGGCATTAAGCGCGGTAGACATATCGTTCAGGGCGCGTGGCATAAGATTTTCCGTCAGGTGAATTCAGTCATATTTCCCTCAGTATGCCGCGTAATAATCTGGCGATAAAATATCTATTTCAGGCCAGTCTATTCATTTATGATATGGATAAATCACGCCGTTTACCGGATAAACCATGCCTGCGATTTCCCTGCGCCATATCGAAATTTTTCATGCGGTAATGACCACTGGCAATCTGACCGAAGCTGCCGCGCTGCTCAATACCTCACAGCCGACAGTCAGCCGCGAACTGGCACGCTGCGAAAAGCTGCTGAATTTGCAATTATTCGAACGCCTGCGCGGGCGTTTATATCCTACCGTTCAGGGTCTGCGGCTGTTTGAGGAAGTGCAGCGCTCGTATTACGGGCTGGACAGGATCATCAGTGCGGCGGAAGGGATCCGCCAGTTCGAGCAGGCACAGCTCTCAATCGCCTGCCTGCCGGTGTTCAGTCAGTCGCTGCTGCCTGCGGTGTGTAAACCGTTCCTCGACCGTTACCCTGACGTCAGTTTCAATATTGTGCCGCAGGAATCGCCGCTGCTTGAAGAATGGCTGTCCGCGCAGCGCCATGATTTAGGGCTGACGGAAAATACCCAGACGCCTGCCGGAACCGAACGCCAGACGCTGCTGACGCTGAATGAAGTCTGCGTACTGCCTGCCGGACATCCTCTGGCTGAGAAATCACGACTCACGCCACAAGATTTCAGCGGCCTGAATTATATCAGCCTGTCGGCGACTGACAGTTACCGGCAACTGCTGGATACTTTATTTACGGAACAACAGGTTACGCGGCGACTGGTGATGGAAACCCACAGTGCGGCGTCGGTGTGCAGCATGGTGCGCGAAGGCGCGGGCGTGTCGATTGTCAATCCGCTGACCGCGCTGGACTATTCTGTTAAAAACAGCGAGAGCGGCTCTGTTAAAAACAGCGAGAACAGCTCTGTTAAAAACAGCGTCAACGGCGTCGTATTACGGGAATTCAGCATTGCCGTACCCTTCACCGTCAGCCTGATCCGCCCGCTGCACCGCCCCGCTTCCGCACTGGTAAACACATTTATCGAACACTGCCATCAGCAGGCGCAGCGCTTTGCCGATCGCCTTAAAGCCGCGCTGACTCGCTGAACAAAAACAAAAAAGGCCACGCCGGATATTTTCCGCGTGGCCTTTTATCTTCTCAATGTACTGATTTACGCGACGGCTTTTTCCGCTTTCTTCGCCGCACGGCGGAAAGTGATCACACACAGCACGAAGCCGATGGCGCCCAGTCCGCCCGCCGCCAGCGGTACGGTGCTCAGCCCCATTCCGCGTTCAATGACCGCACCGCCAACCCACGCGCCCAGCGCGTTGCCGACGTTAAAGGCGGCAATGTTCAGCGTGGAAACCAGATTCGGCGCATTTTTACCGTAAGTCACGACGTTAACCTGGAGCGCCGGCACCGCAGCAAAGTTCACCATCGCCCAGATAAACAGCGTGATTTCGGCGGCCACCAGATGCACGCTGGTGTAGCTGAACAGCACGGAGAATATGGCGATCATCAGGAACGTCATGGTCAGCGAGATGCCCAGACGCCAGTCGGCCAGACGTCCGCCCAGCACGTTACCGATGGTCAGACCGAGGCCAATCAGCAGCAGCGTCCAGCTGACACCGTGCTCAGTTACGCCGGTGATTTGCGTCAGGATCGGCGCGATATAGGTAAACAGCGCAAACATCGCCGCCGCAAAGAAAATGGTGATCGACAGCGACAGCCACAAACCAAGGCTGCCCAGCGCACGGATTTCCTTGCGCAGATCGGTCGGCTCTTCTTCTTTCTTATCCGGCAGTTTTTTATACAGTGCAAACAGCGACGCCACACCAATCACGGCCACTACCCAGAATGTTGAACGCCAGCCGAAAGCCTGCCCGAGCGCGGTACCGAGCGGAACACCCAGCACGTTAGCCAGCGTCAGGCCGGTAAACATCAGCGCAACGGCTGAAGCACGGCGGTTAGGTGCCACCAGACTTGCCGCCACCACCGCGCCAATCCCGAAGAAGGCACCGTGACACAGCGCGGTAATGACACGCGACAGCATCAGGAAACCGTAGCTATAGGAAAGCGCGCACATCACGTTGCCAATAATAAAGATGCTCATCAGCAGCAGCAGGGTTTTCTTGCGCGGCAGTTTTGCCGTCAGCACGGCCATGATCGGCGCGCCGATCGCCACGCCCAGTGCGTATCCGCTGATTAACCAGCCTGCAGAAGGAATACTGACATTCAGATCCCCCGCCACGTTGGGGAGCAGCCCCATAATGACGAATTCGGTGGTACCGATGGCAAACGCGCTTAGCGCCAGTGCCAGGAGTGCGACAGGCATAAAAACTCCGGATATTTTTAGTTATGAGTAAAGGCTCCGGTATGACACCGGACTGGCTTAAATACCACGTTGATCACACTTTTGACCAGACGCAGTCTGTGCCCTTGCTGCCTGAAAAATATCCGTTTTGAGGATTAATCTTTACATAACAATACATTGCGGAAAATGCGCTAAAAGCGGAAAAGGAACCGATTCCAGTGATTTATTTCCCCCGTCAGCTCAGCGCTTTTCTTCTTTCAGCGAAATCCAGCGCGGATTCCCTTTAAACCACTCCACCAGAAAATCGAGCAGCGCACGCAACGCCTTTGGCATTTGCCGTCGTGATGCATAAATCGCATAAATCCCCATTTCCTGCGGCTGCCACTGTTCAAGTAACGGAACCAGTTGCCCGCTGGCAATCAGCGGCGCTGCCGAGTAATAAGGCTGCATGACAATCCCCGCGCCTTCAACCGCGCCGGTCAGCAGTACCAGCGATTCATTGGCGCTCAGATTGCCGCTCACCGGGATCGCCACCTGCTCGCCCTGCCGTTCAAATTGCCACAGGCTTTTGCCGAAGTACGTGTACGTCAGACAATTATGCACCGCCAGATCCTGCGGATGTTGCGGCGTGCCCTGCGCGGCGAGATAAGCCGGAGAAGCGCACACCACGGAAGGACACAGCGCCAGCGGCCGGGCGATCAGATTCGGATCCAGATCGTTAGTAATACGCAGCGCCAGATCGATACGGTCTTCGACCAGATTGATCGCCCGGCTTTCCAGCTGAAGATCGATACTGACCTGCGGGTGTCGCCGCAAAAACTCGGTGACCGCAATCACCACCGCGCCCTGCCCGAATGATTGTGAACAACTCAGACGCAGCAAACCGCGCAGCGCTTCATCGCCCGTATCCGCGACGCTGGCCATTTCCGCCGCCACTGACAACATTTTCCGGCAACGCGCCAGCGTGTTTTCGCCCGCATCCGTCAGGCTGAGTTTGCGGGTAGAACGGTGCAGCAGGCGCGCGCCCGACCACTTTTCCATCTCCGACAAATAACGCGTCACCATCGCCCGCGACATATTCAGCGACTCGGCAGCATTGATCATGCTTCCCCGTTCAACGATGGCAACAAACACTTGTGCAGCGGTAATTCTGTCCATGATTCGTCCGGTTTATGCAACAAACAGTTGCGCATTATCCGGTTTTTCCCGCGGATTATGCAACGTACAGTAGATACTTACTGAATGTGATTATTAATGCCCCTGAGGAAACCCCATGCAACTGAAACATCTGACTCTGATCGCCGCCCTGCTGGGCAGCAGCCTTTCCGCTCACGCCGCCAGCGCGCTGAAAATGGAGGTGTATAACCCGGGTGAAAACAGCATTTTCCCGGTGTCCTCTGAAATCATCACCGGCGAAAAAGAAGCGGTACTGATCGACGCGCAGTTCCAGCGCAATGATGCTGAAAAACTGGTGGAGATGATTAAAGCGACCGGCAAGAAACTGACCACCGTGTACATCAGCCAGTCAGATCCTGATTTCTACTTCGGGCTGGACGTGATCCGCGCCGCATTCCCGGAAGCGAAAGTGATAGCCACGCAGGCAACGGTGAATCAGATTAATGCGACTAAAGACGGCAAAGTCGCATTCTGGGGGCCACAACTAAAGGACAACGCGCCAAAATCCGTCACCACGCCAGAGCCGCTGAAGGGCAATGAATTCACGCTCGAAGGCCATAAATTTGAAATTCAGGGCGTGGATGCAGAACGTACGTTCGTGTGGATCCCTTCATTAAAAGCGGTGGTCGGCGGCGTGCTGGTAAATGGCGACAACATGCACGTCTGGACCGCAGATACGCAGACTGCGACAGCGCGTAAACAGTGGGTGGAAGCACTGGATGAAATTACCGGCCTGAAACCGGACGTCGTGGTGCCGGGACATTTCCTGACGGGTGCGCCAAAAACGCTGGAATCGGTGAAATTCACCCGCCAGTACCTGCTGACACTGGAAAAAGAATTACCAAAAGCGAAAGATTCCGCGGCGCTTATCACTGCGATGAAAAAACATTATCCGCAGCTTAAAGATGATTCGTCATTAGAACTGAGCGCGAAAGTATTGAAGGGCGAAATGAAGTGGCCGCAGTAAATATAGATAACGAATAACGGATTTATTATAACGGCAGAAAATATCCTGCCGTTATTTTATTTTCAGAAACCTTAGAAACAGAGCATCAAGTAAAATCATACAGTTATAAATTAACTTTCTAAAAAAAATTGCCATCACTTTCCCCTTCACTCTCAATGCTTTAATAAATCATTGAATAGTAAAAAACAGCATAATAAAATCCTCCCGCCCCACCAAAAACGGTCAACATCTTCTGCTATTACGTCAGAGGAAGTACCTTATCCAATTAATAAAGGATTATTATGAACTGGTATTTAAAAGCATTAAAAAACTACGCTAATTTTTCTGGTCGCGCCCGGAGAAGAGAATATTGGTGGTTCGTGTTATTTAATATTCTTATATCAATGGGTGTAAGCATTATTGCAAAGATATTTGGCGATGAGTATTTACTGTCTTTGCTCTACTCATTATTCGTGTTTCTTCCCAGCCTGGCATTAGCCGTGCGTCGTAATCACGATGCAGGATACAGCGGCTGGTGGGTGCTGTGCCCGGTCTTCAATCTGATCCTGATGTTCTTCCAAAGCGATCCAGAGGATAACTGCTTCGGCCCTTATGTGGTTGAGCCACAGGCGTAAAAACAGATCCGTTCGGCTCCCTCCCCTGCGAAGGGGAGGGCTGGGGTGGGGTATTGCAGAAAAATCAAAAAGTTGAAAGGGGCATTGACGAGGTGTTAGCCCTCAAAACTTACTGCGTTACCCGTACAAATCCGCCTTCGGCCTGAACGTTGTGGCCGAAACCGCAGTCACCGGTGGTATGCAGTTTCACGTTCTGCGGGTCGAAATTCATGTCTACGCTGCACTCGCCGCCACCGGCAGAGGCATCGTCGGCTTCGTGGTACACCGCGTGATTGTCTTTGATTGCCGTCACCACCGAAAACTCGCCGGTGTTCGGGCCGTAGTACAACGACATCTGTCCCATGTATAAGCCGCTAAAATCGATTTTGAACTGCGCTTCTTCGCCTTTCACTTCCAGGATATTCCAGCTGCCAAAACCGGCATATTGCCAGTAAATGCCCGCCGGACTTTGTGCCTGCGGCATTGCAGCAAGTTCCGGCTGGATCAGACCCAGGTTGTATTGTGATTTTTTGTCAGCAGGCGCCAGCATCAGCCAGGCTTTGGCTTTCAGATAATCGCCCTGCTTAATGTAGGTCAGCGCGATGTTGTTGTAAGCCGTTGCAATCTGATCCTGCGGCTTGTGGCAAAACTCGCTCCACGCGACCTGATTGCGGAAAATTTCCCGCGCTTTGCCCATATCGCCCTGCTGATACGCGACTTTTCCGGCAGCAGCATAAATGCCTGCTTTTACGCAATCAGCATCAATATCAGGTTCATCAATCTGAGCAAACGCCTGAACACTGGCAAAACATCCTGCCACCAGCAGTAAATTCACTGCGACTTTCATCAAACATCCTTCTACTTTTGTGGTCTACAGAGCTTCGTGCTGGAAAAACATCCTTACAAGTGGTTCATTGCCCTATCGCACTGAGACACTCATTCTGGGATGATTGGCTTCACAACATATCGATTACACATGGCTATTATGACTAAAAAACCTGGGAAATCGGCGCAATGGGGCGCCGTCTGGCAGTTAATTAAGCCTTACTGGCGTTCGGAAGAAAAGTGGCGAGCCTGGGGCATGTTGACCACTATCATCATCCTTTCGCTGGCTGGCGTGTACCTCAGCGTGCAGTTTAACGAATGGAACCGCGTTTTCTATGACGCGCTGCAAAACAGAAACTATCCGGTTTTCAAAGCCCAGCTGTGGAAATTTACCTGGCTGGCGCTGCTGTTTATCGTGATTGCCATCTACCGGGTTTATCTGACCCAGGGCCTGCAAATGAGCTGGCGGCGCTGGATGACCGAAGAGTATATGGAGAAGTGGCTGACCAATCACGCCTATTATTACACGGAGTATCAGCACCAGGTGGATAACCCCGATCAGCGTATTTCAGATGACCTGAATGCCCTGACCAGCGGGACACTTTCTCTGGTGCTCGGCCTGCTGTCGAGCGTGGTGACGCTGTTCTCGTTCGTGTTTATTTTGTGGTCGATAAGTGGCCCGCTGAACTTCATGCTGGCAGGGCATCACTTTGAAATTCCGGGCTATATGCTCTGGTTCGCGCTGCTTTACGCCGCTGTGGGTTCCTTCATTATCTGGTATATCGGTAAACCGCTGGTAAAACTCGGGTTTAATCAGGAATGGTTCGAAGCGAACTTCCGTTTTGGCCTGATCCGTATCCGCGAAAACAGCGATGCAATTGCCCTGTATCACGGTGAGAAAAACGAGCACGACCAGCTGACCGGCAAGTTTGAATCCATCAAAACCAACTGGTGGTCAATCATGCGCGTCACCCGTCGTCTGAACGTCGCGACCAACTTTTATGCACAGTTTGCCAATATCTTCCCGATTCTGGTGGCCTCGCCGCGCTATTTCGCCGGTGCCATTCAGATGGGTGCGCTGATGCAAATCGCTTCTGCGTTCGGTCAGGTACAGGGCGCGTTATCCTGGTTTATTGATGCGTTTACCGATCTGGCCAACTGGAAAGCGACGGTTAACCGTCTTGCCGGTTTCAATGCCGCTATCGATCAGGTCAACGCTCAGCCACGCGGGATTAACGTCGGTAAAAGCAGTGAACATGCCCTGCAACTCGACAAGCTGACACTGAATCTGCCGAACGGTAATCCGCTGTTCTGTGACGTTTCCGCTTCAATGAAGCCGGGTGAGCGCGTACTGATTGCCGGTCCTTCAGGCTGTGGTAAATCAACCCTGCTGCGCGCCATCGCCGGTATCTGGCCTTACGGTTCAGGCAATATTGCGCTGGCGGAAGGGAAGCGTTATCTGTTCCTGCCGCAGCGCAGTTATATCCCGATTGGTACCTTACGTGATGCGCTGAGTTATCCTGACGCCAGCCGCGAATATACCGATGAACGCCTGCAACAGGTTCTGGAACAATGCCGCCTGCCGCATCTGGCCTCGGTTGAAATCCTCGATGATTACGCCAACTGGAGCCAGCGCCTGTCGCCGGGTGAACAACAGCGGTTGTCATTCGCCCGCGCCTTGCTGATCCAGCCGGATACGCTGTTCCTCGACGAAGCGACCAGTGCGCTGGATGACGAAACCGAGCAACAGGTTTACTCTCTGCTGCTCAGCGAGTTGCCGCAGACATCGGTTATCAGTGTGGCGCACCGTAATACCGTGGCGAAATACCATCAGCACTGCTGGCGGTTCAAAAATCAGGAAAACGGTCCGTGTGGATTTACCTCCAGCGCACTGCTGCCTGAGTAACGCCTGAGACGCCACTGCGAAGTGGCTGAAAACGAACAAAGGTTGCTGATATCAGCAACCTTTCTTTTTTGTGTGCTGAAACCCATTTTGAACAGAATATCAGCAACGCGGTTAGCTCATTTGTATAGCTAACTATACAATTATTCTTAAGTGAAGAACCGGAGGTCAGGCTTAATGAAAATAGATAAGAATTCATTCACCCCGCTTTACCTGCAAATTGAGCAGCAACTGACCGAAAAAATCAGCGCGGGTGAAATCAAACCGGGCGACTCCATCCCGACCGAAGCGGCGCTCTGCGAAATCTACGGAGTGTCACGCATGACCGCACGAAAAGCCGTCGATTATCTGGTGCGTCAGGGCCGTGTGGCGCGTTTTCGTGGCCGTGGTACCTTTGTGGTCGAACCGGCTGAGCAGCAGAAAATCATCCTCCCGCTCGACCGCCATCTCACCGCCAGTGAAGTCGCCCAGGAAAATAATCAGCGGATTGAAAATCAGGTGCTGGAATTTCGGCGCATGCCAGCAAGTGAAGACATCGCCCGCGAGCTGAATATCCCGGACGGTACCGAGGTTTATTTTATGATCCGCCTGCGCTTATTAGGCGATGAACCCTTCGTCTATGAACAGTGCTGGATGCTGTGCGACCGCTTCCCGGACATCACGCGTGCCGCCATGACATCTTCAAAATATGCCTATATCCGTTCCAAAGGTTTTCAGCCAGCAGGCAGCACCAAACTGATTTCCGCCGAACTGCCCTCTAACGAAATCCGCCTCGCGCTGAATTTGTCACGCGACCAGCCGGTTCTGCATTCTCATGCCATTGTCTCATTCACCGACGACACGCTGTTTGAAGTGTCTGATGTGTACTACAACCAGAAAAACTATGCCTTCAGCGTCCATGCCAAAGTCAAAGCCTAGCCGCCGTCAGGCAATACCCGACAGCTCGGCTTTCACCAGATTTGCCACCTGCTCAACCTGCGGACCATAAATCACATGCACGTCCGTGTCGGTAATGCGTTTGACGCCTGCCGCACCGGTTTTCATTAGCGTCCCGTCCTGCACCTGCGCCATGTCTTTGACCTTCACGCGCAGACGGGTAAAGCAGCAATCGACCGCCGTAATATTCCCCTCGCCGCCCAGTCCGATAATGATATTTTTGGTTTTCTCGCCGGTTCCCTGCGCAGGCTTCGCGCGTTCTTCAGCATCGTTTTCATCCTCGCGTCCCGGCGTTTTGATCTGCATCCGCAAGATAACCCAGCGGAAACTGAAGTAGTAAACCGGCGCGTAGATGATCCCGAGGATCAGCGGATACCACCAGTGCGTTCTGCTGCCACCGAGAACGCCGAAGATCAGGAAGTCGATCGCCCCGCCCTGTACGTTACCGATCATCACATGCAGCATCTGCATCAGCACAAATGACAGGCCGGTCAGCACGGCGTGCAGGATATACAGCACCGGCGAAACGAAGATAAAGCAGAACTCCAGCGGCTCAGTGATCCCGGTGGTAAACGAGGCCAGTCCGCCCGCCAGCATCAGTGCTTTTACACGGCCTTTATGTTCCGGTCTGGCGCAGTGATACATCGCCAGCGCCGCCGCCGGTAAACCAAACATCATCACCGGAATTTTCCCCTGCGCCAGGAAACGCGTCGCCTGCTGCGTCACCGCGTCCGGGATCATGCCGGGATTAGCCAGCGCGGCATTAAAGATATTCAGCGCGCCGACAATGCTCTGATTATCCACCGTCGTCACGCCGCCAATTGGTGTGAAACGTACGGTTTCGTTGATGATGTGATGCAAACCGGTCGGGATCAGCAAACGCTCCGACGTGGCATAAATAAAGGTGCCGATCTCACCGGTGCGCCCGATCAGTTCACCGATCCACTGGATCCCCATGGCAATCGTTGGCCAGATCAGCGACATCAGCACGCCGACAATCGGCAGCACCAGAATGGTGATGATCGGCACGAAACGGCGTCCGCCAAAAAACGCGATCGCCGTCGGCAACACAATCGTATAAAAGCGATTGTGCAACCACATGGTAATTAAGCCGACCAGCACCCCGCCCAGCACGCTCATGTTGTAGGTGAAAATCCCCAGCGTATTGGTGAACTCGGCAGCGTAAATCATCGCATCGCTTTCGGTCATGCCCTTGGCCATGAGTTTGGCGACCGCAATGGTTTCCGGCGTAATCCCCTGCGCCAGCAGGCTGTAGTTAACACCGACGTGCAACCCGACAAAGCCGATCACTGCGGAAAAAGCCGCTGTGGCTTTCTCTGCATTGGCCAGACCCATCGCAGTGGCGACGGCAAAAAATAGCGGAAGGTTGGCAAACAATGCGCCGGATACCTGGCGGATAAACCCAATCACCAGTTGCAGGGTTTTCATCTGCGTGAAGGCTTCACCGGTGACGGCAGGATTCTGCAACGCCGCCGCCAGACCTAAGAAAATCCCGGCGGCGGCAATCACCGAGATAGGCGTCATCAGGGCCTTGCCCAGATCATGCACCTTGCTGCCAAGTTTTATCATCTGTCGTCCCTCAGTTAGCTGGCTAAAAATAAGCCGTTAATTGAGTTAAGTCACAGAATGTATAGTTGTATAGACATAGCAGTCAGGAGTATGAAAGGGATCACAGTTTTGCCGGGGAAAAACGGATTGGCGCAGCAGGCAAAAAAAAGCCCACATCGGACTGTGGGCGCGGGGGTTGCGACTGGCCGTCGTTCAGAACGGCTGGCAACAAGCAAATGTGAGAACTGCTCGCTCTCGGCTCTTAAGGTAACGGCAGTTGCCGCGATCCTTCAGCCTTTTCTGGTAAGCAGCGGGTTAAAATGTATAAATTTGTTTGATCTGCATCACACTTTTCTAACCACCAACAATTCATTCACTTTTAGAATATTTAACTGGTTATCATTCTTAAGAACTATCGATTAGTTTGCTAAGTAACGACTTCCCTGCCATTTACCACTGCACAAAAAGTTTAAAACCCTATAATTTCAATGGATTATATAGCAACATTTTCTTCATACTTAGAAACATCGACTCATGGGTAATGACAATATCCTTACACAGAGAACTCTGGCGCTCTCGTATAGTGGAGGACTTGTTGAGAATGGTTATTCTCAATTCCCCAATAAGAGTGAATTCTATGCGCCTGAAGTTTCTTTCTGTCAGTACAGTCGTACTGCTTTCCGCATGTGATGGTTCCGCCGGTTCTGCATCCCCGGCGGCACAGGTGCCTGCGGTTAATGTCGTCACTTTACACAGTCAGCCCGTCGCCCTGACCACCAGCCTGCCCGGCCGTACCACGGCGGTTCGCAGTGCGGAAGTCCGCCCGCAGGTGAACGGCGTGATCCAAAAACGTCTTTTTGTTGAAGGCAGTGAAGTCAAAGCCGGTCAGCAGCTTTATCAGATTGATCCTTCGACCTATCAGGCCGCATTCGATCGCGCGATGGCAACCTGGAAAAGCGCCGATGCCACCGCCCGCCGCTACAAACCGCTGGTCGATGCGCAGGCCGTCAGCCGTCAGCAATATGACGATGCGGTCGCCGCAGAGCGCGAAGCCGCCGCCGATGTCGAAACCGCCCGCGTAAATCTGCAATACACCAAAGTGTACGCGCCGATTTCCGGCCACATCGGCCGCTCGCTGTATACCGAAGGGGCGCTGGTGACCAGCGGCCAGACCGCGTATCTGACCACTATCGATCAGCTCAATCCTATCTATGTCGACGTCAATGAATCCTCGCAGGATTTACTGAGACTGCGCCGTGCGCTGGCTTCCGGCAAATTGCAAAGTGCCGGTGATAACGCCGCGCAGGCCACGCTGACGCTGGAAGATGGCAGCAAATATGCGCTGCCGGGCAAGCTGGAATTCTCTGAAGTCACCGTGTCGCAAAGCACCGGTTCCGTCACCCTGCGCGCCTCGTTCCCGAACCCGCACGACGAACTGCTGCCGGGCATGTTTGTCCACGCCCAGCTGCAACAAGGCATTGATGACAAAGGTATTCTGGTGCCGCAGGAAGCCATCATGCATGACGTGAAAGGCGCGCCATACGTGTACGTGGTGAAAACCGATAACACGGTTGAGCAGCGTTCCGTCACCACCGGTCAGATGATGAACGGTAACTGGCTGGTGAATCAGGGTCTGAATGACGGCGACAAAGTGATCACTGACGGATTACAGAACGTCAGGCCGGGCGCCAAAGTGAATGCCACCGAGCGCAAAGCCAGTGCCCCTGGCGAACAGGCTAATCTCGCGATGACCGATCCTTCCGCGCAATAGGTGAGCTGAATGTCTACTTTCTTTATTAATCGCCCCATATTCGCCTGGGTTGTTGCCATCGTCATCATGATCGCCGGTGCGCTGTCGATCATGAAACTGCCGATCAACCAGTACCCGAATATCGCGCCTCCGGCGATTTCCGTCAGCGTCACCTATCCGGGTGCCTCGGCGGAAACCGCGCAGAACACCGTGGTTCAGGTTATTGAACAGCAACTGAACGGGCTGGATAACCTGCGCTATATCGAATCGCAAAGTAACAGCGACGGCAGCGCCACCATTATTGCCACCTTCGATCAGGGCACTAACCCGGATATCGCGCAGGTTCAGGTTCAGAACAAAGTGTCTCTGGCCGAATCGCAGCTACCGACGGAAGTGGTCAATCAGGGGATCCGAATTGCCAAATATCAGGCCAACTTCATGCTGCTGGTCAGCCTGATTTCGACCGATGGCAAAATGAGTAACTCGGATCTGAGTAACCTGCTGGTGACCAAACTGGAAGATCCGATCGTGCGTACCAAAGGCGTCGGCGACTTCCTGGTGCTGGGTTCCGAATACGCGATGCGTATCTGGCTCGATCCGGCAAAACTGTATAAATATCAGCTGATCCCAAGTGATGTCAGCGCCGCCATTGAAGCGCAAAACGTGCAGGTGTCCTCCGGTTCACTCGGCGGACTGCCGACGGTCAAAGACAGCAAACTCAGCGCCACCATTATCGGTAAAACCCGTTTCGACAGTATTAATCAGTTCAAAAACGTGCTGCTAAAAGTGAATGCCGACGGTTCTCAGGTGCGCCTGAGTGATGTCGGAAATGTTGACCTGGGGCCGGAAAGTTATTCCATCTCCTCGACCTTTAACGGCAGCCCGTCTACCGCTATCGCCCTGCGTCTGGCGAGCGGCGCAAATGTGCTGGATACCGACAAAGCGGTGAAAGCCACCGTCGCAGGGCTGGAAGATTCCCTGCCGGCTGGCGTGAAAGTCGAGTTCCCGTACCAGACTGCGCCAGTGGTCAGTGCATCGATTGAAGAAGTGGTGAAAACGCTGATCGAAGCCATCGTACTGGTGTTCTGCGTGATGTTGCTGTTCCTGCAAAACCTGCGCGCAACGCTGGTCACCACGCTGGTAGTGCCGGTGGTGCTGCTCGGTACCTTCGGTATTCTGGCGGCTGCGGGGTATTCCATTAACACCCTGACCATGTTCGGGATGGTGCTGGCGATAGGCCTGCTGGTGGATGACGCCATCGTGGTGGTGGAAAACGTCGAACGTGTGATGACGGAAGATAAGTTGTCGCCGAAAGAAGCCACCATCAAATCAATGAAACAGATCCAGGGCGCGCTGTTTGGTATCGCACTGGTGCTCTCCGCCGTGTTAGTGCCGATGGCCTTCTTCGGCGGCTCGACCGGGATCATCTACCGTCAGTTCTCGATCACTATCGTGTCCGCGATGGCGCTCTCCGTGCTGATGGCGCTGATTTTCACTCCCGCGCTGTGTGCCACCATCATCAAACACAATGACGAGGAAAAATCGCAGAAAGGCTTTGCGGGCTGGTTTAACCGTACCTTCGACAAAGGCGCGATGCGCTACACCAGCGCCGTCGGCACGGTGATTTCCCGTCGTCGTCTGTTTATGTGCATCTATCTGCTGATCGTGATTGCCACCGGCTTTATGTTCACCCGCGTGCCGACCACCTTCCTGCCGGATGAAGATCAGGGCGTCATGCTGATTCAGGCCACCCTACCTGCCAACGCCTCGGCGGAACGTACCCAGCAGGTGCTGGATAACGTGCGTGAATACCTGATGAAACAGGAAGGTGGCATCGTTTCTTCGGTGTTCACCGCCAACGGCTTCAGCTTCGCCGGACGTGGTCAGAACGTCGGGATTGCCTTCGTGCAGCTGAAAACCTGGACGAAACGTCCGGACGCCGCGCAGAAAGTTCAGGCGCTGGCCGGTCGTGCGATGGCGCATTTCGCCACTATCAAAGACGCCCGCGTGTTTGCTTTCGTTCCGCCAGCCGTTATGGAACTGGGTAACGCCACCGGCTTCGACTTCTTCCTGCAGGACACCAACGGCAAAGGGCATAACGCCCTGATGGCGGCGCGTAACCAGTTCCTGCAACTGGCCTCGCAGGACAAACGTCTGACTGCGGTGCGTCCGAACGGGATGGAAGATGAGCCGCAATATCAGCTGGAAATTGATGATGAACGCGCGCAGGCGCTGGGGCTGAGCCTCGACGACATCAACAATACCTTGTCAGCGGCATGGGGTTCGGCGTACGTGAATCAGTTCATGTACAACAACCGCGTGAAGCGCGTTTACATCCAGGGCAAGGCGGCTTCACGCGTCACACCGGAAGATCTGAACAACTGGTATTTCCGCAACTCGAGCGGCGATATGGTGCCGTGGAGCGCATTCGGCAGCGGCAAATGGGTGTACGGCTCACCGCGTTACGAGCGTTTCAATGGCGTGTCTTCTGTCGAACTGATGGGCGCACCGGCACCGGGTTACAGCTCGGGCGATGCCAACGACGCGGTGATGGAAATCGCGGCCAAATTGCCACCGGGCTATAAAGTGGCATGGCACGGTCTGAGCTATGAAGAAAAGCTTTCCGGCTCACAAACCCCGGCACTTTATACCCTGTCGATGATCGTGGTGTTCCTGTGTCTGGCGGCACTGTACGAGAGCTGGTCGATCCCGTTCTCGGTCATGCTGGTGGTACCGCTGGGGATCCTCGGGACGATCGGTGCCGTATTGCTGCGCGGCTTGTCGAATGACGTCTTCTTCCAGGTCGGTCTGTTAACCACCGTCGGGCTGGCGGCGAAGAACGCCATATTGATTGTCGAGTTCGCCAAAGAGCTGCATGAGAACGAAGGCATGTCGGTCACGGAAGCGGCGATTGAAGCGGCCAAGCTGCGTATCCGGCCAATTATCATGACCTCGATGGCCTTTATTCTCGGTGTATTCCCGCTGACCATTTCCAGCGGCGCGGGCGCGGGCAGCCAGCATTCCATCGGTACCGCCGTGGTCGGCGGGATGATTACGGCGACCTTCCTGGCGATCTTCTTCGTCCCGATGTTCTACGTGACGATTGTGAATTTGTTCACCCGCAAATCGAAAAAACAAGAGAAGGCGCTTCCGGCGTCTGAGGCAACACACCATGAATAAACCGCATTTCGCGCTGTCGCTTATCGGCGCGTTTTCACTCACCCTGCTGGCGGGCTGTACGATGGAGCCTGATTATCAGCGCCCTGCGCTGCCGGTCGCCAGCAACTGGGACGGTGCCAAAACCGGCGCTGCGCAGGATATCGGCTGGAAAGCCTTCTTCAATCAACCGGCGATGAATAAGCTGATTGGCATGTCTCTCGCTAACAACCGCGACCTTCGGGTCGCGGCGTTAAACGTCGATACCGCGCGCGCGGCCTTCCAGATTGACCGTGCCGCGCTGCTGCCGACGCTTGACGCCAGCGCCGGTGAAACCAACCAGCATCTGCCAGGCGGATTGTATTCGACGCAAAATACCGGACCGGTGACGTATCAGCAATACAGCGCCAATCTCGGTGTGACATCTTATGAAGTTGACCTGTTTGGTCGCGTGCGCAGCCTGCGCGATCAGGGGCTGGAAAGCTTCCTCGCCACCGAAGCGACGCAACGTGCGACGCAAATCTCGCTGGTGTCTGAAGTCGCTTCCGGTTATCTGAGTCTGGCGGCGGATAACGATCTGCTGAAACTGGCAATCAGTACCGCTGACAGCCAGAACAAATCCTACGAGCTGACCAAACGCAGTTACGATTCCGGCATCAGCACTTCGCAGGATCTGGTGCAGGCCGAAACCACGGTTCGCGCAGCGCAGGCTGATATCGCGCAATACACGCGTCAGGTTCGTCAGGATGTGAACGCGCTGACGCTGCTGGTCGGCACCACCATTCCGCAAAATTTGCTGGCGAACGCCACCCTGCAACAGGACTGGAAATTCCCGCAGACGCCGGCCGGTTTACCGTCTGATCTGCTGACCCGTCGCCCGGACATTATTGCCGCGGAACATACGCTGAAAGCGGCTAACGCCAATATCGGCGCAGCGCGTGCGGCGTTCTTCCCGAGCATTACGCTGACCGGCACCGCCGGTTCCGAAAGCGGCAGCCTGAGCAAACTGTTCGACGGCGGCACCGGTGCGTGGTCATTTATGCCATCGATTAATATCCCAATCTTCGACGGCGGCGTGAATCAGGCCAATCTCGACATCGCGAAAGACACCAAGAAAATTGATATCGCCAACTATGAAAAAGCGATTCAGACGGCGTTCAAAGAAGTGTCCGACGGCTTAGCCGGACAGGCGACCTACAAAGACGAATTGCTGGCCCGCCAGCAGGATGCCGACGCCAATCAGCGCAACTATGATCTCTCGCAGATGCGCTTCAAAGGCGGTGTCGATAACTACCTGAGCGTACTGGTCGCGCAGCGCTCGCTGTATTCTGCTCAGCAAACGCTGATCACCACACAACTTGCCCAACTGAATCAGGACATCAGTTTGTATAAAGCGCTGGGTGGGGGATGGAAGGAGTAATTTTTGTGTGAATGGAAACGCCGGCGGAAGTCGGCGTTTTTGTTTTAAAAGCCGGAGACGCCTTATTCCCCCATTATAACATTTTTAATACCCTTTTTTGCATCTTTCCCCCTAAACACTTACACTCCATCTCTACAGTAAAGACACTTTTTTGTCGCTTTTGTGTAGAGATAAAATGACAAAACTTGAAGCCATTCGAAAACTGCAAGCACTGAGTCGTCAGGGACGGACGGTTTTTCTGCTTCGGGATTTGCAAAAAATCTTTCCTGAGGACTCCCCGGTTGCGTTAAAAGCCGGGCTCAAGCGCCTGATCGATGAAGAAATTTTATGCAGGCCGGTTAAGGGGGTTTACGTCAATATTTTCTCCCCTAAAGACAGTTACCTTCTTGAGCGCGTGGTGAAAGCGATGCGGCGCGGAGAGTACAACTACGTCAGTCTGGAATCTGCACTATCGGCATATGGCATCATTTCGCAGATACCGGTCGACCGACTGACCGTCATGACGACCGGACGCGGAGGAGAATACCCGACGCCCTGGGGCACTATCGAACTGACGCATACTAACCGGGGCATTTTGGATATTCTCGACGCAACCATCGAAACGCAATCACCACTGAAGCAAGCGACAACCGCCACGGCAATCAGGGATTTACGCCGTGTTGGCAGGAATACTCATCTGATGGATCTTAAGGAAGAATAATGAGTGAGAAGGTCGATTTTGATTTACTGGTAAACAGAGCACTACAGAACACAGAACTCACAGCGATGCGGCCGGTGGTAGAAAAGGAATTGCTGCACTACGACGTCCTTTTTTGTCTGGATAAAGCCGGTCTGCTGGATGGGTTGGTTTTTCAGGGCGGAACTTCACTACGGCTTTGCTACAACTCAAACAGGTTCAGCGAAGATTTGGATTTTGCCGGAGGCAAAACTTTCTGTTCGGCGCAATTAATGGCAATGAAATCCTGCATCGAGGAATATATCGGGGCGCGTTACGGCTTTGCTATCAATGTGAAAGCCCCTGAAGAACTGCGTCTGATACCGGATTACGATCAAATCAATATCGATCGGTGGCAAATTACTGTCGAGACTTCCCCCCAACAATCCCACATTGCCAGACAGCGGATCAAAATTGAAATCGCCAACATTGAGGCTTATACCCGTAATACCCTGCCACTCGGGCGTAATTATTTTGTCTTACCCGACGGCTATAACGACACGCTGATTTATGTCGAAACGCTCGAAGAAGTTCTGGCCGACAAACTGGTCGCGTTTCCCGCTACTCAGACGCATATCCGGTATCGGGATATGTGGGATTTAGTGTGGCTCTATCAGCAAGGTGCACGAATAAACAGATCGCTGCTGCTCAATAAAATAGCCGACTATCGTGTAGAGAACTACGCCGACAAAACCCGTGAGAAACTGAAGTCATTGGACGAAATCATGCGAAATGGTGTCTTCCACAATGAAATGAGGCGTTTTATCCCTGCAGATATCTTCGAACGAACGCTGAAATCACAAAAATTTAATGGTTATTTTTTGACGACGCTGAGCAGTATTCTGAAAGAAGCACTCAGTAATCTAGAGATTCGGAACAAACAGAACACGGATGAATTTTTAATGTAATCATTCTATTATGCATAAGTCTAATGAGATAACGTACCTAACATCAGCCCGGATAATTCCGGGCTATGAGCGATAATTTTCGGCAGGGTCTATGAGGATTTTCGAGCCTCGTTTGCTTTGATCTCTTCGACCCAAGCTTCCATTATCCAAAAGCAAGTCGCGGCTTGTGGCCCTGCATCTAATAAAGAAAGACGGATGCGATTATATGTTTCCATATCGCTATTCGTTATTTTGTCAAATGGCGGGACGCAGGCTATATCTGTTCCTTGCTGGTATTTATAATGATGCTTATCGAGAATTGACATCACTTTTAACGCTTCTTTAGCATTCGCATCGAGCGCGTAATAGAGAGCACCTGAAAGTTGATTGGATTGTTGTAGATTCACTACAGGCGCTAAATCCGGGACTAACATTAGCCATTCACCGTCACCCGTGGAGATTTTATTTATCGTCTCAGCCCAGTCTTCAGCTGTTATTTTAGATGCAAAACTGTTGCTTCCATATTTCTGGACACTTGTTCTTATATCCTTCGGTGTAGCAGAAGCAAAAGCCATTATTGGAACGAGAAAAAGTAAGGGAAGAATTTTCATCTCACCACCTCTAGAACTTCTGAGGTTCCTCTTATTAAACGGCGGGTAGGATTGCTCATAATGATACAACCAGTTGAAGCAAACCCGGCCGGGCCTTCTCTTCTCTCGCCGTGTATGCGAAATAAGCTTCTACCATATGATTCACCGGAGGTTTGATGCAGTTCAATCGTAAGTGGTCCCTTGGAACTTGTGGCAATACCAACGCGATATGCCCCCTGTGGAAGTGGTCCCATTCCTTTGACATGTTGACGATCTGGGTTATTTTTATTTGTCAGGACGCCCGAATATCCCTTTTCAATGAATACTCCATCATGAAATAATTCACCGGTGCTTTGTTTATATGTCCAGGTCATAAATCTTCCTTATGCAGTTGCACGTTCGTTCCATGAGTCTGAATGAATAATGTTGCCGTCAGTGTAAGTCCAGATTATTTTTTCGTAACGCAGTTCCACACATTCAATGTGTCCTTGCTTTTCAAAATTACGATTTTTCACGTCATACATCATTGCCGATAATGACACCAGTTTCACATTTTCCAGCTTCGTATTAAAATATTCGACTTCCTGCCCAGCATCGTTAATTCGATACAATTTTATCTCAGCTGATTTAAACGTTTGACCCGTAGTAACAGCTTTATAAAGATAGGGACTCGATGAATCTATTTCTTTATCAAATACGAAAGGATGATGAATTCTTGTGCCTGTAATTTTACCTGTATTGGAGTCAGTTGGGATTTCCAGGGCATGAGCTAATCCAATAATCTCGATACTTCCTTCGCGACCATGTACATCAACCGATCCTCTGATGTCCGCGCCACCATCATCTTTAAGCCACAAATATGCCGGGATTGCCATTCTGATAAATTCCTTTTTAAAAAGTGAGGCAATACGTTATGCCCGTATGTTTTCACAAACCATTGGAGAACCTTTAAAAATGGAATTTTCAGAAGTTTGTTACTGGTGAACTCCCCTTGTTTCCTCATTTGCGCCCGCCGTCACGCTCGCTAAGTGTTTCTTTATGTTAAATTTGTTAAAATACTTAGACATTTTTTGAGCGAAACGCTTTTGCCGTGCGGCTTCCGCGCGGGTTGATGATGTAAATTTTAAGGAAACAATATGGGCATCACTCGTCGTGATTTTCTAAACGGCGTGGCTATTACGGTCACTGCCGGAATGACTCCGTTTGAGGCGCTGCGGGCTTCGCCGCAAACAGCCACGCAGTCGTTGTATTACCCGCCTTCCCTTACCGGTTTGCGCGGAAATCATCAGGGTTCTTATGAAGCGGCGCATATCCTCGGGCGCGAAGGCAAAAAGGTCGAATCTTCCGGTTTGCCGGTGGAAGATGAGTTTGATCTGGTGGTGGTCGGAGCCGGGATCAGCGGGCTTGCGGCGGCGTGTTTCTGGCAGGAACAGCACGGTAAAGACCAGCGTATTTTGTTGATCGATAACCATGATGATTTCGGCGGGCATGCCAAACGTAATGAATTTCACGTCGAGGATAAAATGCTGCTGGGCTACGGCGGCAGCGAGTCCTTTCAGTCGCCACGCACCAATTTCAGTCCGGTTGCGATGGGGTTGCTGAAAACCCTCAACGTCGATATCGAGAAGATGGCGAAAGACTTCGATCAGACGTTTTACCCTGATCTGCATCTCAGCCGCGGGGTGTATTTCGACCGTAAAAACTTCGGCGTCGATAAAATTGTCAGTGGCGATCCGGGACGTGCGGTGGCTGATGATATTCCACCGGATCGCCTCAATGGCCGCGATATCAAAGACTTCATCAGTGACTTCCCGCTGCCGGAATCTGACCGTCAGGCGCTGATCGCCCTGCACACTGAATCGAAAGATTATCTGCACGGCATGAGTCAGGAAGAAAAAGTCGCCTGGGTCGACGGGCACAGCTATACCCAGTTCCTGCGAGAAAAAGTCGGGCTGAGCGAGATTGCTATCCGCTATTTCCAGCAGCGGACCAATGATTTTCAGGCGGTTGGAATCGATGCCACCTCATGCAGCGATGCGCGCATTTGCGCCCTGCCAGGTCTGGAAGGTATGGGCCTGCCGCCGCTGGACGCCGAATCGCTGGCCGATCTCGACGAGCCGTATATTTTCCACTTCCCCGATGGCAACGCCGGTTTAGCCCGGCTGATGGTGCGCCATCTGATCCCGCAGGTCGCGCCGGGTAACACGATGGAAGATATCGTGCTGGCGAAATTCGATTACAGCCAGCTCGATAAGGCCGGGCAGCCGGTGCGGCTTCGCCTCAACAGCACCGGGATGCATGTCGCCAACGTCGAACACGAAGGCAAACCGGCGGTAGAAGTGACTTACATGACCGGCAGCACGCTGCACCGCGTCCGCGCCGGTCAGGCGGTGATGGCCGGATACAATATGATGATCCCGTATCTGGTGCCGGAAATCCCTGAAGCGCAGAAAGCCGCGCTGAAAGAAAACGTCAAAGCGCCGCTGGTCTATTCAAAAGTGGTGATCCGCAACTGGCAGCCGTTTATCAAACTTGGCGTCCATGAAATTTACTCTCCGGCAGCGCCTTACAGCCGCGTGAAACTGGATTATCCGGTGGATATGGGCGGTTATCAGCATCCGCGTGACCCGAACCAGCCGATTGGCCTGCATATGGTGTATGTGCCGACGCTGCCGGGCAGCGGCCTCAGCCCGCGCGAGCAGTCACGTAAAGGCCGTGCGTTACTGCTCGGCACCTCGTTTGATGCCCATGAAAAAATGATCCGCGATCAGTTGCAGGGCATGTTCGGCGAAGCCGGTTTTGACCATCAGCGCGACATCATGGCGATCACCGTTAACCGCTGGTCGCACGGCTATTCCTACTTCCTCAGCGGGATGTTCGACGACGAAGACGACGCGCAGAAAACCATTCATCTGGCGCGCACGCCTGTCGGGCGAATCACTATCGCTAACTCAGATTCTGACTGGAGCCCGTACGCCAACTCAGCAGTTGATCAGGCCTGGCGGGCAGTGAATGAACTGACGGCAATGAAAAAGGTGAGCGCATGAAGAAGCTGATGATTTTTGCCACGCTGATGGCAACGGCAGGCTCTGCCATGGCGATGTCCGAAGGTGAGTATGTGGCGAAATCCGCCGACTGCGCCGCCTGCCATACGTCGCCTCAGGGTGCAGATTTATCCGGTGGTGTGCGCTTTGCCACACCGGTAGGCGAGATTTATTCCACCAATATTACGCCGGATATTCAGCACGGAATTGGCGGCTACAGTTTTGAAGAGTTCGACAAGGCGATGCGCGAAGGGATTGCTAAAGACGGCCATGCGCTCTATCCGGCGATGCCCTACACCTCTTACGTAAAAATGAGCGGGAAGGACATGCGCGCGCTGTATGACTATCTGATGAAAGAGGTCAAACCGCAGCCCGTTGCCAACCGTGAAAATGACATCAGCTGGCCGATGTCGGTGCGCTGGCCGCTGCGGGTTTGGAACAGCATTTTTCTTGAAGACGGCGAGTACAGGCCACAGGCGGATCAGAGTGCGCAATGGAATCATGGCGCTTATCTGGTGCAGGGTGCCGGACACTGCGGAGCCTGTCACACCCCGCGTGGCTGGGCGCAACAGGAGAAAGCCCTCGATGAAAAGGACATGGCGTTTCTCAGCGGCGGCGAGCTGGACGGCTGGTCAGCACCTTCCCTGCGCGGGCTGAAAATCAGTCAGCCGGAACTGGTGACGCTGCTGAAATCCGGTCGCAATACTCATGACGCCGTCAGCGGCCCGATGGGGGAAGTGATCACTAACAGCACGCAGTTTATGACCGATGACGATCTCAACAGCATGGCGGTGTATCTGCTCAGTCTGAAAGCGGAGGCACAACCGGCACCGGCCAAAAAGGCCGTCGCGACTGAGGCCGGACAACAGACGTTTATGCGTTACTGTTCGACCTGTCACGGTGTGAAAGGCGACGGAAAAGCGTTTGCCATTCCGGCGCTGGCGGGCAATCTGACCGTCAGTGCAGAGAACCCGCAGACGTTGCTGCGCGTGATCCTCTACGGCGCTCAGACGCCGGTGACGGCAGAACATATGTCCAATACCATGCCTGGCTACGGCTGGACGCTGACTGATCAACAGGCCGCAGACCTCACCAATACCCTGCGCGCCAGCTGGGGAAATCAGGCAGCAGCCGTCACGCCGGGAGATGTGGCGAAAGCGAGGAAAGCAGGGAAATAAGGGCTTGTTTCACCGCAGGTAAAACCTGGCTCGATGAGCTCCTCCCCCTGCGAAGGGGGAGTTGGGAGAGGGGTTTACAGATATTTGATGCACAATCAACTTTAATAAAAACTCCAGTTGAACTTCCTTATATTCATTTAAATAACTTCAACCAATAATTCTCAGTATCAATCTAAAATAATAATTTATACTTAATTATTATCATTATAAAAAACCTTATTGAAATGCAAAAAAATACCCTTGCAGTTATCCTCCTGCGGAGTAGTTTATTTATTACTTTCAATAGGGAGATTTAAAGATGGCGATTCCTGCTTATTTATGGCTTAAAGATGATGGCGGTGCGCATATCAAAGGATCCGTTGATGTGAATGGGCGTGAAAGTAGCATTGAGATTTTGGGTTTCGGGCATGGTTTATTTTTGCCTACTGATAATAATACGGGAAAAATCACCGGTACCCGAGTGCACTCAGCAATGACGTTTGAAAAAGAGTTTGATTCCTCCAGTCCATATTTATACCAAGCTGTAGCAAAAGGACAAACGTTAAAATCTGCTGAAATCCGGTGGTATCGCATCAATGATGCTGGTCAGGAAGTTGAGTATTTCAATATGCTGCTGGAAAATGTGAAAGTTGTTGCGATCTGCCCTTTGATGCATGACTGCAAAAATCCAGCAACAGAAAAGCACAACCACCTCGAATCTATATCTCTGAGATACGAGCGGATCACCTGGAAATATAGTGATGGGAATATCATTTTTTCCGATGCGTGGAATGACAGATGATCAGATGCACATTTCGTTTGAACGGTTCAGGCTTATCCACTCTCAGTTGCCCTGGCTACGGCTTCTTTCCCGCCTATTCTGGTGAGGTAGGTCCACATCGCAACAACCCTGACTCAGCAGATGTGAAAGATATCGGACCTTTGCCACCCGGACAATATTATATAGTGACCCGAGGGACTGGTGGGATAGGCACCCATGTTTCTGATTTTTTTGGATCAGTCGTGAGTGGATCCGACAGGTCAGTGTGGTTTGCACTTTACAGAAACGATAACAGCATAGATGATTTAACTTTCATCGATCAGGTTAAAAGAGGTAATTTCAGACTACACCCGGCGGGTTACAAAGGGGTAAGCCACGGGTGCATAACGTTGCCTTCAAAGGATCATTTTACAATTCTGCGTGAGGCATTATTAAATACACCACAAATAAAAATCAGCTCAACATTAAATGCTTTCGGAACTGTACAGGTATATTAAATGTCCCCTTTGAAATGTGTGATTATTTGGCTCGGAAGTGTTTTCTTGTTTACAATGACGTTTACGACACTTTTCGCTTTATGTTCTGAACAATGGTTCTATTCGAAAATTTCAGCGCATACAGACTTTATTCAGGAAAACACCTGGGATAATATTTATATGAGCATTTTGTTTGGAGGCTCAGCCCTTGTAGATATTTTTTTAATTTTTGTAATCGCAAAGTTTTTCGCATATCGCAAACAGGCAGCCCGGTGACATTGCTCCCCGTCAATTTTATTGCTATGTCTAAAGTGATTGAGGCCACTTACGATGAATGGCAGCATTCGCACTGAAATAAATGATGTTCTCTACACCAAAGACCATTTTAAGTGTCCTTAGTGCAGAGATAATTCAAACTCTTCTATTTACCCACATCCCCGTTCCATCCGCCGCCCAGGGCAGCGATCAGCTTGACGCTGGTGACCATCTGGGTGCTGAGCAGTGACAGGACACTTTGCTGTTGGGTCAGGCTGGTGTTTTCGGTAGTCGCGACGTCGAGATAGTCGATCATCCCGGCTTGATACTGGTTGTAAGTCACGCGGGCAGATTCTTTGGCGGAATCGGCGGCGTTCTGACGGGCGACCAGCTCGCTGTCGAGCGTGTGCAGTTCGACCAGATAATCTTCCACTTCCTGCATTGCGGTTAACACGCTCTGGCGATAGCTGGCGACATCGGCATCATACGCGGCTTCGGCTTGCGCCACTTTGCCGCGGGTAGAACCGAAATCCAGTACCGTCTGGCTGAGTTCAGGGCCTAAAGACCAGACGCGGTTTGGCAGCGAGAACAGGTTGTGGAATGCCGAACTGGCAAAGCCACCGCTGGCGCTCAGGGTCAGATCGGGATAATACGCGGCAGTCGCTACACCGACGGCGGCGTTGGAAGACGCCATGGTGCGTTCGGCGGCAGCGATATCAGGACGACGCTGCAACAACTGCGACGGAATGGCGTCCGGCATCGCAGGCAGGTTAAGTTTGACGTCGCGTGCCGCAAGGCTGAACTGCGCCGGTGGTTTGCCGATCAGTACCGCGATAGCGTGCTCAAGCTGGGCGCGCTGCCATTGCAGATCCAGCGCCGAGGCTTTGGTGCTTTCAAGCTGAGTCTGCGCCTGCGCCAGTGTAGCGCGTGAGGTGTTGCCACCTTCATACTGATTCTGGATCACCGTCAGGTAACGCTGATAAGAATCGATACTTTGCTTATACAGCGCGATTTGCTGATCCATCACCCGCAGCTGGAAATAATCCTGCGCCAGTTCGGACTGTGCGCTGAGCGTTGCATCAGCCAGATCGGCCTTGCTGGCCTGCGCACTGGCGTCCTGCTCTTCTGCCGTACGGCGCAGTTTGCCCCACAAATCCAGTTCCCAGCTGGCACTCAGTTGTGCGGACTGGCTGTTAGTGGTTGAGGTGGATGTGCCACTGCGCGTGCTGCCGACGGTAGCATCCACTGACGGATACAAATCGGAACGTGCCTGTGTCACCAGCGCCTGTGCCTGACGGTATTGCGCAGCATACTGCGCGACGTTCTGGTTGGAGATCTGTACCTGTGTCAGCAGTGATGACAGCTCAGGATCCTGATACACCGCCCACCAGTCGCCTTTGGCCTGATTATCTTTCGGGATCGCCGCTGTCCAGCCTTTGGCTTCTTTAAATGCCGTGGGCATCGCAACATCCGGCCGTTTGTAATCAGGGCCGACGGCACAGGCGCTGACCAGAAGTGCCAGCGCCAGCGGAGCAAGCCGGAACACCATAGAACGTGTTTTTTGCAGAGTCATCAGATTCGCTTCAGGGTGATAAGTTTCAGTGTGCTTAGTTTCATGATCAGTCATGGGTCCGGGCCTCCGGCGGCGGCGTGTGAGGACGCAGGCGGTGCCACAGACGATGCGTCGCGCGGCTGGTGCGATCCATATACAGGTAAACGACCGGCGTGGTGAATAACGTCAGAACCTGACTCAGCGCCAGACCACCGGCGATCGCCAGCCCCAGCGGACTGCGCAGATCCGCATCACCGCCGCTGCCCAGCGCCAGCGGCAATGCACCGAAGAATGCAGCCAGCGTGGTCATCAGGATCGGACGAAATCGCATCAGACAGGCCTGAGTGATCGCCTGTTGCGGCGTCAGACCCAGCCGCCGTTCAGCGTCGAGTGCGAAGTCGATCATCATGATCGCGTTCTTTTTCACGATACCGATCAGCAGCAGGATCCCGATCAGTGCGATCACCGTCAGTTGCGTCCCCGTTACCAGCATCAGCAACAGCGCCCCCAGCCCGGCAGACGGCAGCGTGGAAAGAATGGTCAGCGGGTGAATATAGCTTTCATACAGCACACCCAGCACGATATACACCGCCGCCAGCGCCGCCAGGATCAGCCACGGCATGGAACTGGCCAGCGCTTCAAACGCCTGCGCGGTACCGGCATAACTGCCATGAACGGTATCCGGCAAACCAATCTGCGCCATCGTCGTTTTCAGCGCGGCCTGCGCATCTTCCAGCGCATAGCCATCGGCGAGGTTAAACGCAATGGTGGTGGTCGCCGTCTGTCCCTGATGGGAAACCGACAGCGGCGCATTGGCTCCGCTGAACGTAGCAAACGCCGACAGCGGCACCTGATTACCGGAATCTGTGACGACATACAGCTGATGCAGGACATCAGGATTACTGGTGTAATCGGACGTCAGATTCATCACCACGTGATACTGGTTTAGCGTTTTGTAGATCGTGGCGATCTGCCGCTGGCTGAAGGAGTTATTGAGCAGCGTGTCGATCATCTTCACATTCACACCAAGCTGCGTGGCACGATCCCGGTCGATATTGAGCATGATCTCCTGCCCGCCGGTCTGCGCATCGGAATCCACACCGGTCAGTTGCGGCAGTTTCGCCAGCGCTTTCTGCACCTTCGGCGCCCATTCACGCAGCAAGGACAGATCGTCAGATTGCAGGCTGTACTGATATTGGGCGTTGGCACTGCGTCCACCGATATGCAGATCCTGCGCCGCCATCAGGAACAACTGCGCGCCCGGTTCTTTGCCAGTCGCCATCATCAGACGGTTAGCCACCTGATTGGCCGTCGCGGTGCGTTTGTCGAAATCTTTCAGACGTACAAAGAAAGTCGCGGTGTTACGTGAACCAAAACCGCCGCTGCCCGCTGAACTCATCACCGCTTCTACCGCCGGATCGTCCTGAATGATCTTGCTGTATTTCAGCACCTGCGGCTGGATCGACTGGAACGAGGTGTTCTGATCCGCACGTAACATGCCCATCAGCATGCCGGTGTCCTGATCCGGGAAGAAGCCTTTTTCCACCACGGTATACAGATAGAAATTCAGCAGGATCGTCAGGAACAGGCCGACCAGCGTGATCAGCTGATGGCGCATTACCCAGCCGAGAGCCGCAGAATACGCCGCCAGCAATTTGTTCAGCCCGCGTTCAATCATGCGGTAAATACGCGGCTGACGTTTTTCCACCGGCGGTTTACGTTTGAGGAAACGCGCGCATAGCATCGGCGTCAGGCTCAGCGACACCAGCATCGAGATGATCAGCGAGACACTCAGCGTCACCGCAAACTCGCGGAACAGACGCCCGACGATACTGCCCATCAGCAAGATCGGGATGAAAACGGCGATCAGTGAAAGCGTCATCGACAGCACGGTGAAACTGACTTCCTGCGCGCCTTTCAGCGCGGCCCGCACCGGCCCCAGCCCTTCCTCGATGTGCCGCGTAATATTTTCCAGCACCACAATGGCGTCATCGACCACGAAACCGGTGGAGATAATCAGCGCCATCAGCGAGAGGTTATCCAGGCTGTAGCCGAGCAGATACATCACCGCGCAGGTGCCGATCAGCGAAACCGGCAGCGCCACCGCCGGGATCAGCACCGCATTCCAGTTACGCAGGAACACAAACACCACGGCGATCACCAGAAGCGTGGCTTCCAGCAAGGTCATTTCGGTATCGCGCAGGGAAGCAGAAACGTTCGGCGAGCGATCCAGCGCCAGATTAAGCTGCACGTCGCCCGGCAGACTTTCTTTCATCAGCGGCAGCGCGGCCTTGATCGCCTCGATGGTTTCCAGCATGTTCGCGCCAGCCTGACGCGTCACGCCGATCATGACCGACGGTGTGCTGTTGTAATAACCGACGTTGTATTTATCTTCAACGGAATCATACACATTGGCAATATCGCTCAGGCGGATTGCCGAGCCGTTGATGTAGGTGACGATCAGCGTTTTGTACTGCGCGGCTGTACTTTGCTGGCCGTTACCTTCAATCATCCACGACTGATCCGAGCCCTGCAGCAGCCCTTTTGGCAGGTTGCTGGTGCTGTCGGCAATGGCGGTGCGAATGGTGTCGAGGGAAATTCCGTAAGAGGTGATCGCTTCCGGACGCAAATCAATGCGCACCCCCGGCAGCGCGGAACCGACCAGCGAAACCTGGCCGACACCGTTCACCTGCGCGATTTTCTGTTGCAGCTGGCTCGAGGCGATATCGTACAGCTCGCCTTTACTGCGCGTAGCCGACGTCAGCGCCAGCATGATAATCGGCGCATCAGACGGGTTGGCTTTACGATAGGTCGGCAGCGACGGCATGCTGCTCGGCAGCAAGGCGCGGGAGGCGTTGATCGCCGCCTGTACGTCGCGCGCCGCGCCGTTGATATCGCGATCCAGATCGAATTGCAGGATAACGCTGGTCGAACTCTGCGAGCTGCGTGAGGTCATTTCCGTCACACCGGCGATTTGCCCGAGCGCCCTTTCCAGTGGCGTCGCCACCGTTGCCGCCATGGTTTCAGGGCTGGCACCGGGCAGACTGGCGCTGACCAGAATGGTCGGAAAATCCACCTGTGGCAGCGGCGCAACCGGCAGCAGGCGATATCCCAGCAAACCGAGCAGGAGTATCGCCAGCGTCAGCAGCATAGTAGCGACCGGACGGAAGATGAAGAAACGCGAAATATTCATTTATTCCGCCTGGTTCGCTGCGCGGCGATGACGCGGATTCAGTCGGTGAGAAAGCCGGTCAAACATCAGGTAAATCACCGGCGTGGAGAACAGTGTCAGAATCTGACTGAAGATCAGACCGCCGACGATCACCAGTCCCAGCGGCTGACGCAGTTCCGCGCCGGATCCGCTCGCCAGCATCAGCGGCAGAGCGCCGAGCAGTGCGGCCATGGTGGTCATCATGATCGGACGAAAACGCAGTAAACAGGCCTGATGGATCGCCTCACGCGGCGACAGCCCCTGTTTGTTTTCCGCATCCAGCGCAAAGTCGATCATCATAATGGCGTTCTTTTTCACGATCCCGATCAGCAGGATCACCCCGATCAATGCGATCAGACTGAATTCCGTACCGGCAAAGATCAGCGAGAGCAACGCGCCCACCGCCGCCGACGGCAGCGTGGACAGAATGGTCACCGGATGAATAAAGCTTTCGTACAGAATGCCGAGCACCACATACATGGTCAGCAGCGCGGCGAGGATCAGCCACAGCGTGTTGCCGGTGGCACTTTCAAACGACGCCGCCGCACCCTGATAACGCAAAGTGATGC
This sequence comes from Rahnella sp. ATs2, assembly GCF_051851855.1. Classification (NCBI taxonomy): domain Bacteria; kingdom Pseudomonadati; phylum Pseudomonadota; class Gammaproteobacteria; order Enterobacterales; family Yersiniaceae; genus Rahnella; species Rahnella sp. ATs2. Next base: position 55,785 of record NZ_JBLYPL010000012.1, on the reverse strand, counting down.
TGTCCGGCATGGCGATATCGGCCACGGTGGTTTTGATCGCCTGCTGCGCCTGTTCCAGCGAATAACCGTCTTTGAGGTTAAAGGAGACAGTGACCGCCGGGAACTGGTTGAGGCGCGCCTGCAACAGTGCGCCGGTGCGCATATGGATTTTGGCAATCGACGTCAGTTTCACCATGCCGTTAGTCGCACCGGAATTGGTGGTCGGGTTACCGCTGTCCGACGTTGTGGTCGTCGTCGTCGTCGCTGTCGCTACCGTGCCGCTGCTCGAAGAACTGTTGTTGGTCGCCAGATACACATCATCAAACGAAGCCGGTGACTGCTGGAACTCCGGGGCGACTTCCAGCACCACGCGGTACTGGTTCGCCTGGGTAAAGATGGTGGAAACCAGCCGCTGGCCGAACGCGTTGTACAGCGCGGTATCGACGTCTGAAGCGGTAATGCCGTAACGGGCGGCGGCATCGCGGTCCAGTTCTACATACGCAATCTGCCCCTGATTTTGCAGGTTGCTGACCACTTCGCTGAACTCCGGCTGCGTGCTGAGTTTTTCAATCAGCTTAGGCGTCCATTCCACCAGATTTTCACTGTCAGAATCATCCAGCGTGAACTGGTACTGGCTCGGCGTGACCTGATCGTCCACGGTCAGATCCTGCGAAGCCTGCATGTACAGTTCGATGCCCGGCACGTTGGCCGTCTCCTGTTGCAGACGCGCAATGATTGCCGGCGCACGTTCGCTGCGCTCATCGAAAGATTTGAGGCTGATCTGCAAACGCCCGCTGTTCAGGCTGGTGTTATTGCCGTCCACGCCAATGGTGGACGACACGCTTTCCACATCCGGATCGTTAAGAATGGCCGCGGTCAGCAGTTGCTGGCGGCGTCCCATTTCACTGAAAGAGACATCCTGCGACGCCTGGGTGATCCCCTGGATCATCCCGGTATCCTGCGACGGGAAGAAGCCTTTTGGCACAATCACATACAGCAACGCGGTAAATACCAGAGTGGCGGCGGCAACCAGCAGGGTGAGCTTCTGGTGATTGAGCACCACGATCAACATGCGGTCGTAACCGGCGATCATTTTGTCGAAGAACTCGCCGCCTTTACGGTAAAACTTGCTCTGTTTTTCTTCCGGCGTGTGGCGCAGTAAATAGGCGCACAACATCGGTGTAAGCGTCAGCGACACCACCATCGACACCAGTATCGACACCGCCAGCGTGATGGCGAATTCGCGGAACAAGCGCCCGACCACATCGCCCATAAACAGCAGCGGGATCAGCACCGCAATCAGCGAGAACGTCAGGGAAATAATGGTGAAACCGATTTGCTGCGAGCCTTTCAGCGCGGCCTGCATCGGCGTTTCGCCCTCTTCGAGGCGTCGGGAAATATTCTCGACCACCACGATGGCGTCATCGATAACAAAACCGGTGGCGATAGTCAGCGCCATCAGCGAGAGGTTGTTAAGACTGAAACCGCACAGGTACATCACGCCAAAGGTGCCGACCAGCGAGAGCGGCACCGCAACGCTCGGGATCAGTGTCGCGGCGACATTGCGCAGGAACAGGAAGGTGACCATCACCACCAGCGCGACAGACAGCAACAGTTCGAACTGGACGTCGCTGATCGAGGCGCGAATAGTTTGCGTACGGTCGGAAATCACGCTGATTTTGACCGATTCCGGCAGCGCTTCCTGCAATTTCGGCAGTTGCGCTTTGATGGCGTCCACCACCTGAATCACGTTGGCACCCGGCTGGCGCTGCACGCTGATAATAATGGCCGGTTGTTTGTTCGCCCAGGCAGACAGGTACTGGTTTTCCGGCGCTTCGGAAAGCGTCGCGACATCGCGCAGACGCAGCGCTGCCCCGTTTTCGTAATTGACGATCAGGTTGCCGTATTCGGCGGCGGTGCGCAGCTGATCGTTGGCATCAATGGTGATCGAATGATGCGGGCCGTCGAAGCCCCCTTTCGAGCCGTTGACGTTACTGTTGCCGATCAGCGTATTGATGGTTTCCAGACTGAGGTTATGCGCCGCCAGTTTACGCGGATCGACCTGCACGCGAACCGCAGGCTGATGACCGCCCGCCAGCGTGACCATACCGACGCCGGAAATCTGCGACAGTTTCAGCGCCACGCGGGTGTTGACCAGATCCTGCACTTTGGTCAGTGGCAGGGATTCGGACGTCGCCGCCAGGGTCAGCACCGCGGCATCTGCCGGGTTCACTTTTTTGTAGGTCGGCGGATTCGGTAAATCGCTGGGCAGCAGGCTGTCCGCGGCGTTAATCGCCGCCTGGACTTCCTGCTCGGCCACGTCGAGGGACAAATCCAGCGAGAATTTCAGCGTGATAATCGAAGAGCCGCTGGCGCTGGTGGAATACATCTGGCTCAGACCGGCCATCTGACCGAGCTGACGCTCAAGCGGCGCGGTAATTCCTGATGCCATCACATCCGGACTGGCGCCCGGATACAGCGTGGTCACCTGAATGGTCGGATAATCGACCTGCGGCAGTGCCGAGGTCGACAGCATGTTGTAGGCGAAAATCCCCGACAACAGCACGGCGACCATCAGCAGAATGGTCGCGACCGGCCGGAGTATAAAGAGGCGTGAAGGATTCATTTAGACCCGCTGTCTTTACCGGCTGTATTTGGAGTTGCATCGGGCGCGGCGACAGTTTTGTCGGCACCGGTGGTGGCTTTATCCACACCGCCACTTTGCTCGCGGGCTTTAGACGAGCCGTCCGCTGCTGCAGCTTCACCGGAATTCGGCGTGACAATCTCGACTTTGGTGCCATTGTTCAGGCGGTCAATACCGGTAGTCACCACCTGCTCGCCCGGCTTCACACCGGACAAAATCGCCACCTGATCGTCACCAAAGTCTGGCCCGGATTTCACGCTGCGGCGCTCAATGGTGCTGTCGGCTTTCACCACATACACGAAATCGCCGTCGCTGCTCAGTTGCAATGCTGCCGCCGGGATCACCGTGGCGTCTTTCAGGGTCGCGACCTGTAAGCGGGCATTCACAAACTGGTTCGGATAGAGTTTTTCATCGGCATTATCGAACAGCGCTTTCAGTTTAATGCTGCCGGTGCTGGTATCAATTTCGTTGCTGATAAATTGCAGTTTGCCCTGTCCGAGCACTTCGCTGCCGCTCTGGTCAAAGGCAGTCGTCGGCAACTGATTGCCGCCACGCAACGCTTTAAGCAAGGTTTGCAGATTGCTTTGCGGCACGCTGAAGGTGACGGCAATCGGCTGGGTCTGAGTAATCGTCACAATGCCGGTGGTGGAACTGCTGGTGACCATGTTGCCCGGATCGACCAGACGCAGACCAACGTGTCCGCTGACCGGTGCGGTGATTTTTGCGAACTCAAGATTCAGCTTGGCGGCAGCGATTTGTGCCAGATCGGCTTTCACTGCACCGGCATACTGACCGGCGGTTGCAATCTGGCTTTCCAGATCCTGACGTGCCAGGGAATCTTGCGCATACAGTTTGCGGTAACGCGCCAGCGTCAGTTCAGCGCTTTTCGACAGCGCCTGATTCTGCGCCAAATCACCCTGATATTGTTCCAGCGTGGCCTGATAACTGCGCGGATCAATCTGCGCCAACAGCTGCCCCTGCTCGACTTTCTGCCCTTCGGTGAAATACACCTTCATCAGCTGACCATCCACCCGGCTGGTGACCGTGACTGTCGCGTTGGCGACAACGGTACCCAGCGCACGCAGATACACCGGCACATCGGCCTGCGTGGCTTTTCCGGCCTGCACCGGTGTGGCCATTCCGGCCATCATCTGGCCGCGCATCGCACGCATTCCGCCGCGGCCCGGCTTTTTATGGGCAGATGAGTCGGAAGCACTTTGATGGAAAGCAAAGAACCAGACCAGGATCGCAGCAACGATAATGGCGACGATAACCCACACGAGAGTGCGTTTTTTGGAACGAGACGAGGCAGTCGGCAGCATAAATTTCTTGGTTTCGCAGTATTAAAGAGGAGAAAGCAGCTGAAAAATGACCTTCAACCAGAGATTTTCAATATCAGTCAAAAACACATTATCCCTAAAAGGCTCACCGGCTGTTTTTAGGACAACGTAAAGATTTCGTTAGCAATTAAGAATTTTTATTTCATTCAGCCGGATGAATTATACGCACCAATTTATCCTTTCTGACCCTTTAATGTTAAGAACTAAATGAGAATGAATATTGAAGACACAGACAGAAAATCATTATGAAGTGTCAGCCAGTCGTGGAATTTTGTCAGGAAAACGCAGGATTAGCGTGAAATTTAACCTGCCCGCTCACCTTAACTGGTTATAAAATCAGAGGTAAATCCCGAAAATTGGATGTATTGATAATTTATATTGTTTGCGCCGACCACGGCTTGATAAGGTGAATTTTCTGATTGGTTTTCATCTTCTTGAAAGGGATTCAGGCGAATGCAGAAAAAATTTCAATCCAGACCGGTGATTGGGGTAACGCTGGACAGTGAGGAAGCCGGTGGCTACGCCGATTTTCCCTGGTATGCCCTGCGTCAAAACTACCTGAAAAGTCTGGCAGAGCTGGGCGCAGTGCCGCTGGCTTTGCCGCACCACGCGGAACTGGCGGATGAATATCTGTCGATGTGCGACGGTATTGTCGTGACCGGCGGCGCGTTTGATGTTCCGCCTGAACTCTTTAATGAGCAACAGACCAGCGATCAGGTGCGTCTGAAACCGGCCCGTACTGAATTTGAAAAAGCCATCGTCAAAGGTGCCATGCAGCGCAATATGCCGCTGCTGGGGATTTGCGGCGGTCAGCAGCTGCTTGCCGTGTTAACCGGCGGCACGCTTCATCAGCACATTCCCGATGCACTGCCCGATGCCCTTGAACACAGCACGACCGTCGATACCGAAAACGCCGGCGGCAAAAAGCGCGCCCGTCATCCTGTAGAGATTGTTGAAGGTTCGCTGCTCAGCCGCTGCGTCGATCGGGATCATTATGAGGTCAACAGCTCGCATCATCAGGCGGTGAAATCGGTCGGCCCCGGCTGCATTGTGAATGCTTATGCGCCTGACGGCGTGATCGAAGGCATTGAGTGCGAGGAGTATGATTTCTGCCTGGGCGTGCAATGGCACCCTGAATATCAGCAACATCAGCAGGATACGCAACTGCTGAAAGCCTTTGTCGCAGCATCGTCGCGCTATCAGCAGTCAATGCGCACAGCAGGTAAAGCCATGACAGAAGCGATGAACGACGCGATTTCCCGTCCGGGGAATGAGCAGGCGTGAATCAGGCGGCGCTTAAAATCAGAACCGGCCAGATACTGCATGATCTGGGCATCGACCCGCAGGTTATCGCACACCGTACGCTGCCTTACTTTGAAGAAGTAAGTGAGTACTTACTGGAGGATACTGAAACCGACGCAGAGAGCGGCAAAGTTTACCGGCTGATCTCCCCCGCTGCTGCCGCCTGGCATCAGATGAAACAACAGGCTGCCGCCGACGGCGTGGGCATTTATCTGGTCTCTGCTTTTCGCAGTCTGGATTATCAGGCGGGATTAATCCGCATCAAACAACAGGCAGGCATCCCACCGGAAGATTTCTTCACCTCGCTGGCGCCGCCCGGATGCAGCGAACATCACACCGGTCGCGCTATAGATATCAATACCCCCGGCTGCGACGAAGTGACCGGCGTTTTTGGCGAAACAGACGCTTTTCGGTGGCTGCAAACTCATGCCGCCCGCTTCGGTTTCGTGATGTCCTTTCCGCTGAATAATCCCTGGGGCTTTATTTATGAGCCGTGGCACTGGTGCTGGCATCCGCAATAAAACACAGTGACCTGCGTCTCAGTTTCCATAACTAAAATTGTCGTCGAAACATTTATCTGTTAGGCCAATTTTCTGTTTCATTTTTAGCACAAATAAAACACACTATGCCCTCAACAGGTGTCTGCCAGACAGATGCCTGATCCCAACATCTTCTTATAAGTCATAAATTTCAATGCAATCAGATACCGTTTCGCGCAGGACAGCATGGCTCCGCGTTGTGATGATGGCTATTGCCGCGTTCATCTTCAACACCACTGAATTCGTGCCTGTCGGATTACTTTCCGATATCGCCGCCAGTTTCAACATGAAGACCGCACAGGTCGGTCTGATGCTGACCATCTACGCCTGGGTTGTGGCGCTGATGTCACTGCCGCTGATGCTGCTGACCCGCAATGTTGAGCGAAAGCGCTTACTGATCGTCATCTTCGTGATATTCATCGCCAGCCATATTCTTTCGGTCGTGGCCTGGGATTTCTGGAGTCTGGTCGCCTCGCGCGTCGGTATCGCCCTCGCCCACGCGATTTTCTGGTCGATCACCGCATCACTGGCAATCCGTGTCGCACCGGCCGGTAAAAAAACACAGGCGCTCAGTATGTTAGCCACCGGTACCGCGCTGGCGATGGTGCTGGGCTTACCGCTGGGACGCCTGATCGGACAATACCTCGGCTGGCGCACCACCTTTATGAGCATCGGCATCGTTGCGCTGCTGACGCTGATTTGCCTGATCAAACTGTTGCCGCCGCTGCCAAGTGAACATACCGGTTCACTGAAAAGCGTGCCGATGTTATTCCGTCGTCCGGCGCTGGTCGGCATGTATCTGCTGACTGCACTGATAGTGACTGCTCACTACACGGCGTACAGCTACATCGAGCCGTTTATCCAGACCGTCGCGAATATGGGTGAAAACTTCACCACCTTCCTGCTGCTGATTTTTGGTGGCGCAGGTATTCTCGGCAGCATTGCGTTCAGTGTGCTTGGCAACCGCTTCCCGGCGGCGATGCTCAGCGGCCCGATCTTGCTGGTCACCCTCAGCATGTTGCTGTTATTTGTGGCGGTGATGAATCCGGTCGCTATTTCAGTCCTTTGTGTGATCTGGGGGCTGGCAATGATGATTATCGGCCTGGCACTGCAGGTGCGCGTGCTGGCGCTGGCGACCGATGCAACGGACGTTTCAATGGCGCTGCTTTCCGGCATCTATAACATTGGTATAGGCGCGGGCGCGCTGATCGGGAATCAGGTGAGTCTGCATCTGGAAATGAGCAACGTCGGCTATGCGGGCGGGCTGATCGGCTGCATCGCGTTGGTCTGGTGTCTGACGATTTTTAAACGCTATCCGCAGCTGAAAGTAACGAACTGATATCGGGACTTGAAAAGGAAAACCGGCACATCTGCCGGTTTTTTTATGCCTGAATGTTCAAGGAATTATCGCAATAACTTCAGATTCCCCGTCAGCGATTTAATCCATTTTTCCGGCCCGACCAGACCCACGCCATCCAGCACTTCATCGTATAAATCCCGCAGCGGAAATGTCATTTCGTATTGCTCGAACTGATGCATCGTGCGCGCAAATGCCGGGAACGGCACCACGCTGCGCTCGCCTGCTGCGTCCAGCGCTTTGAACATCAGCGCCTTAATGTGATCCGGCGTTGCCTGCAGAATGGGCAGCGGAGTTTTAGAGATAGTATCGGTCATGACGCCCTTTGCATCAGTCAGCGAACTGCCCGCCAGCATCGGGAATTTTGCTGCTAATCCGATACCAATTACGCCTGCCGTGTTCGCCAGTAATCCCGGTGGAAGTTCGGGATTGAGGATAATTGCCACCCGCAGGTTATCTGCCATTTTGTCCGCCCTTTTCATCATCATTGATGACAAAAATGATAGCGTTGAGCCGCGGAAAGGTGCTTTCTTTTTACGCGATAAAATGCCCTAATCTGGTCATCCCTTCCCCATAATCACATTTAAAAGGCAGATTATGTCTGTATCTGAAATTTCGCCGGCAGACCTTCGCATTCTTAGACAACTACAGAGTTCCGGCAGAATGACCAATCAGGAGCTGGCGGAAAAAGTGGGCATGGCTGCCTCGCCTTGCTGGCGGCGCATGAAACAGCTGGAAGACAGCGGTGTGATCACCGGTTATCAGGCGAACATTGACCGGAAAAAAATCGGGCTGGGGCTGCTGGCATTTATCCGGGTGAAAATCGACAGCCACAGCGAGGAAGATGCCCGGCGTTTTGAGCAGGAAGTCGGCGCGCTGCCCTCAGTGATTGCCTGCTATGCAATTGCTGGTGATGCGGACTTTCTGTTGCAGGTGGTGGCGAAAGATCTCGACAGTTTTTCCAGCTTCGCGATGGAAGTCGTGCGCCGGTTACCGGGGATTAAAGAGATGCAAACCTCGTTTGTACTCCGGGAGGTGAAACCGCTGGATGTGTTGCCACTGGAAGGGATTTAAGGACATTCGAGGGTATGGCAAAATGCTGAACGATGTTGAATAAAACACTTCCTGGCCAACATGACAAATAGATAGTTATGCGATAAAATTTACATAAATATGCAGAATCCCTTTTACCTGAAACCGGTTTTGCGTTATCAATATAGGCATTGAAACCTTTAGCAGACAGACCTAATTCATACAGGATTTAATCGATGACAACTATTCTCAAGCACCTTCCTATCAATCAGCGTGTCGGTATCGCGTTCTCCGGCGGTCTGGACACCAGTGCGGCGCTGCTGTGGATGCAGAAAAAAGGCGCGATCCCTTATGCGTACACGGCAAACCTGGGTCAGCCTGATGAAGAAGATTACGATGCCATTCCGCGTAAAGCGATGGAGTACGGTGCAGAGAAAGCCCGCCTGATTGATTGCCGTAAACAACTGGTTGCTGAGGGCATTGCCGCCATTCAATGTGGCGCATTCCATAACACCACCGCCGGTGTGACTTATTTCAACACCACGCCGCTGGGTCGCGCTGTGACCGGCACCATGCTGGTTGCCGCAATGAAAGAAGATGGCGTGAATATCTGGGGTGACGGCAGCACTTACAAAGGTAACGATATTGAGCGTTTCTATCGTTACGGTCTGCTGACCAATGCTGAACTGAAAATTTATAAGCCGTGGCTGGATACCGACTTTATCGATGAACTCGGCGGCCGTCATGAGATGTCCGAATTCATGATTCAGTCTGGTTTCGACTACAAAATGTCGACCGAGAAAGCCTACTCAACCGACTCCAACATGCTGGGCGCGACGCACGAAGCCAAAGATCTGGAATTCCTCGATTCCGGCGTCAAAATCGTTAATCCGATTATGGGCGTGAAATTCTGGGATGAGAACGTGGTCGTGAAAGCGGAAGAAGTGGTTGTCCGTTTTGAACGTGGCTACCCTGTTGCGCTGAATGGCGTGACTTTTGACGACAGCGTTGAGCTGATGATGGAAGCCAACCGCATCGGTGGCCGTCATGGTCTGGGTATGAGCGACCAGATTGAAAACCGTATTATCGAAGCCAAAAGCCGTGGCATCTACGAAGCTCCGGGAATGGCGCTGCTGCACATCGCTTACGAGCGTCTGCTGACCGGTATTCATAACGAAGACACCATCGAGCAATATCACGCAAATGGCCGTGTTCTGGGTCGTCTGCTGTATCAGGGCCGTTGGTTCGATCCACAAGCGCTGATGCTGCGTGACTCCGCTCAGCGTTGGGTCGCCAGTGAAATCACCGGTGAAGTCACTCTGGAACTGCGTCGCGGTAATGATTACACCATCATGAATACCGTGTCTGAGAACCTGACATACAAACCAGAGCGCCTGACCATGGAAAAAGGCGATTCTGTGTTCTCACCAGATGACCGTATTGGTCAGCTGACCATGCGTAACCTGGATATCACCGATACCCGCGAGAAACTGCAAAACTACGTTGAGACAGGCTTGCTGACTTCTTCCGCCTCTACCGGTTTACCGCAGGTGGATAACAATAATCTGCCACGCGGATTGCAGGTGAAGAATAAGTAATTGCTGTTGGTTTAAACAATTTGCAAGAAGTTGCAGAAGTCCCTTGTGTGCTCCTCCCCCTGCGAAGGGGGAGGCTGGGAGGGGGTTTCGCAAACCATAAAATAGCAAAAGCTTCCGCATTCCGATCTGACCTTAATACCCCACCCCAACCCTCCCCTTCGCAGGAGAGGGAGCTGATCGGTATCGAATTTTTGTTCTGGGATCAAATTTAAGATGTGTGAAAACGACGTTCAGGCAATACGAATAAAAGATATTGGGTAGTGAATTTTGTAGGGTAGTGAACAGATTTAAGGAAGAAGCTTTTGGAGCGGGTGAAGGGAATCGAACCCTCGTATGCAGCTTGGGAAGCTGCCGTTCTACCATTGAACTACACCCGCATCGGTGTGCGACTGGCATTATAACCGGTTACGACGGCGGAGCAAGGCGTGATTGCGGATAAACGCTGGAGTTTTAAGCAGTTAGCGTATGGCGTGATCTGCGGCATGAAAAAGGGCGCCGGAGCGCCCTTTTGTGGTTTCTGATGAAACTTATTTTTGTGTCTGCGGACGCATTGCCGGGAACAGGATAACGTCGCGGATGGTGTGGCTGTTGGTGAACAGCATAACCATACGGTCGATACCAATGCCCAGACCGGCTGTCGGTGGCAGGCCGTGTTCCAGCGCTGTTACGTAGTCTTCGTCGTAGAACATCGCTTCGTCGTCGCCTGCATCTTTCGCAGAAACCTGATCAGCAAAACGCTGTGCCTGGTCTTCTGCATCGTTCAGCTCAGAGAAGCCGTTACCGATTTCACGGCCGCCGATGAAGAATTCGAAACGGTCAGTGATTTCAGGGTTCTCGTCATTACGGCGCGCCAGCGGAGAAACTTCTGCCGGATACTCGGTAATGAAGGTTGGCTGGATCAACTGTGCTTCAGCGGTTTCTTCGAAGATCTCGGTCACGATACGGCCCAGACCCCAGCTCTTCTCGATTTTGATGCCGATAGATTCTGCGATAGCGGTCGCTTTAGCCAGATCGTCGAGATCAGCAACATGAGTTTCCGGACGGTATTTGCAGATCGCTTCGCGCATGGTCAGCTTGGCGAAAGGCTTGCCGAAATCGAAAGTCTGATCGCCGTACTGCACAACGCTGCTGCCCAGAACGGATTCAGTCAGCGTGCGGAACAGGGTTTCAGTCAGAACGATCAGGTCTTTGTAATCCGCGTACGCCATGTAGAGTTCCATCATGGTGAACTCTGGGTTGTGACGCGGAGAAACGCCTTCGTTACGGAAGTTACGGTTGATTTCGAATACGCGATCGAAGCCACCAACAACCAGACGCTTCAGATACAGTTCCGGCGCGATACGCAGGTACATGTCGATGTCGAGGGCATTGTGGTGGGTGATGAACGGACGTGCCGCTGCGCCACCAGGGATCACCTGCATCATCGGGGTTTCGACTTCAATGAAGCCGTTTTCCACCATGAAGCTGCGGATGCCAGACATGATCTGAGAACGGATTTTGAAGGTCTTACGGGAATCTTCGTTAGCGATCAGGTCGAGATAACGCTGACGGTAACGCGCTTCCTGATCCTGCAGGCCATGGAATTTATCCGGCAACGGACGCAGTGCTTTGGTCAGCAGACGCAGTTCAGAACAATGGATCGACAGTTCGCCGGTCTTGGTTTTGAACAGTTTACCGGTCGCACCCAGGATATCGCCCAGGTCCCATTTCTTGAATTGCTCGTTGTAGATGCCTTCCGCAAGGTCATCACGCGCAACGTAAAGCTGGATACGGCCGCCGACATCTTGCAAGGTCACAAAAGATGCCTTGCCCATGATACGGCGGGTCATCATACGGCCACCGACGGTGACTTCGATGTTTAATGCTTCCAGTTCTTCGTTGGTCTTTTCGCCATATTTCGCATGCAATTCATCAGAGATGCTGTCACGACGGAAATCGTTAGGGAAAGCGATACCGGATTCACGCAGTAAAGCCAGCTTCTCACGACGAGCTTTAAGCTCGTTGTTAAGATCTGGTACGTTTTCTGCGCTTTGCGCTGCTGGTTGTTGCTCAGACATTTTGGTTCCTCATAACCCGGCTTTCAAACTTGCCTCAATGAATTTATCCAGGTCGCCATCCAGTACGGCCTGCGTATTTCGCGTTTCGACGCCCGTGCGTAAATCTTTGATACGGGAATCGTCCAGCACGTAAGAACGAATCTGGCTGCCCCAGCCGATGTCAGACTTGTTGTCTTCCAGCTGCTGTTTGTCCGCATTTTTCTTTTGCATCTCATACTCATAAAGCTTCGCACGCATCTGCTTCATGGCCTGATCTTTGTTTTTATGCTGGGAGCGGTCGTTCTGACACTGAGTCACAATGTTGGTCGGAAGGTGAGTAATACGTACCGCAGATTCCGTTTTGTTGACGTGCTGACCACCCGCACCGGACGCGCGGTATACGTCGATACGCAGGTCGGCAGGGTTAATTTCGATTTCGATATCATCATCCACTTCCGGATACACAAACGCGGAACTGAAAGACGTATGGCGACGGCCACCGGAGTCGAACGGGCTTTTACGCACCAGGCGATGAACGCCGGTTTCTGTACGCAGCCAGCCGAACGCGTAATCACCGATAATCTTGATGGTTGCAGATTTAAGCCCTGCGACTTCACCGTCAGATTCTTCGATAACCTCAGTTTTGAAACCTTTGGCTTCTGCCCAGCGCAAATACATACGCAGCAGCATGCTCGCCCAGTCCTGCGCTTCCGTACCACCGGAACCCGCCTGGATATCGAGATAGCAGCTCGCGTTATCGTATTCGCCGGAGAACATGCGGCGGAATTCCAGCTGTTCCAGTTTGGCGGTCAGTACATCGAGTTCGGCAACCGTTTCGTTGAACGTGTCTTCATCGTCGGCTTCAACAGCCAGTTCCAGCAGGCCGGTCACATCTTCCGCGCCCTGCAACAACTCATCGATGGTTTCAACGATAGCTTCCAGAGAGGAACGTTCTTTGCCCAGCGCCTGTGCGCGTTCTGGCTCGTTCCAGACGTCCGGCTGTTCCAGCTCGGCGTTTACTTCTTCGAGGCGTTCTTTCTTGGCATCATAGTCAAAGATACCCCCGAAGAACGACTGTCCGCTCGGACAGGTCCTGAATGCGGTTCTTAACCGGATTAATTTCAAACATGATTTTTCGCGTCTTACGTTAGATTCGGAGTTGGCCCAATGCCATTCGAACCGCCGATTCTAACGGAATTAGCGGTCTTTTTATAGCAACGAGCCGTTTTTTTGCAGGGTTTATTGCGGGTGAAAATCGCTTATTTCGGCCATAAATGTTCGATGATCAACTGAACGCTTCGATTTCCCCGAAATTCATTGATATCCAGCCGGTACGCCAGCTGCACTTCGCGGATACTGCTGTCCGGCCAAAACGTCGGATCAATGTTAAAGGCGATACCGTCGAGCAGCGGGCCTCCGCCGACCGGTTCGATCATCAGTTTGAGATGGCGTTCTTTCAGCAGTTTTTGTTGCAGGATGCGGAAGGTGCCGTCAAACGTCGGTTCAGGAAACGCCTGTCCCCACGGACCACCGTCACGCAGCATTTCAGCCGTATCTATTGTCAGTTCATGAGCCGACAATTCGCCATCCGACCAGACCACGCCTTCAAGATGTGAAGGATCCAGCCATTCACCGACCAGTTCGGCGAACTTGTCACGAAATTCGTCGAACTTGCTTTCTTCAAGCGACAAACCGGCAGCCATCGCATGCCCGCCGAATTTCATCATCAGACCGGGATTAAGCGTATCGAGACGTTCCAGCGCATCTCGCATGTGCAAACCCGCAATAGAACGGCCGGAGCCTTTCAGAATGCCATCGCCTGCGGGAGCAAACGCAATCACCGGCCGGTTGAAACGCTCTTTCAGACGTGATGCCAGAATACCGACCACGCCCTGATGCCATTCCGGATGGTACATCGCAAGCCCAAACGGCAGCGCGTCGGTGCTCCGCTCGAGTTTGTCGCACAGCGCCAGCGCTTCAACCTGCATGCCCTGCTCTATTTCACGTCGGGTCTGGTTCAGCGCATCCAGATCACTGGCCAGCGCACGCGCCTGACCGATATCTTCGCTGAGTAAAAGCGCCACGCCAACCGACATATCATCAAGACGTCCGGCGGCATTGAGCCGTGGCCCGAGCGCGAAACCTAAATCGCTGGCGCACAATGTGCGGGCTTCGCGCCCCGCCACTTCGAGCAGCGCGCGGATCCCCGCCCGGCATTTTCCGGCACGGATACGGTTCAGCCCCTGATACACCATGATGCGGTTATTAGCATCAAGCGGCACAACATCCGCCACGGTTCCCAGCGCCACCAGATCCAGATGTTCAGCCAGATTAGGGATCGCCAGACCGTTTTGCTCGAACCAGCCGCTGTCACGTAAAGCACTGCGTAACGCCAGCATCAGATAGAACGCTACGCCGACGCCCGCCAGCGATTTAGACGGAAACTCGCAGCCGACCAGATTCGGGTTAATAATCGCTTCGGCATCCGGCAACGTTTCGCCTGGCAAGTGGTGATCGGTGACCAGCACCTGAATGCCCTTTTCATGGGCGAGCGTGACGCCTGCATGAGATGAAATACCGTTATCAACGGTCAGGATCAGCTCTGCGCCGCGTGACGCTGCCTGTTCGACGACTTCCGGGCTGAGGCCATAGCCGTCTTCAAAACGGTTAGGTACCAGATAATCCAGATTCCCGCAGCCCATGCTGCGTAAAGACAACAGCGTCAGCGCGGTGCTGGTTGCGCCATCCGCATCAAAATCACCGACGATAATAATACGCAGACGTTCAGCCAGCGCTTTTTGCAATAACGCGACCGCAGTATCAATGCCGTCGAGTTGCTGATAAGGCAGCATTCCGCGCACGCTGCGCTCAAGTTCCTGACTTTCTTTCACGCCCCGGGCGAGATACAAACGGCGCAACAAAGGGGAAAGATCGGCGGGAAGTTCCACGCCAGTCGCTGCCTCACGGCGGCGAAGTTGAGTCTGCAAGGTCACGAAAAATCAACCACCCGTTTTATGTGAAGGATCCTGCTGATCAAGCATGGCGGCCATTTCTTTTGGCGGCTGATAGCCAGGGATCAAAGTACCGTCTGCCAGCACCACAGCCGGCGTGCCGGTGACGCCAAACTGCACGCCCAGCTCAAAGTGTTTCGCTATATCGCTGGTTTTGCAGGTCGCTGATGTGATGTCATCACCACGCATTGCCGCATCAAAACTGGTTTTGCGGTTACCTGTACACCAGATCGACTGCATATCTTTCTCAGTTTTAGAATTCAGCCCCTGACGCGGAAACGCCAGATAACGCACCGTAATCCCGAGATCGTTATACTCTTGCATCTGCTGATGAAGTTTGTGGCAATAGCCGCAGGTGATGTCGGTAAACACCGTAATCACATGTTTTTCGTTTTTAGCTTTGTAGATGATCATCTCGTTTTGCAGCGCATCCAGCTTTTTAACCAGCGCTTTGTTGGTCACGTTGACCGGATGAGTGCCGCTGACGTCATACATCGGCCCCTGCAAAACATGCTTGCCATCTTCAGTGATATAAATCGTGCCGCTGTCGGTGGAAACGGCGCTCAGGCCTTTTACCGGCGTAGGCTGTACCTCGGCATTGCTCATACCCAGTTTGCCCAGTGTGGCTTTGATTGCTGCATCGTCAGCATGGACCGCGGAGCTCATACACGCAGTCAGGAATGTCAGCAGCAGTAAACCTTTTTTCATCATGTCGTCCTTTCTCTCCGGCGTGTTACGCGCGGGGATGATGTTGTTGATGTAGCTGTTTGAGTCGTTCAGTCGCTACATGGGTGTAAATTTGAGTGGTTGATAAGTCACTGTGACCTAACAACATTTGCACCACGCGCAGATCCGCACCGTGGTTTAGTAAGTGAGTGGCGAAAGCGTGGCGCAGAACGTGGGGTGACAAACGTTCCGCATCAATGCCCGCAAGGATCGCATAGTGTTTGATACGATGCCAGAACGTCTGACGCGTCATTTGCTGCGCGCGGTTACTCGGGAAGACGATATCCAGCGACTGACCGTTGAGCAGCCACGGTCTGCCGTGCTCGAAATAATTCTCGATCCAGTACACCGCTTCCTCGCCCATCGGCACCAGGCGTTCTTTATTCCCTTTACCGATAACCCGCACCACTCCCTGCCGCAGGCTCAGATCACTGAGCGTCAGCCCGACCAGTTCAGAAACACGCAACCCGGTGGCGTACAGCAGTTCGAGCATGGCTTTATCGCGCAATTCCAGGGGAACATCCACACTTGGCGAAGCCAGTAACGCATCGACCTGCGCTTCACTGAGATCTTTCGGCAGCCGCTGCGGTAATTTTGGCGAAGACAGCAAAGCTGTCGGGTCATCCTGACGTACAGATTCGCGGTTCATATACTGGAACAAACGGCGCATCGCGCTGAGCAACCGCGCCGAACTGGTGGCTTTGTAACCACCTTCAATACGTTCGGAAAGGAAAGACTGCAAATCTTCCGCACTGACATGCAGCAAATCGGTCTTATTGTAATGCAGCCAGCCCAGCAGAGATTTCAGATCCTGCCGGTAAGACGAGAGCGTATTTTCTGCGAGATTCCGCTCAATCCACAGCATATCCAGAAACTGTTCTGTCAGGCTCTGATCCGCCTGATTCACCGCTTGCAGAGCCTGCTCAGAGGTCACATCCTGAGTGTTCACATTATCTTGTTTTGGCATTCCGACTCCTGTTTCCTGAGCACATACTGCGCCAGCCATTATGCCTTTCATGCATCCAAATCTGCTACACTGCCTGCCATTCGTATTCTTATGACGTTATGGCAACAAGCATGAAAATTGGACTTTTCTACGGTTCCAGCACCTGTTACACCGAAATGGCTGCGGAAAAAATTCGCGACATTCTGGGCGAAGAACTGGTTGATTTGCACAACATTAAAGATGTTGATCCTGATGTGATGGAAGACTACAGCATCCTGATCCTCGGCATCCCGACATGGGATTTCGGCGAAATTCAGGAAGACTGGGAAGCCGTCTGGAATCAACTTCCTACGCTTAAATTACGCGGCAAAATTGTTGCCATGTACGGTATGGGCGACCAGCTCGGCTACGGCGAATGGTTCCTTGACGCGCTTGGGATGCTTTACCATCAGCTGGTGCCGCTGGGAGTTCGCTTTATCGGTTTCTGGCCGACTGAAGGCTTTGAATTTACCAGCCCGAAACCGCTAAGTGCCGATGGCAAACATTTCGTCGGACTGGCACTCGACGATGTGAATCAGTTTGATCTCACCGAAGAGCGCCTGCAACAGTGGTGCGAGCAAATCCTGCTGGAAATGGACGCCCTGCTGTAACGCCTCGCCTTCCGCAACAGGTACGCCGCAACTTCAGCCCGGTTTTGCCGGGCTTCGCGGATGAGTATTCAGCAGTATCTGGCGCAAATGCCGCCACTCTTCCTGACTCATGCTGTCCGAGGCAAGCCACAAACGCTGCCTTCTGCTGCGCATTGCCTGCGCCAGACCGCCTTTGAGTTTCTCCCGACGCAGTGAAAGCAACGCGCCGTGACTTATCATCCACACCGGGTGTTTAATCTGCCATTCATGACCTCGCCACAAAAGACGGTAATCATCAGTCAGAACAATTTCACCCGTACGTGCCGTGATACGCCGCTGACTACGAATGCATTCAAACAGCACCAGCAACAGCAGCGTCATCCAGAAAGGCCAGTAACCCGCAGGCCAGGGTGCCAGCAAAATCATCAGCATCACCCCACCGTAACATCCCAGTGAGAAAAGCTGACTGCGCCAGGACACCCTGAGATCACATCGCCACAGGGCCACGGGCTTTGTTTCGCGTCTGAATAAGGGCAACCATGCGTTGTAATTCGGTATCGTTTGGCTCGCCGTGATTCATCAGCCAGTTGAACAGATCTGGGTCATCGCAGGTCAGCAGGCGGACAAACACCTCTTTATCGGCCTCACTCAGCGAATCATATTCATGCTCGAAAAACGGCATGATAGAAATATCCAGCTCGCGCATACCACGGCGGCAGGCCCAGTGAACTCGGGAACGGTTATTAATATCCAGTTGATTTTTGCTTTCCATAACAAGGCTCTTTGTTGGGATACAGAACGTGAGTTTCTTTATGTCTGCGATGATTCTACCAGCGGCACGTCAAGCAACGTAACTTTTCAGTGCCCTGTTTTGTCAATCTACGTGATGTGCCGTAAAACCTGCTGTAAACCTGTCGGATGTTTTACATTCTCTGGAAGGCATCCCGTAAAAGGCACCAATAACTGTTTTCAAAGCGGGTGGGCTCTTTTACCATGAGGTATCAGTCACATTTCATTGACCGGGATTAGAAAATGGCTAACGAATTTCCCTTTCCACCGCAAAAACCTTCAGCGTCGTCTCATCTGCCGCTGACGTTGATCTCTCTGGAAGACTGGGCGCTGGTAACCATGACTGGCGCAGACACCATGAAGTACCTGCAAGGTCAGGTCACTGTGGATGTCGATGCGCTGGCAGCCGACAGCCACGTTCTTTGCGCGCATTGTGACGCGAAAGGAAAAATGTGGAGTAACCTTCGTCTGTTCAAACGTGGCGACGGTATGGCGTTTATTGAGCGTCGTAATTTGCGCGACACTCAGTTAACCGAAATGAAGAAATACGCGGTGTTCTCTAAAGTGACGTTCACGGCTGACGACGACGTCGTATTGCTCGGCGTGGCAGGTTTTCAGGCCAGCGCCGCGCTGACAGGTCTCTTTTCAACATTGCCAACGGCAGAGCAACAGGTCGTGCAACAGGATGAAACCACCCTGCTGCATTTCTCCCTGCCGGCAGAACGTTACCTGATTGTGACCAGCCCGGAAAAAGCCCGTCAGGTGGTCGAAGAATTAGGCGAGCAGGCGCAGCGTAACGACAGTCAGCAATGGCTGGCGCTGGATATCGAAGCCGGTTTCCCGGTGATTGATACACCAAACGCCGTTCAGTTTATTCCTCAGGCGACCAACATTCAGGCGCTCGAGGGCATCAGCTTTACCAAGGGCTGCTACGCCGGTCAGGAAATGGTGGCGCGAGCAAAATACCGTGGCGCCAATAAACGCGCGCTTTACTGGTTGTCCGGCAAGGCGAGCAAAGTGCCCGCTCCGGCAGATGACCTTGAATTGCAACTCGGGGAAAACTGGCGTCGTACCGGTACCGTTCTGGCGGCCGTTCAGCTCAGCGACGGCACGGTTTGGGTTCAGGCGGTGCTGAATAATGACCTTGAAGCCGACGCTAATCTGCGTGTGCGTGAAGATGCCACCAGTCAGCTGAGCATTCAGCCATTGCCGTATTCGCTGGAAGAAACGAAGTAACAGTAACTGACATCACCGCCTTCGATCCGTAAGGCGGTGATTATTCACTTAATCGTGAGGGTGTTTGCCTTTGGCATTGAGCAAATCAACATAAGCCTGATCGACCAGTTCCTGCCGCTCAATGCCTAACTTTTCCAGTAAATCCTCAGCAATCGCAATGCTCTGTTCCGGCGTTTCGCTCTCATCCAGCACCACTTCAAACTCAAGATAATCCCCAAGATGTTTGACCCGATCGAGATGCAAACGGGTCTGGCCGGTCATAAATAACGTCCGCTGTTTGATGACCCGCCCGGCAGCGCCGTAAGCCAGCGTCAGAGTTTCACGCAGACTGTCCGGATCCTGAGTTTCGGTCAGCTGGTAGAAACTGGTTTTCGGGCCTGCCTGATCCGGACGCTGATAGAAAATCAGTTCACCGCGATCAGGCGAAAAAGTGCGTAATTTAAGTCGTCCGTGCGGGCAGATAAAAAAGGTATCGTCCTGATCAATGATGTCCGGCAAGCCGTCGGCAAGCAGAGCAAGTTTTTCATACATCGCTGAAAAATCATCAATTCTGGCTTTAATTTCAATGTTTCTGGCCATCCGTTACTCCTTTAATGGTTCACGCTTTTTATCTGATTTAATCAATATCCCATGACCTTACAATGACATTCTGCGAAGCGGGCGCAAATTCTTTGTCACTCCTTCACGTATTTCCTGTCATTAGCAGATAAACTCCCCACATCGGGTGTTGCATGCACCTTTCACATCACGCCAGAAAAGGCCGGAGGCCAGAGTCCAGAATGATATGGATTATGCTTGCTGCAATTGTTGTGGTTTTTATTGTGGGTTATTGGTTTATGACGGCAGACACCCGTAAAGCGAACGCGTCTCTCGCCAGTCTGTTGAAAATTAAGCCGGTTTATATTGATTCAATGCTGCTGGAAATGGGCAAACGACAAAGTCAGATGTTTATCCGCTCAATAAGCGGTGGATACGCTGAAGAGATCCGCAAGGCTGCCTACGTTGTGTTTATTTATCAGACCTTTATTAAAGATGCCTCAGAAGAAAATATCATCCGCTGGCGTAATATTCTGGTGCGCGCGCATTTACCGCCACAGCTGAGCAGCGAACACGCCGAACTGGCGTTGTTTTATTTCGCTGAACTGGATATCGAACCTTTCGAACTGGCGCAGTTTCGCCGCGACTACAATCAGACGTATAACCAAATTCATCTGGTATAGACGCAAAAAAGCCGCTGATACAGCGGCTTTTTCTTATCAGATCGACCTGCCTGATTATCTGAATACATTATCCAGATAGCTCGCCAGAATCTGACGCGAACTGAAACCGTGGCAAATTCCATAATAGGTTTCGTTGTCGCTGGAAACATCCAGCGGGAAATTCTTGTACGCATCGCTGCTGCGAAAAGATGCCGTAGGTTCTGCAAATCGTTCACTGCGCTCTTTCAGCGCCGGGTGTATTACCAGGGCAGTCCGGCCAAACCGCGCTTCCCGGTTTACATACACATAATGCTCGCCCCGGCGATAACCGTAAGCTTTATCATCAATAAAATCGCGTTCAAAACCTGATGTTTCTAAAACGCGTGCCACTTCATCTGGCCGTAAATACATGGTTGCTCCTCGCTTCTTTAACCGCAAGGCGACCTTACCGCAATAACTCTGCCAGACAATGCGTTTATCCCAAATTTTGGCGTATTTAGGATTTATCTACACTCAGCATTCACACTGTAAAATGGTTATTCAGTCTGAGTCTGACGCCCGTTTTGCAGCCATATTTTGAGTGTCAGTAACCAGGCGACCACGACCATAAAAGCTGCCGCCAGATAAATAGAGGGCGTGCCCAGATGCGAAATAATCAGTCCGGCAACCGGTCCGGTGATCCCCAGGCCGAGATCTAAAAATGCAGAATATAAGCCCAGCGCCGTGCCCTGATTTTGCGGCGGCACCTGTTTTACCGCCTCCACGCCCAGCGCAGGGAAAATCAGCGAGAAGCCGGAACCGGTAAGGAACGCGCCAAACTGCACAGAAAGCGGATCGTGCCCCAGCCAGATCATCAGCAGCCCCGCTACTTCAAACACAAACGAAACCAGTGACACGCGCAGGCCGCCAAAGCGATTAATCATATTGCCGAAAATCAGACGCGCGCCAACAAATCCGAGGCTGAATAAAGTGAGCGTGAACGCCGCCCCGCTCCAGCCTTTATCGGCGTAATACAGCGTGATAAAGGTGGCGATAACGCCGAACCCGATCGTGCCGAAACCCAGCCCCAGTCCGTAAAGCCAGATGCGTCCGACCACCGCTTTAAAGGCAATACGTTTACCGGCGGTGACAGAAATCGCCGCTTTCATACAGGCAAGAATGGCGGCAAATGCAGCAGCGACAATAATCAGAACGGCTACGCCCATCAGCCCGTAAGCATGATTGAGCAATACCCCGAGCGGCGCTCCGACAGCCATCGCGCCATAGGTAGCCACACCGTTCCACGAGATCACCCGCGCCGTATGTTTCGCACCCACCGCGCCAATCCCCCACAAGGTGGTTCCGGTGCTGCCGAAGCTTTCGCCTACGCCTAAGAAAACGCGTGCCAGACAAAGTAATAGCAGGCTCGCCAGCGGATAAGCAGCAAACCAGAAGGCAATCGCGTAAAACACGCCACTCATCCCGCAGCAAATCAGACCAAAAATCACCACCCGTTTTGGCCCAAGCATATCCGCGTAACGCCCGGCATGCGGGCGGCTGATGAGCGTCGAAAAATACTGAACGCTGATCACCAGTCCGGCTAGCACCGAATTGTATCCCAGCGTGTTATGCACAAAGCCCGGCAAGACGGCGAGCGGTAAGCCGATGGTCAGATAGACAACGAAGGTAAACAGCATGAACGACAAAATGCGTTTATTGAGCAGAGCGTTAGAACGAAGCGTACTTAAAGACATGGGCGGACCCGAAAATGAGATCACTGAGAGTGGAATCAACAGTATAAACAGGTTTTAGCCTCGAAACGGGCTAAAAATGTTATTGGCTGTAACGCAGATTTTGTTTTGCAGAGAAATCTGAGACGTATCACGTCAGCCCGCGCCCCGCCTGACTTGCTGCCATAGGGTCATGGCCTGAAAAGCCCCATCATCACAGGTCTTTGTCCTTAAAGAACCATCTGGTACGACATTATGGTCTATGCTTAATCCAACAGTCACACAAGGAGAGACGGAATGTTTAAGAAAACAGATAAAGTAGAAAAAAATATCAATCAGGACGTAACCCTGCTGGCGGATACGCTGGATGAAGTACTTCAGTCTGCAGGCGATAAATCCAAGGATGAATTGGATAAACTCCGCAGCAAAGCACAGGGCGTTCTGCGTGATACGCGTGCACGTTTCAACACCGATAAAATTAGCCAGCAGGCACGTGATGCGGCGGCTACAGCCAATGATTATGTGAAAGATAATCCGTGGTATGGCGTCGGTGCCGGTGCGGCAATCGGTATTGTTATTGGTGTCCTGCTGGGACGTCGCTAACAAAAAAGGCAATTAGTGATGTTTCACTCCTGTGTCGGGAATATGCCTTAAAAAGCTGAAACATCCGCGTGGCTCCCTCATTGCCGCGCAATTGCTAAAAAGACGACGGAGCCTTCGGGCTCCGTTTTCTATTTCAGGAAACCAGAAATCACCCCCTCCAGCCGCTGCACCAGTTCGTCCGCCTGCTCCTGTGAACTGATATTAGGAAATCCCATCAGCAAACCGTTCGGGCGTAACGCTTCGCCACGCTCACGCCGCTCAACCTGCCAGTCGGAAAGCGCCTGCACCGCCAGCCCCTGTTCACGGGCATTTTTGGCGATCAGCGCGTCATCCAGACGGGTATTCAGGCTGGCGGATAACTGGATCCCGCCGACCTGCTGATTCACGCGTAACACTTCGGCCGGAAACTGCGCCGCCAGCGCCTGCTCGAGATAACCACGGCGTTCAGCATAAAGCTGGCGCATCCGTTTCAGATGCCGGTAGAAATGTCCCTGTTCGATGAACTCCGCGATACTGCTTTGCACCAACGGCGGCGTGCCGCAAATTCGCAGCGGGCAATACGCCTCGATTTTTTCCACCAGACTTTCCGGCACCACCACATAGCCGCAGCGAAGCGCCGGGAACATCACTTTGCTGAACGTTCCGGCGTAAATCACCCTCCCCTGCGTATCGAGACTTTTCAGCGAAGGCAAAGGCTGGCCGTGATAACGGAACTCGCTGTCGTAATCATCTTCAATAATCCATGCCTGTTGCTGTGCTGCCCAGTCCAGCAGCGCCATGCGCCGCCCTAAACTCATGGTCACACCGGTTGGGCTTTGGTGCGCGGGCGTAACAACGGCAAAACGTGCGTCTGGATACTGCTTCACCGCCTGCGGCACATTCATGCCCTCATCATCCACGTTCACCGGCATGGCAACCGCACCTGCCGCACGGAAAAATGCCTGTGTAACCGGATAACCGGGATTTTCCAGCCAGACGCCGTCGCCCGGTTGCAGCAGACTGCCGATGATCAAATCCAGTACCGGCGCATAACCGCCGCAGATAAATATCTGTTCCGGACGGCAGGTAAATCCGCGGGAAAGCTGCAGATAACGGGCAACCGCGTGGCGTAAAACGTCTGTACCCGCCAGCGGCGGATGGCCTAAATCATTCATGCCGGTGTGCCGGATTTGCCTAGAGACAATGCGCGACCAGATAGCACGCGGGAACGCATCCAGCGCCGGAAGTCCGAGCTGGAAAGGAAGGGAAGAAACAGAAGGCAACATCGGGTTGATGGGCTTACGCGCGGCGTCTTTTCTGACCGGCGCTGGCTCGGGGGAGGATAAACTTTCCGGCGCGCTGACCACTGTTCCGGCCTGTCCGCGGCTTTGCAAAAAGCCTTCCGCCATCAGCAGGCCATAGGCATTTTCCACCGTGGCGCGCGCCACGCCGAGTTCACTGGCCAGCGCCCGCACCGACGGCACACGGCTGCTGCGTTTAAGCTGTCCTGCCATGATCGCCTGTTTTACCCGCTGATAAATCTGGCGGTAAAGCGGTTCTTTGTGCCGGGGATCGAGCTGAAAGGAAAGACTGAAGCCGCGCATCATGACCTGTTTAAATATGTATTTTATGGCCCTGTAGTATAGACCATGCGAGGCGTAAAGTTACGGTCATTGAGACGCACGGTGCGTCACTGTTTACTCCAATATCTCCCAGAGGAAATCATCATGACTGCACTTCGCCTGCCTTACTATTCCCTGTCTTCTTCGGTGATGGAACCGATGAAAGCGGCGCTCAGCGCGCTGGAAAACGGTCCGCTGGATAACGTGATTATCGAACTGGCTTTCCTGCGTGTTTCGCAAATTAACGGCTGTGCATATTGTCTGGATATGCACTCTAAAGCGTTGCGCAAAATGGACGTCGCGCAGACCAAACTGGATCAGCTGGCGGGCTGGCAGGTCAGCCACGCGTATTCTGAGCGTGAACGCGCGGCGCTGGCCTGGGCTGAATCACTCACTCTGATTGCCGCTACCGGCGCACCGGATAACGCCTTTGAGCCACTTAAAGCACAATTCAGCGACGTGGAAATCTCAGAACTGACCTTCGCCATCGGTCTGATGAATGCGTTTAACCGCCTCGCGGTGGGTATGCGCCAGTAATCTGGCCGCTTAAAAATTAAACTAAAAAAAGTTTCCCCTCTCCAGCCCGCTGCCTGCGGGCTTTGCCGTTTTTGCAATAAGCAAATTTAGAAAATCTACATATTGTGTGGTTGAAAATTTAAATCACCACATCTAGTATTCAGTCCATCGGAACGCCACGATGGCACCGACTCTCGCGCCTTTCCCCCGGCTGAAACAGCCGCGCAGCGGGCAGGCAAAAATTGTCTCTGATTTCTTACTAGATGGAAATACGAATCATGAGCATTATTATTTACAGTAAACCAGACTGTGTCCAGTGCAACGCGACTTACCGTGCATTAGATAAACAAGGCATCGCCTACGAAGTTGTCGATTTGACTCAGGATGAGCAGGCTCTCGGGCAGGTTCGTGCGATGGGTTATCAGCAGGTTCCGGTGATTGTAGCCGGTGACGACCACTGGTCTGGTTTCCGTCCGGACAAAATCAGCGCCCTGCGCCAGCTTCAGAACGCGTTCTGAGGACCGGCGGATGAATCCGTTGGTCTATTTTTCCAGCAGTTCAGAAAACACCCATCGCTTCGTCGGCAGAACGGGATTGCCGGCGATCCGCATCCCGATAGATCGTCAGCCTGAAAAATTGCGTGTCGACACACCGTATATTTTGGTGGTGCCGAGCTACGGCGGCGGATCGGCCAAAGGCGCGGTGCCGACACAAGTGATCCGTTTTCTGAACGATGAACATAACCGTTCACTCATCCGCGGCGTTATCGCCGCCGGTAACACCAACTTCGGCGCAGCGTATTGCATTGCCGGTGAGATTATTTCCCAGAAGTGTCAGGTGCCTTACCTGTACCGCTTTGAATTGCTGGGAACGCCGGAAGACGTTGCAAAGGTCAGACAGGGAGTAACAGAATTTTGGCAGCGACAGAACTAGCAATTACCGACCCCGGCACCAGCAGCCCGGATTATCACGCGCTTAACGCGATGCTGAATCTGTTCGACGCTAACGGCCAGATCCAGTTTGATAAAGACCGCCTGGCCGCGCGCCAATACTTCCTGCAACACGTCAATCAAAACACGGTGTTTTTCCATAATCTGGCGGAGAAACTGCGTTATCTGGTGGAAGAAGGCTATTACGAAGCCGCCGTGCTGGATCAGTACGCGTTTGACGATATTAAAGCGTTATTCAAACAGGCTTACGCCAAAAAATTCCGCTTCCAGACCTTTTTGGGCGCATTCAAGTATTACACCAGCTACACGCTGAAAACCTTTGACGGCAAACGCTACCTGGAGCGTTATGAAGATCGCGTGTGTATGGTGGCGATGACACTGGCACGCGGCGATATTCAGCTCGCCCGCCATTTTGTTGATGAGATCATTTCCGGCCGCTTCCAGCCGGCAACGCCGACATTCCTCAACTGCGGCAAAAAACAGCGCGGCGAACTGGTGTCCTGTTTCCTGTTACGTATTGAAGACAACATGGAATCTATCGGTCGCTCGGTCAACTCGGCCTTACAGCTCTCCAAACGCGGCGGCGGCGTGGCCTTTATGCTGACCAACATCCGTGAAGTGGGCGCGCCGATCAAGCGCATCGAAAACCAGTCTTCCGGCGTTATTCCGATCATGAAGATGCTGGAAGATGCCTTCTCTTACGCCAATCAGCTCGGCGCGCGTCAGGGCGCGGGCGCGGTGTATCTGAACGCTCATCACCCGGATATTCTGCGTTTCCTCGATACTAAGCGCGAAAACGCCGACGAAAAAATCCGGATTAAAACGCTGTCGCTCGGTGTAGTCATTCCGGATATCACGTTCGAACTGGCGAAGAACAACGAAGATATGTACCTGTTCTCGCCGTATCACGTGGAGAAAGTGTATGGTGTGCCGATGTCTGAAATCAGCATCAGCGAGAAATACCGCGAGATGGTGAATGACAAACGCATTCACAAAAGCAAAATCAACGCCCGTGAATTCTTCCAGGTGCTGGCGGAGATTCAGTTTGAATCCGGCTATCCGTACATGATGTTTGAAGACACGGTGAACCGCGCCAATCCGATCAAAGGTCGCATCAATATGAGCAACCTGTGTTCGGAGATTTTGCAGGTGAATTCGCCGACGATCTACGGCGAAGACCTGTCTTATCAGGAAATTGGCAAAGACATTTCCTGTAATCTCGGCTCACTGAATATCGCCTCGGCGATGGATTCACCGGATTTCGGCAATACCGTGGAAATGGCGGTTCGCGCACTGACGGCAGTCTCTGACATGAGCCATATCCGTTCGGTGCCATCTATCGATCAGGGAAATCAGGATTCGCACGCCATCGGCCTCGGCCAGATGAACCTGCACGGTTATCTGTGCCGCGAGCGTATTTATTACGGCTCAGAAGAAGGTCTGGATTTCACCAATATCTATTTCTGCACCGTGGCTTTCCATGCGATCCGCGCCTCAAACCAGATCGCTATCGAGCGCCAGCAGTCGTTTAAAGGTTTCAGAGATTCCACCTACGCCAGCGGCGCGTATTTTGACAAATATGTCGATGACACACTGGCTGCGAAATGGCAGCCGAAAACCGACCGCGTGCGCGAACTGTTTTCTGAGGCCGGGATTGTTATTCCGACTACCGCAGACTGGGCGGCGCTGAAAGATTCCGTGATGCAGCACGGGCTGTATAACCAGAATTTACAGGCGGTGCCACCGACGGGTTCTATTTCTTACATCAATAACTCGACGTCGAGTATTCACCCGATTGTGTCCCGCGTAGAAATCCGCAAAGAGGGCAAGATTGGACGCGTGTATTATCCGGCGGCGTTTATGACCAATAACAATCTGGATTACTACCAGGATGCCTACGAAATCGGCCCGGAAAAAATCATTGATACCTACGCCGAAGCCACACAGCACGTCGATCAGGGGTTGTCACTGACGCTATTCTTCCGCGATACCGCCTCCACGCGCGACATCAATAAAGCGCAGATTTACGCCTGGCGCAAAGGCATCAAAACCATTTATTACATCCGTCTGCGCCAGATGGCGCTGGAAGGCACCGAAGTTCAGGGCTGCGTTTCCTGCACGCTGTAACCGATTGAAAGGACTTAAAAGATGAGCGCAGTAAAAACATTCACAGTAAAACAAAGGTTAGTACCGCAACCGGTCAGCAAAGCCATTAACTGGAACAAAATCCAGGATGATAAAGACCTCGAAGTGTGGAACCGCCTGACCTCGAATTTCTGGCTGCCGGAAAAGGTGCCATTGTCGAACGATATTCCGTCCTGGGCGACGCTCAGCGCGAAAGAGAAGCAACTGACGATCCGCGTGTTTACCGGCCTGACGCTGCTGGATACCGTGCAAAACGTGGTCGGCGCCCCCACATTGATGAAAGACGCGGTGACGCCACACGAAGAAGCGGTTTACTCGAATATCTGCTTTATGGAAGCGGTGCATGCGCGTTCTTACAGTTCGATTTTCTCGACACTGTGCGCCACCGTGGACGTGGATGAAGCCTACCGCTGGAGCGAGGAAAACGTCGCGCTGCAAAATAAAGCGGCGATCATTTTGTCGTATTACGACGGCGAAGATCCGCTGATGAAGAAAGTCGCCAGCGTGTTTCTCGAATCGTTCCTGTTCTACTCGGGCTTCTATCTGCCGATGTACTGGTCGAGCCGCGCCAAGCTCACTAACACCGCGGATCTGATCCGTCTGATCATCCGCGATGAAGCGGTTCACGGTTACTACATCGGCTATAAATTCCAGAAAGCACTGGCACTGGAAAGCGAAGAGCGTCAGCGTCAGATCAAGGAGCAGGCGTTTGATCTGATTCAGGATTTGTACGACAACGAGATCCGCTACACCGAAGAACTGTACGACGGCGTAGGCTGGAGCGAAGACGTGAAGAAATTCCTGCATTACAACGCCAACAAAGCGCTGATGAATCTCGGCTACGAAGCCCTGTTCCCGGCCAGCATGGCAGATGTGAATCCGGCGATCCTTTCCGCATTATCGCCAAACGCCGACGAAAACCACGACTTCTTCTCCGGATCCGGATCTTCATATGTGATCGGCAAAGCCGTTAATACCGAAGACGAGGACTGGGATTTCTGATGTTGCTGTAATTTCTTCAAGGGTTACAATAAAACAGTGTTTCAAAAATAACCCTACTTCCTCTAAAAAGAAGGAAACATCATGCCGTATCAGGCCTCCCCCTCCCGCTATGAAACCATGCAATTCCGCCACTGCGGTCAGAGCGGTTTAAAACTCCCTGCACTGTCCCTTGGCCTGTGGCACAGCTTCGGCCATGTCAGCCAGCTGGAATCCCAGCGCGCATTACTGCAAAAAGCCTTTGATTTAGGCATCACTCATTTTGATCTGGCGAATAACTACGGCCCGCCTCCGGGTTCAGCCGAAGAGAATTTTGGTCGTTTGCTGAAGCAGGATTTCGCCCCGTATCGCGATGAACTGATTATCTCAACCAAAGCCGGTTATGACATGTGGCCCGGCCCTTACGGGTCCGGCGGTTCACGCAAATATCTGCTGGCAAGCCTTGATCAAAGCCTGCAACGCATGGGACTGGATTACGTCGATATTTTCTATTCACACCGTGTGGATGAAGAAACGCCGATGGAAGAAACCGCAGCAGCGCTGGCGTATGCCGTGCAAAGCGGCAAAGCGTTGTATGTCGGGATTTCGTCTTATTCGCCGGAACGTACACAGAAAATGGCTGAACTGCTGCGCGAGCTGAAAGTCCCGCTGCTCATACATCAGCCTTCTTACAATCTGCTGAACCGCTGGGTCGATAAGAGCGGTTTGCTGGATACGCTGGAACAAAATGGCGCGGGTTGCATCGCCTTTACGCCGCTGGCGCAGGGCTTGCTGACCGGTAAATACCTCAACGGTATTCCGGACGGTTCGCGGATGCAGGTGGAAGGGAATAAAGTGCGCGGGCTGAATGCCAGGATGCTGTCTGAGGAAAACCTGAACAGCCTGCGGTTGCTCAATGAAATGGCGCAACAGCGCGGACAGACGATGGCGCAGATGGCGCTGAGCTGGCTGCTGAAAGACAACCGCGTGACGTCAGTGCTGATTGGTGCCAGCCGTCCTGAACAACTGGATGAAAACGTCAAGGCGCTGGACAATCTGCGTTTCACCGCAGAAGAACTGGCAGCGATTGATAAACATGTGGCGGATGGTGAATTGAATCTGTGGCAGGCGTCATCAGATAAGTAAATATTCAAAGTAAAACAGGCGGATATCCTGAAAAGGATCCGCCTTTTTTTCAGCTCATCAGCTCTAAACGTCGTGCTGTTTCGTAATGCTCGACCCAGTACTGATTATCCAGTGATGAAATCGTGACGCCTTCAATTTTCGAGGCATGAATAAACTGATGATCCCCGACATACACGCCGACATGACGATCCCCCGGCGACGTTTTGAAAAAAACTAAATCTCCCGGTTTCAGGCTATTTTTACTCACTTTTCTGCCGTTCCTGATTTGCTGAAACGTGGTTCTCGGCAGGCGTTTTTGCAGGGAATCCCGGAAGAGATGTTGCATCAGCGCCGAACAATCGATGCCTTTGTGTGTGGTTCCACCCCAGCGATAATGCGTCCCTTTCCAGCGCGGATATTCAGCCAGCAGCGCACTTTTAATATTTTCTGAATTGCCGGTGTTGACCGCAGTGATGGTGGATCCCTTTCCATCAAAAAGCTCGCTATGGAAAAATTTATAGGTATCCATAGACTCAAACTCTTCAGGCATATCAAAAGCAAAGGAATGGGTGCTGAATAAACCCGCTACAAGAAGCAGTAAGGCAGAAACAAGAGATTTAATACGGAACATGCGTGGATTCTTTCGTTAAAAAATAATGCTCTTCCTTACGTGGGAACCGGCTCTCGGGGCGGGTGACTCGTCTCTGAGTGCGCAAATAATAACCAGATAAAGTGAAATAATCTGGCTATTTTCTGTCCAGTTTTGGACTGGGGATTTTTTCTCAGTGAAACCAGCCCCTTCGGTGAAAGGGGCTGTTACGGGGATTATGAAAAGAACTTCGCCAGCACAAATAATCCGACAGAAACGTTGATTGCACCACCGATGCGGGTAGCGATTTGCGCGAAAGGCATCAGCGTCATACGGTTACCGGAAGTCAGAATAGCCACGTCGCCGGTGCCGCCCTGCCCGCTCTGGCAGCAGGAAACAATTGCCACATCAATCGGATGCATACCGATTTTCTTGCCGACATAAAAACCGGTGCCGACCAGCGCCAGCACGGTGGTCACGATCACGAGGAGGTTTTGCAGGGTAAAAGCGTTGATCAGTTCCTGCCACGGCGTGATCGCCACGCCCACCGCGAACAGCACCGGATAGGTCACTGCAGTGCGGAAGAATTTATACACCGTCATCGAGCCGTGCTGAATGGTCGGTGAAACGCCATTTGCCAGTTTTACCAGTACTGCCGCGAATAACATGCCGACCGGCGCGGGCAGGCCGATCCACTTCTGACCGAGCATCCCGACCATGTAAAGCAGGATCGCCAGCAGCGCGCCACAGGCCAGCGCATTCACGCCCGGATTTCCTTCGAATTTGTCAGTACCGCTGCCCAGCTCACCTTTTTTCGACGGCATCAGCTGCCCCTCACCGGTCAGATGCGGATAACGTTTCCCCAGCTGATTCAGCACGCCCGCCAGCACAATTGCCGTCAGACCGCCCAGCATCACGATCGGCAGAATACGCCCCAGCGCCACACCTTGTTCCATGTGCAAAATCGTCGCATAACCCATCGACAGCGGGATCGCACCTTCACCTACGCCACCGGCCATGATCGGCAGGATCAGGAAGAAGAAGGTTTGCATTGGCGGTAAACCTAACACCGTGCCCATCGCCATTCCGGCAATCATGCCCACCACTTCACCGCATAACATCGGCACAAAAATGCGCATAAAGCCCTGGATCAGCACCTGGCGGTTCATGCTCATGATACTGCCGACAATAATGCAGCAGATGTAGAGATACAGAATATTGGTGGATTTATAGAATTTGACCGTGGAATCCACCACGACGTCCGGCAGTAATCCGTAATGCACCATCGCCGAAGGAATAAAGGTGGCGCAAATTGCCGCCGCGCCGAGTTTGCCGACGACGGGTAAGCGTTTGCCGAATTCGCCACAGGCAAAACCGAAGAAGGCCAGCGTGGCAACCATCACCACAATGTCGCTGGGTAATTTGCCGTTCAGGCAGTCGAGCAGGATCAGCACACCGGCCAGCAGGAAAAAAGGCAGCGGGATAATGCCTATCTTGTAGTTATCTAGAATGTGCCACCATTTTTGCCTGGCCGAGAGGCCGGAGGTTTTCTTTTCTTTGACTGCGATGTAGGAATCGTCGGTTGTGCTCATGACATTGCCTCTTTCTTATAAATACTTTTCTTATTGATGTTCTGAGGATAAGAAAACAGCAGGTGAGCCGGATGTGAGTTTGTTCAAATTAAAACCGCAGGGATTAAGGTTGTTATGGTGTTTATGGAGTTAATGTTATTTGATTTATAAGGATTATCAGATTTGTAGTAAAAAGCCCTATTACCCTTGTAATCACTGAGTGAATTCATCACTATTTATATTGCCTGTTCACAACTCTGTCTTTGTCCGATTACTGCTCCTTCTGCCCCGTGGTACGCTTATTCAATGTGTGTCTTTACGTTAATCTTGCAGCAGGCCGTATGAAACTCCGCATGCCTTTTCAGGTAAAACTCTTTTTATCTCTGGTGGTATTTTCCTGCCTTTTGCTGGCACTGCTGGGTGCTATTTTATTTCATATCATCGATCGTCAGTTGCATCACGACCTCGGCCAGCGCGCACGGGTTCAGGCCAGTGAAATCGCGCTGATGCCGGGACTGGCGCAGAAGGTTAAGGCGCGGGATACCACCGGGATCGCACGACTTATCCAGCCTTTACGCGATAAAAGCGATGCCAGTTATATCGTCATCGGTGATAACCGAGAGCTGCATCTTTATCATTCACAATCCCCGGAGCGAATCGACCTGCCGATGATTGGCGGTGATAACGCGCAGGTGCTGGCGGGGAAAACCATTATTTCCGTCCGGCAAGGCGGTATAGGTGTTTCATTGCGAAGTAAAGCGCCGATCCTGGATGAGAATAATCGGGTCATTGGTATTGTCTCCGTCGGCTACCTCACTTCTTATATTGATAATATTAACGGCCATCGTCTGGCGCAGGCCGGTTTATACGGTTTGCTTCTTTTATTACTGCTGTTCATTTTTTCGTGGATGTTCACCCGCAACGTTAAAAAACAGATGTTCTGGCTTGAACCCAAAGATATCGCGCTGCTGGTTCGCCAGCAAAAAGCCTTGCTGGAAGCCATGTACGAAGGCGTATTCGCAGTTAATGCCCAAAAACAGCTGATTTCCATTAACCGCGCCGCACGCGAGTTACTTGATATCCATCAGCCTGAAAATGAACTGCTGGGTAAACCACTTAATGAGGTGCTGGAGACACCGCCCACCTTCTTCACGCAAAGCGGTATCAGTGAAAATAACAGCCAGCATGATCAGATTACGGTGCTGAATCAGAGACAGGTGATCGTCAACCGCGTCCCCATCGAGCTGGAACCGGGTAAAGAAAGCGGCTGGGTGTTCAGTTTCCGCGATAAAAACGACATAAATACGCTGAGCAGCCAGCTGAGTCAGGTGAAACGCTACGCGGACAATCTGCGCATCATGCGCCACGAACAGCTGAACTGGACCGCGACACTGGCGGGTTTGCTGCAAATGCAGCGTTACGACGATGCGATGCACTATATTCAGGCGCAGTCGGAAGGTGCGCAGGCGGTGCTGGATTTTGTCTCGGCGCGCTTCACTTCGCCTGCACTTTGCGGCCTGCTGCTGGGGAAATACGTCAGTGCGCGCGAAAAAGGCGTTGAACTCAGTTTCGATCCCGCCTGCCAGCTCACCCGCATTCCGGCGGCTATCACTGAAACCGAGCTGATGTCGGTGGTCGGTAATCTGCTGGATAACGCCGTGGATGCCACCCTCAAAGCGCTCACGCCTTCTGTGCCGGTCGAACTGTATATTTCAGACAGGAATCAGGAGCTGCTGATTGAAGTCGCCGATCAGGGCAGCGGCGTGGATGATGCCCTGAAACCGCGTCTGTTTGAACAGGGCGTGACAAGCAAGCCCTCAGGCGACCACGACACGACCGGCGCGGAACATGGTATCGGGCTTTATCTGGTGGCCGGATATGTCCGTCAGGCCGGTGGCAGCATCGAAATCTCAGACAACACGCCGCAAGGTACGATATTTTCAGTCTTTATCCCGTACCCGGCTGAGGCTTTAACAGGAACGAATCATGAATAACAGCAGCGCTCTCGATGTCGTGATTGTGGAAGACGAGCCGCATCTGGCCGGTCTGCACCGCGATTTTATCGAGCAAAATTTCAATCTGCGTGTCGTGGGCATCGCCGCCACGCTGGAACAGGCGCGCTCGTTGTTGCGCCTGCATGAGCCACGGCTGATTTTGCTCGATAACTATTTACCGGACGGCCAGGGTGTAGATTTAATCGACAGCCCGCTGCTGAAAAGTTTCGACTGTTCGGTGATTTTCATTACCGCTGCCAGCGATATGCAAACCTGTAGTCAGGCGATGCGGAGCGGCGCGTTCGATTACATTATCAAACCGGTGTCTTTCCACCGGCTGCAAAGTTCACTGGAACGTTTTATGCAACTGGTGCAAACGCTGCGTAGTGTGAAAGTCGTCGATCAGCGGGCTCTGGATAAGTTGTTCAATCTGCCCACCAGCGATACACCGGCAGCCCCTTCTGCCAAAGGTATCGAGCCCAATACGCTCGAACTGTTTCAGCGCGCATTTAACGCGAAACCGGACGTCAGCTGGTCGGTTGAAGAAGTCGTTGAGGAAGTCGGGATCAGCAAAACGACAGGCCGCCGATATCTGGAATATTGCGTGGAAATTGGCTTTATCGGCGTCGAGATGCAGTACGGAAATATCGGCCATCCCCGGCGCCTGTACCGGAAAATAGCCATCACAAAAAATTCTGAGGCCTGAGGCTGAATTTCCTCTTTTTTCTGTGACGAATTTCACGTTCATCGCCGGTGTCAGCACCGGCAAATTACGCCCTCTGCCCGCCGAATCCTGCCATTATATCAACTCAATTTCCTCTTTCAGACAACCGGTAAATTCACCGGTAATCACCCTCCCTGAAATCACTATTTACACCTGTAAAGTCTGCGCAAAAAATTCGCATTTCCCGGTTAAATTCCCTGCAATTATTAATGATAAAAAATCGACAACAAGATCATAAAATAAAACGATTAAAAACAATCACTTAAATATATATTCTGAATAATATACTTAATTTAAATGCAGCGAAAAACCGCCCGCTATGAAGCCCTGAAAATTGTCATTAAATGTCAGCGGATCCAGACAAAATTAGACAAGCCCGATACACACAAATACGTAACCCGAAACACAATCACGAATATTCTTCAGAAACATTGAGACTTGTCTCAGAATTTCGATGTGTTAGGGTATAAAGCGTTCACTATTTTGTTACAGGCAAAATCTTATACGGTCCAACACAAAAACTAGACATCGAGCCGATACGGCTATTTATATCCAAGGAATGCACATTGCATGGCAATTAAAATCGAAGTAAAGAATCTTTATAAGGTATTTGGCGAAAACCCGGATCGCGCTTTCAAGATGATTGATGCAGGCAAGGGTAAAGAAGAAATTTTTGAGAAAACCGGTCTTTCACTTGGCGTTAAGAATGCCAGTCTGGCCATTGAAGAAGGCGAGATTTTCGTCATCATGGGGTTATCCGGTTCCGGTAAATCCACCATGGTACGCCTTCTCAATCGTCTGATAGAGCCCACCCGTGGCGAAGTCCTGATCGACGGCGAAGATATCGCCAAAATCTCAGAAGCAAAATTGCGCCAGGTGCGCCGCAGTAAAATCAGTATGGTCTTTCAGTCCTTTGCGCTGATGCCACACCTGACCGTGTTGAATAACACCGCGTTTGGTATGGAACTGGCCGGTGTGCCGGTCGAAGAGCGCAATGCCAAAGCGATTGACGCCCTGCGTCAGGTCGGGCTGGAAAACTATGCCAACTCTTATCCTGATGAACTGTCGGGCGGTATGCGCCAGCGTGTCGGTTTAGCCCGCGCCATGGCCAATAATCCTGACATTCTGCTGATGGATGAAGCCTTCTCGGCACTCGATCCGTTAATTCGTACTGAAATGCAGGATGAGCTGGTGAAGCTTCAAGCTCAGCATCAGCGCACCATTGTGTTTATTTCTCATGATCTCGACGAAGCCATGCGCATCGGCGACCGCATCGCCATTATGCAGGGCGGCGAAGTGGTGCAGGTCGGCACGCCGGAAGACATTCTTAATAATCCGGCCAACGACTATGTGCGCACCTTCTTCCGCGGTGTCGATATCAGTCAGGTCTTCAGTGCCAAAGACATTGCCCGCCGTCGTGGCACACTTATTCGTAAAACCCCCGGTTTTGGTCCCCGTGCCGCCCTTAAGCTGCTCGAAGACGAAGACCGTGAATATGGTTATGTGCTTGAACGTGGACAGAAATTCATCGGCGTGGTGTCGATTGAATCCCTGAAAACTGCGCTTAAAGCCAATCAGTCGCTGGAAAGTGCCCTGCTGGAAACTCCGGCAGCCGTGCAGGCAGACATGCCGCTCAGCGAACTGATTTCTCATGTCGCCGCCGCGCCTTGTGCCGTACCGGTGATCAATGAGGACAATAACTATATCGGCATTATTTCCAAAGCCATGCTGCTTCAGGCTCTGGACAAAGAAGGGGGTAACGAATGAGCACTTCAACCGTAACGAACACGATGACACAGCACGCACAGGCCGCTCAGGCACAGGCTCTCGATCCGTCCGTCGATCCGTGGAGTGCCGATAACGCCAGTGGCGGTGTTGCACCACAAGCTGACGCCGCGACGAGTGCAGCGCCAGCCGATGCGGGCAGCAGTGATCCGTGGGGCGGTGGCAGCGATGCCGCGACCAGCGCACCGGATGCCACCCATCATGCAGCCGCGCAGGCCAACGACTGGCTGAGCGTCGCACCTGAACAGCATCAGCATTTTAATATTCTCGATCCGTTTCACAGCACGCTGATCCCGCTCGACCGCTGGGTCACTGAGGGGATCGACTGGCTGGTCGGTAACTTCCGCCCTGTCTTCCAGGGGATCCGCGTCCCGGTCGATTTCGTGCTGAGCGGTTTCCAGCACGGTCTGGAATCTCTGCCCGCTCCGATTGCGATCCTGGTCTTTGCCCTGCTTGCGTGGCAGATGGCCGGTTTGGGTATGGGTGCAGCCACGCTGGTTTCGCTGGTGCTGATCGGTGCGATCGGTGCCTGGTCACAGGCAATGGTGACGCTGGCGCTGGTTCTGACCTCGTTGTTCTTCTGTATCCTGATAGGTTTACCGCTTGGAATATGGCTGGCGCGCAGCCAGAAGGCGGCCAAGATTATCAGGCCGTTACTGGATGCCATGCAGACCACACCAGCGTTCGTTTATCTGGTGCCGATCGTCATGCTGTTTGGTATCGGTAACGTACCTGGCGTCGTGGTGACGATTATCTTTGCCTTGCCGCCTGTCGTGCGTCTGACCATTCTGGGTATCAATCAGGTGCCGGAAGACCTGATCGAAGCCGCGAAATCATTTGGTTCCAGCCCGCGTCAGATGTTGTTTAAAGTTCAGCTGCCGCTGGCGATGCCGACCATCATGGCCGGTATTAACCAGACGCTGATGCTGGCGCTGTCGATGGTGGTCATCGCCTCGATGATCGCCGTGGGTGGTCTGGGTCAGATGGTTCTGCGCGGTATCGGTCGTCTGGACATGGGTCTGGCATCGGTCGGTGGTGCGGGTATCGTTATCCTCGCCATTATCCTCGACCGCCTCACCCAGTCGATGGGTCGCGACAGCCGCAGTAAAGGCGGTCACCGCTGGTTCACCCGCGGTCCTGTCGGTCTGGTGATGAAGCCTTTCACCAAAAAAGCCTGATTCACACACTGCATTTTTCCCGGCGGTTCGCTGCCGGGAACTCTCAAAAGCTAAAACAACGCAGTCCACTCTTACGTATTGATAAACAATCCTCAAAATCATTCGGGCGGCATCAAGGCGGCAACTGAATGAATCCCCGGGAGCTTACACTGGTAAGTGACCGGGGTGAATGAAGGCAGCCAACGCAGAGGCAGCCTGAATGATGAAGAGGAAAAGAATAAGGGTTCACCATGCGCATAACTCAGAATAAGACACACATCAAAACACTCATCCTCGCATTATCTATTGCGACACCTGCCGCTTTCGCTGCCGATTTACCGGGCAAAGGCGTGGTCGTCAAACCGTTGCAAAGCACCATTGCAGAAGAAACTTTCCAGACCGAACTGGTTAACCGTGCATTGCAAAAACTGGGCTACGACGTTCAGCAAACCGGTGAAGTAGATTACAACGTGGCGTACACCGCCATCGCCAGCGGTGATTCCACTTACATGGCCGTGAACTGGGAACCGCTGCAAAAAGACATGTACAACGCAGCCGGTGGCGACCAGAAATTCTACCGTCAGGGCACTTATATCACCGGCGCGGCACAGGGTTATCTGATCGACAAGAAAACCGCCGACAAATACCACATTCATGATTTATCCCAGCTGAAAGACCCGAAAATCGCCAAACTGTTTGATGCTGACGGTGACGGTAAAGCTGATATGGCAGGCTGTAATCCGGGCTGGGTTTGCGGTCAGGTGATCAATACCCAAATCAAGGCTTACGGCCTGAGCGATACCGTGACGCAAAACGAGGGGAACTATTCGGCGATTATCGCTGACACTCTCACCCGCTTTAAATCCGGTAAACCAGTGTTGTACTTCACTTGGACACCGTACTGGGTCAGCAACGAGATGAAACCGGGTAAAGACGTGGTCTGGCTGACAGTGCCGTTCTCGGCAAATCCGGGTTCGCAGAAAGACATGGATACCACCCTGCCTAACGGCAAGAACTATGGCTTCCCGGTCAATAACGAACACATTGTGGCAAACAAAGCCTGGGCTGAGAAAAACCCGGCGGCCGCGAAACTGTTCGCCATCATGAAATTGCCACTGGCCGACGTGAACGCGCAGAACCTGCGAATGCATGAAGGTGAATCCTCATCAGAAGATATCCAGCAGCACGTTGATGGCTGGATCAAGGCGCATCAGGCGACCTTCGATGGCTGGATTAAAGAAGCTGCTGCCGCAGCAAAATAACGCATTATAAAAATCGAGGAATTTATGAAAAAGACAGGAATCTGGGCGGTTGCCGCCCTCACCACATTTGCAACAGCCACTACATTCGCTGCCGATCTGCCGGGTAAAGGCATCAGTGTGACGCCAGTCCAGAGCACCATCAGTGAGGAGTCTTTTCAGACCGAACTGGTAAGCAAGGCGCTGGAGAAACTGGGCTATGACGTGCAGCCAACCCGTGAGGTCGATTACAACGTCGGTTACACAACGCTGGCTGCCGGTGATGCGACCTTCACCGCCGTCAACTGGTCACCGCTGCATGATGAAATGTACAAAGCCGCCGGTGGCGACAAAGTCTTTTACCGCGAAGGCACCTACGTGACCGGCGCAGCACAAGGCTGGCTGATCGATAAAAAAACTGCTGAGAAATACCACATTACCAATATTGAACAGCTGAAGGATCCGAAACTGGCCAAGCTGTTTGATACCAACGGCGACGGTAAAGCCGATCTGACCGGTTGTACGCCGGGCTGGGGTTGTGAAGCCGCGCTGAATGAGCAGCTGAAAGCCTACGGACTGGAAAATACCGTGACCCACAATCAGGGTAACTATTCCGCGATGATTGCCGACACCATCACGCGTTACAAAGAAGGTAAGCCGATCTTCTATTATACCTGGACGCCGTACTGGGTCAGCAATGTGCTGGTTCCGGGCAAAGACGTGCTGTGGATGCAGGTACCGTTCTCTGTGGTACCGGGTGATAAAAATGCCGATACCACACTGCCAAACGGCAAAAACTACGGTTTCCCGGTGAGTACCATGCACATCGTAGCGAACAAAGCCTGGGCTGAGAAAAACCCGGCGGCGGCAAAACTGTTCGCCATCATGAAACTGCCACTGAAAGACATCAATGCGCAGAACGCCGCCATGCACGCGGGTAAAAATTCAGATGCTGATATCTCCGCGCAGACAGATGGCTGGATCAAAGCCCACCAGGAACAGTTCGACGGCTGGGTAAAAGAAGCGGCTGCGGCAGCGAAATAACATTACATCAGACTCAGTAAGGCCAGCGGGCGGGGAGAAATCTCCGCCCGTTTTTTTTGTCAATCGCCCTGGTGTGTATTCGTGTGTATAATGACATATTGTTAAGGAGAGCCCATGAAATCGACGGAATTGATTAAAGCGCTGCTTGCAGCGGGTTGTGAACTCAGGCGTCACCGGGGAGGAAGTCATCAAATTTGGTGGTCACCTGTCACCAACAAAACTTTTCCCGTTCCTCACCCCAAAAATGATTTACCTGTGGGAACCCTCAAATCCATTATGAAAATGGCAGGGATATGATCCTGCAACTGGAGGTTGAATATGTTCTTTTCAGTCGGGCTTGAAACGCCAAAAGATGATAAAACCGCGTACGGTATGGTGGTACCAGCATTTACCAAATTCGATTACGGGTGCTTCTCTGCAGCGGATACCCGTGAAGAAATCGCCCCTATGGTTCGCGAAGCCATCCTGATGACGGTAGAAGATTTGATCGAAAGCGAACGCTTTGTTGTTGATGATATTTTTGATGCCGGGCATTTGGTGTATGCCGCTAATCCCGAATATTCCGACTTCGATACCTGGTTTCTGATCGATATTGATCTGTCAGAGTTCGAAGGGAAGGCACACCGGATCAATATTTCGCTGCCTGATACTTTGATCAAACGTATTGATAATAAAGTTAAAAATCATCCGTCGTATCGCGACCGCAGTCATTTTCTGGCGATGGCCGCGCGTAAGGAATTGCTGGCTTAAGAGTCTCGCAGCAGGGAAATCCCCTGCTGCAAACAAGCCTGCCGGTACGGCTATTGCAAAACCAAATAGTTGCCATGAAAACTATTCATTGGTTTAATATTTCAACCAAAACGATAATCGTTTTTCGCATTCCCCTGCTTCTTCAATAAGATCTGTTATCCCCATTATGAAAAAAACGACCACACATTCACCACTCAGCCCGGCGCTGATTATTCTGATGGCAGTCGCCACCGGGCTCGCCGTCGCCAGTAACTATTACCCGCAGCCGCTGCTGGAAACTATCGCACGCGCATTTGATCTTTCCGTCAATCAGGCTGGATTTATCGTCACCGTGGCACAGCTTGGTTATGCCTGCGGGCTGATGTTTATCGTACCACTCGGCGATATGTTCGAACGTCGCGGGTTAATCGTGCTGATGACGCTGCTTTCCGCGGCAGGATTGCTGCTCACAGCCATGGCACCTACGCTGACCATCATGCTGGTCGGGACGGCGCTGACCGGGCTGTTCTCGGTGGTAGCGCAGATTCTGGTGCCGCTGGCGGCTACGCTGGCTGAACCAGAGCGTCGCGGTAAGGTGGTCGGGCTGATTATGTCCGGGCTGCTGCTGGGTATTTTGCTGGCGCGTACCGTCGCCGGTGCTCTGGCATCGCTGGGCGGCTGGCGCACGGTTTACTGGGTAGCGAGCGCACTGATGATCGTGATGGCGCTGGTCTTGTGGCGCAAGCTGCCGAAACACCAGCAGAAAACGGATCTGAATTATCCGCAGTTGCTGAAATCCATCTTCACGTTGTTCATCCACACGCCGGTGTTACGCACCCGCGCGCTGATCGGCATGTTCTGTTTCGCTAACTTCAGTATTTTATGGACGTCAATGGCGTTTCTGCTGGCGGGCCCGGCGTATCACTATTCCGAAGCCGTGATCGGACTGTTCGGGCTGGTGGGCGCGGCGGGTGCGCTGGCGGCTACCCGTGCTGGACATCTGGCGGATAAGGGCAAAGCGCATCTGACCACCACGGCGGGTCTGATTCTGCTATTGCTGTCCTGGGCGGCGATTGCCTGGGGCCAGCACTCGGTGATTTCGCTGATTATCGGCATCATCGTTTTGGACCTTTCGGTTCAGGGCGTCCACATCACCAACCAAAGTGTCATCTACAAAACCATGCCGGAAGCACGTAACCGCCTGACCGCGGGATACATGACGACGTACTTTATTGGGGGTGCGGTCGGCTCGCTGGTGTCCGCATCCGCCTATCAGGCCGCAGGCTGGTACGGAGTGTCAGCAGCAGGAACCCTTATGTGTGTGCTGAATTTACTGGTCTGGCTAAAGGGATATAAATACAAGCTGGCGTAATAACGTACGAAATTACATCAGGGGGGAACCATCACCCCTCCTGATTAGCTTGCGAATAATCATATTGGAAATTTATTTGAACCAAAGGGTGTTAACAATACTTACAGTCTGGTAATGTTTGCACCATGAATTATTTGCCGGAACTCATCCGGTTTCACAATCTTTTAAACACCCATGCAAAGCAACCCAGATCTCGAAGCACCCGACCCCGTCCGTGTTTCAACATTCGCACAAGGTATTACCGACAGCCTGCCCATTGTCATTGGCTATCTGCCCATCGCTTTTGCATTTGGTCTCAGCGCCGTAAAACTGGGATTCACCCCAGCTGAAAGTCTGCTTTTTTCCATTCTTATCTACGCTGGCGCCAGTCAGTTTGTGATCACCGCGCTTCTCAGCGCCGGAATGTCCCTGTGGGTTTCTGCCCTTACCGTGATGGCAATGGATGTACGACATGTGCTGTACGGGCCGTCGCTGCGTAACCGTCTGGTGGGCAAACTCAATGGCAAAAAAACCGCGCTGTGGGCATTTGGCCTGACGGATGAAGTGTTTGCCGCCGCCACGGCCCGGCTTATCCGTGATAAACGCAGCTGGAGCGAAAACTGGATGTGCGGCATTGCGCTGTCTTCCTGGCTTTCATGGGTATTTGGCACTGCTGTGGGGGCGTTATTTGGCAACGGGCCACTGGAAAATTTCCCGGCTATCGAAGCCGCACTCGGCTTTATGTTACCGGCGCTGTTTCTGAGTTTTCTGCTCGCGGCGTTTAAGCGCCAGCAAAGTATGGTGTTTGTCGCGTCGCTGGCTGGCGCGCTGGGCGGACTGCTGTTCTGGTCAATTCCCGCCGCTATCGGCTGCGGTCTGGCCGCCGGGTGCGTTGCCGCCCTGCTGCAACGCCCTCAATCCTCTTCTGCCACGGAGATAACCTCAGATGAGCACTAATGTCATTCTGGTTTGTCTGCTCGTCGGCACCGTGAATTACCTGTTCCGGTATTTGCCTTTGCGCATGGGCGCAAGGCAGAAACCCGGGCCAAAAAGTGGCCCTCTGTCCCGCGTGCTCGACAGCATCGGTATCGCGTCTATCTGCGCGTTACTGGTGGTTTCAAGCACGCCTGAAATTTTGCGTGATCATCAAAAGCTGCTGCCTTCGCTGGCCGGTTTTGTGCTTCTCGCGCTGATTTTCTGGCGAACCAAAAGTATCATTATTGCCACACTGACCGGTGCGCTGGCGTACGGGCTGGTGTTTAAGGTGATGCTGATGGCCGCAGGCTGAAGACCTTTTTTTACTGCAGAGTAACCGCAGGGCAAACTCTGCCGAATACTTTAAACATCGAATAATTCACCGGAGTTATGAATCACACTAATTGCTAAAGAATTGGTGATTCATGACATTGATATTATTAATTACCATCGTTACTATGTCATCTGTAACTAATGAGGCTTCTCATATGGACAGTTCGTTCGCGCCAATTGAAAACATGTTAAATTTCCGGGCCAAAAAGCAAAAAGATTTCCCTTATCAGGAAATTCTGCTGACCCGCCTGTGTATGCACATGCAAAGTAAATTGCTTGAAAACCGCAATAAAATGCTGAAAGCACAAGGGATTAATGAAACGCTGTTTATGGCGTTACTGACCCTGGATGCGCAGGAAAGTCACAGCATTCAGCCTTCTGAGCTCAGTTCTGCGCTGGGTTCTTCCCGTACTAATGCCACCCGTATTGCGGATGAGCTGGAAAAACGCGGATGGATTGAACGCCGTGAAAGCGATAACGACCGCCGGTGCCTGCATTTGCACCTGACGCCTGACGGGGAAGCCTTTATCCAGAAGTTACTGCCGCCTCAACACAAGAGTCTGCATTTTCTCTGGTCAACTTTAGACGCAGATGAGCAGAAGCAGTTAGAAACCCTGACCCGCAAACTGTTAACTCGCCTTGATCAGATGGATGCAACAGCACTACAACAATTCTAAATTTCTGTTCAGGTAAACTACACATGTCACTCCAAGCTCGCTGGAGGCTTACGCCGCTGTTTGCCGTTTTGATTTTGGCCGGCTGTGCCTCCAGTAATAATATTGCTCCTCAGTCGTCGCTGCTGGATACGCAACAGCTTCATCTGCAGCAGGCAAAAGTCAATTCCCTGACCCTCGGCCCTCAGTGGTGGCGCAGTCTTAATGACTCGCAACTGGATAACCTGATGACCACGACGTTGCAAAACTCGCCGTCATTACGTCAGGCCGCCGCTCGCGTGC
This sequence comes from Rahnella sp. ATs2, assembly GCF_051851855.1. Taxonomy (NCBI): domain Bacteria; kingdom Pseudomonadati; phylum Pseudomonadota; class Gammaproteobacteria; order Enterobacterales; family Yersiniaceae; genus Rahnella; species Rahnella sp. ATs2. The sequence goes on along the minus strand of NZ_JBLYPL010000012.1, from coordinate 11,349 downwards.
GCGAAGCACAAAGCGTGATGGGAGAAGCCGATGCCGCCAATGGTCCGTATCTGGATTTGAATGGTTCTACGCGTCGTGAACGTGTCGCAAAAAACACGATCCCGCCGTTCCTGACCAGCTATCCTGAAGCGCCGATCTACGACAGCAGCAACAGCCTCGGGCTGAATCTGAGCTATGAGTTTGACTGGTGGGGTAAATACCGCAATCAGGTGAATGCCGCAAAAGCACAGGTGGATTCCGCCCGTGCTGAACAGGCTGAAGCCGCTCTGACGCTGACCAGTTCGGTCGCGTCAGCCTATTATCAGTTGCAGGCCAATCTTGCCTTACAAGATGTTCTGCAACATGAAGTGGATAACAACCAGCGTCTGGCAGATTTGCGGAAAGCGCAATATCAGGCTGGGGTCTATGGCATTGAAATTCCGCAACAAACCCAGGCTCAGGCTGACAGTGCCAAACAGCAGATCATCAACCTGAAATCGCAAACTGAACAGCTGAGACATCAGCTTTCTGCGCTGGCAGGACGTGGTCCGGATGCGATGAATGGCCTCCACGCCGTGGCATTGCCACCGGCAGAAGCGCTGGCACCGAAAGCCGAACTGACGCTGGATTTACTGGGTAAACGCCCGGACATCGCCGCACAGCGTGATCTGGTGGAGTCCTATTCCCAGCGGGTCAGTGCCGCGAAAAAAGAATTTTATCCAAGCCTTTCCATCAGTGCCTTCGGCGGTCTGACGACCACCAATTACGGCGGCACCAGCCCGAATCTTTTTGAAGCAGCCAGTAAAGCCTGGAATATCGCGCCAGCCATTTCGCTGCCGATTTTCCACGCTGGTGCACTGCGCTCCAAACTGGGCGAAGAGTCCGCGTTATATGACCAGTCAGTTGAGTCGTATAACCAGACCATCCTGAACGCCATCCAGCAAACTGCGGATGCCATTACAGTCTCGAAAAGCAGCGCGGAACAATTGCAGCAGGCATCTTCTGCCGCTAAGTCGCTGGAAGAGGTGTATCGCGTTTCGGATGCAAGATACAACGCTGGCGTCATCGGACGGGATGAGCTGTTAAGCAGCCAGTCAGCGCTTCTGCAACAACAACAGGCGCAACTCAACGCCAGCAGTCAGTTGATGCAGTCAAAAATCAGTCTCATCCGTGCGCTTGGGGGTGGCTATCAGGCCCCGGTCGCGGACCAAAAATCATAATAAAAGACTCAGTGTGGAGAAGACCATGAGCGCAAATGCCGAAACTCAGGCAACGACGCAAGCTCCGAAAAATAAGAAAAAAACGCGCAAAGTCGCGATGCTCTTGTTAACCGGGATTTTCATTATTATCGCCATCGCCTACCTGTTCTACTGGCTTCTGGTGTTACGTCATTTCCAGTCTACCGACGATGCATATGTGGCCGGTAATCAGGTTCAGATTATGGCGCAGGTGTCGGGCAGTGTGACCGACGTCAATTTCGACAGCACCGATTTTGTTAAAAAAGGCGACGTGCTGGTGACTATCGATCCGACCGATGCAGGGCAGGCTTTCGAACGCTCTAAAACGGCGCTGGCCAACAGCGTGCGTCAGACGCATCAGTTGATCATCAACGGTAAACAATATCAGGCCAATATCGCGCTGCGTCAGACCCAACTGCAACAGGCGCAGACTGACCTCAAACGCCGTATCGTGCTGGGTAATGCCGATGCGATTGGTCGTGAAGAACTGCAACACGCCCGTGATGCAGTCGATACGGCGAAAGCGCAATACGATGTCGCCGTTCAGCAATACAACGCCAATCAGGCGATGATTCTGGATACGCCGGTCGATAAGCAGCCGCAGGTTCTGCAGGCCGCCGCTCAGGTGCGTGACGCATGGCTTGCCCTGCAACGTACCAAAGTGCGCAGCCCGATTGACGGTTTTGTCTCACGTCGTGCCGTACAGATTGGTCAGCAGATCAGTCCGACAACCTCCCTGATGGCGGTGGTTCCGGCGCATCACATCTGGGTCGATGCCAACTTTAAAGAAACCCAGCTGGCGAATATGCGTATTGGTCAGGTGGCAACCGTGGTCAGTGACATGTACGGCGATGACGTGAAATACCACGGCAAAGTCGTCGGTATGGACATGGGCACTGGCGGCGCGTTCTCGCTGTTACCGGCGCAGAATGCCACCGGCAACTGGATCAAAGTGGTTCAGCGTCTGCCCGTTCGTATCGAACTTAACGATCAGGAAGTGGCTGAGCATCCGCTGCGTATCGGTTTATCCACGCTGGTGACCGTCGATACTCAAAACCGTGATGGTCTGGTGCTGGCGAATAAAGTCCGCAGCGAACCGCTGTATCAGACCAGCGCGCTGACGCTGGATCTGGCGCCGGTCAACGCCATCATTGCTGACGTTATCCATGCCAATGCAGGCTAAAATCTCCGGAGGCCTTCGTGGCAAATAAACCGCTGGTAGGCGCCCCGCTGGCCTGGATGACGGTGGCTTTGTCTTTGGCTACCTTTATGCAGGTGCTGGACTCGACGATCGCCAACGTGGCGATCCCGACCATCGCCGGGAATCTGGGTGCCTCGAACTCACAGGGCACCTGGGTTATCACGTCGTTCGGGGTGGCGAACGCCATCTCGATCCCGATCACCGGCTGGCTGGCAAAACGTATTGGCGAGGTCAAACTCTTCCTGTGGTCCACGGTGCTGTTTGCGATTGCATCGTGGCTGTGCGGTATGTCCACCAGTCTGGAAATGCTGATCTTCTTCCGTGTGGTGCAGGGTGTGGTGGCAGGTCCGCTGATCCCGCTTTCGCAAAGTCTGTTACTGAATAACTATCCGCCGGCCAAGCGAAGTACCGCGCTCGCGCTCTGGTCGATGACGGTGATCGTCGCCCCGATCTGCGGGCCGATCCTGGGCGGGTATATCAGTGATAATTACCACTGGGGTTGGATCTTCTTTATCAACGTGCCGATCGGCATTGCGGTGGTGTTCCTGACGCTGAGAACGCTGAAGGGGCGCGAAACCGCGACGCAAATCAGGCCCATCGACAGTGTGGGGTTAGTGCTGCTGGTACTGGGCATTGGCGCATTGCAGGTGATGCTCGACAGGGGTAAAGAACTCGACTGGTTTAACTCGACGGAAATTATCGTGCTGGCGGTCGTGGCGGTGGTCGCGCTCTGTTTCCTTGTGGTCTGGGAACTGACCGACGACCATCCGATAGTCGACCTGTCACTGTTTAAATCGCGAAACTTCACCATTGGTGTGCTGTGTATCAGCCTGGCCTACATGCTCTACTTCGGCGCAATTGTGTTGCTGCCGCAGCTATTGCAAGAGGTCTATGGGTATACCGCCACCTGGGCGGGTCTGGCGTCCGCGCCGGTGGGGATTTTGCCGGTTCTGATGTCGCCGATTATCGGGCGTTTTGCGCATCGTCTGGACATGCGAAAGCTGGTGACCTTCAGCTTTATCATGTATGCCTACTGCTTCTTCTGGCGTGCGTATACGTTCGAACCGGGGATGGATTTTGGCGCATCTGCGTGGCCGCAGTTTATTCAGGGCTTCGCCGTCGGCTGCTTCTTTATGCCGCTGACGACCATTATTCTGTCCGGTTTACCGCCTGAACGCATGGCGGCAGCATCAAGTTTGTCGAACTTTATCCGTACGCTGGCAGGCTCGATTGGTACGTCGATCACTACCACCATGTGGTCTAACCGTGAATCGCTGCACCACGCGCAATTGACGGAAAACATCACGCCGTTTAATCCGGCGGCAACGCAAACCTATCAGCAGCTGGAAGGGATGGGCATGAGCCATCAGCAGGCTTCTGGCTGGATAGCGCGGGAAATCACTAATCAGGGACTGATCATCTCTGCCAATGAGATTTTCTGGTTATCCGGTGGCGCATTCCTGGTACTGCTGATCTTAATCTGGTTCGCCCGTCCGCCGTTCACCAGCGGTGGCGGAGCCGGTGGCGCGCACTGATCCAGGTATTCCCTGAATGTCAGAAAGCAAAACGGACGCATTACGCGTCCGTTTTTTATGGCTAAAACCGGGCGATTACGCCTGGTTCTGACGCCACCATTCTGCCAGCAAAATACCGGATGCCACGGAAACGTTGAGGCTTTCCACTTTACCGGTACCGCCGATTGACACGCTCAGGTCACCCTGCTGCCAGGCGCTGTCAGACAAACCATCACTTTCTTCACCCAGCACCAGCACCATTTTAGCCGGTAACTGCGCTTTGCCCAGCGCCGTACCTTTATGGCTCGACGTGGTCACGATGGTGTATCCCGCGTTACGGAAGGTTTCCAGCACTTCAAGGAAATTATCAGCACTGATGGCTTTAACGTGTTCCGCGCCGCCTTCAGCGGTACGGACTGCGGCGCCAGATTCCAGCTGAGCCGGATCCTGAACCATCATCCCGTTGATACCGAAATGCGCACAAGAACGCATGATACCGCCGAGGTTGTGCGGGTTGCCGACGTTTTCCAGCGCCAGTACGCAGTCTTTCGCCGGAGCCGTTTGCAGATACGTTTCTGCATCCAGACCCTGACGTTTTTTGATCAGGAAACACACCCCGCCGTGGTGTTCGGTACCGGATGCTTTCGCCAGTTCGTCATCTTCAACCACATGGTAGGCTTTGCGGTTTGCCGCCATCCAGCGCAGTGCTTCACGGAAACGCGGGGTAACGGATTGCACAAACCACGCACGGACGATAGCGTCCGGGCGGCTGGCGAACAGTGCCTTACAGGCGTTTTCGCCATACACGCGGGTTTCTTCCTGACGTTGACGACGCAGTTGCTCAGGATCGATAAAGCTTTTACCGCTGATACCCCCGTGATCCGGAACAGATTCATCTGCCGGCGGACGTGAAACAGTTTTCCACGGCGAAGAGTACGGGCCGTCGTCATCACGCGCCGGACGACGCGGGCGATCATCGCCACGACGCGGAGCCGGACCGCGGGAATCACCACGGGAGTCGCTGCTACGACGCTCATTGCGGCGGGCATCGTCGGGACGGGAACCCTGGCGAGGTTTATCGCCCGGACGTCCTTTATTGTTGGAAGGACGTTTATCGTTATTGCGGTTATCGCCGTCGTCGTCACTACGGACGTACATCACTTTGACTTTGCCGTTCTTGCCACTGAATGAATCGTTCATTTTTCTCTCCACCTACGCGCAGGGCGCGAAGATTACCTGATGTCTGTGAGCTAAGCCACAGGCTTTGGACCAAAAGCTTAAAACTATCGTATTCATTGAATAAACCACGTTGTTTAGGTGAGGTGTCGCCCTCATACTTACAACATACAAGCAACATATCAGCCGTTTTATTCACCGTTTTTAAGGGTAAAACGGGTTTGTGGTTGATACCCTTCTCACGTTAAGCAATGTAGAGGCTATTTATGAATACGGTTTGTTCATCATGTCAGGCCACAAACCGCCTGCCTGAGGATCGTATCGACGACGGCGCAAAATGCGGCCGCTGCGGTCACGCACTTTTTGAAGGTGATGTGGTTCACGCCACCGCCGCTACCCTGGACAAATATCTGCAAGATGATTTGCCCGTTGTCATCGACTTCTGGGCTCCGTGGTGTGGCCCTTGCGTTAACTTCGCGCCAATTTTCGAAGATGTGGCTCAGGAACGCGCCGGTAAGATCCGTTTCATTAAGGTTAATACCGAAGCAGAACCTGAACTGAGCGCGCGGTTCCGTATCCGCAGTATTCCGACCATTATGGTGTTTAATGAAGGCAAAATGGTCGATATGTTAAGCGGAGCGATGCCTAAAGCCCCGTTCAACAACTGGCTTAATGAATCATTGTAACGCATATGCCGTCATAAAGCCCTGCCGAAGGCCCGTACAATACGGGCCTTTTACTGTTATTCGCAGTTGCCACTTGCCTGCCCTGACCGGGTGATTAGAATAGCCGTTTTTCGTTAACCGGAATGCTTATGTCAGACAATGCCGTTCTTCGCCTGCGTGAGCAGCGCTTAGCCCGTTCCACCCGCCCTTTCCTTGCGCGCGGATCCCGGGCCATTCGCTGCCAGACCTGCCTGTTACCCACACGTAACTGCATCTGCGCCACGCGCGAAATCCATCAGGCCGCCAGCCGTTTTTGTCTGGTGATGTTTGACACAGAGCCAATGAAACCGAGCAATACCGGCCGGTTAATCGCGGATGTATTGCCCGATACCCAGGCGTTTTTGTGGTCACGTACTGAAACAGATCCGGCGTTGCTGGAAGCCATTGCCGATCCCGAACGTCAGGCTTACGTGGTGTTTCCCGCGTCTTTCGCAACTCCGCCGCGACAGGTATTTACAGAAGTCCCGGCAGGCAGCAAACCGCCTTTATTCATTATGCTCGACGGCACCTGGAACGAAGCCCGCAAGATGTTCCGCAAAAGCCCATATCTGGATAATCTGCCCGTGTTCTCCCTCGATGTAAGTGCCAGCTCCGGTTATATCCTGCGTGAAGCCTCGCGCCCGGAACTGCATTGCACCGTGGAAGTGGCCGCAGCCCTGCTGGAAAAAGCCGGTGATGTTGACGCTTCTGCGGGTCTGTCACGACACTTCACCCATTTCCGTACCCAGTATCTGGCCGGAAAACCCCACCATCCGGTGCATCAGCTCACAGCAAAGAACGAAGAAAGCCTCTAGAATCATGGGAACATGATGAACCGGAGAAATTATGAGTCAGCGCGGACTGGAAGCACTTTTACGACCTGAATCTATCGCGGTTATTGGTGCCAGCAATAAGCCGGGCCGCGCCGGATATCTGATGATGCGCAACTTGCTCGACAGCGGATTTAATGGCCCGGTTCTGCCAGTCACGCCCGCTTATCGTGCCGTATGTGGCGTACTAACCTGGCGGGATGTCGCCAGCCTGCCGATGTCACCGGATCTGGCTATTCTCTGCACGCACGCTGACCGCAATCTCGCCCTGCTCGAACAGCTTGGCGAACGCGGCTGTAAAACAGTCATTGTGCTTTCCTCACAGCCACAACAATTCGCTGATCTGAAATCCTGCGCCCAGCGCTTTTCGATGCGTCTGCTTGGCCCCAACAGTCTGGGTATTCTTGCCCCGTGGCAGAAACTGAACGCCAGCTTTTCACCGGTACCGATCCTTCCCGGCAAACTGGCGTTTATTTCGCAATCGGCGGCCGTCGCCAATACTATTCTCGACTGGGCGCAACAGCGTGCCGTGGGATTTTCTTATTTCGTTTCTCTCGGTGACAGCCTGGATATTGATGTCGATGACCTGCTCGACTTCCTTGCCCGCGACAGTAAAACCAGCGCCATCCTGCTGTATCTCGAACACATCAGCGATGCACGACGTTTTCTTTCCGCCTCACGCAGTGCCTCACGAAATAAACCGATTCTGGTGATCAAAAGCGGTCGAAGCGGACAGGCACAGCAGCTGCTCAACAGCCCGCTCAGCCTCGACGCAGCCTATGATGCCGCTATTCAGCGCGCCGGTTTACTGCGTGTGCAGGATACGCATGAACTGTTTTCCGCTGTTGAAACGCTGAGCCATATGCGCCCGTTGCGCGGTGAGCGCATACTGATTATCAGCAACGGCGCCGCACCGGCTGCGATGGCACTGGATCAGTTACTCTCGCGTAACGGCAAACTGGCGAAACTCAGTGATGAAACCCGTCACGCTCTGAGCGCCGTTTTGCCACCATCGATTACCGCCGCCAATCCGTTAGACTTGCGCGACGATGCTACACCCAAACTGTATCAGGCGGTCATGACCGCGCTGCTCGACAGCACAGATTACGACGCAGTGCTGGTTATCCACGCTCCCAGCGCGGCGGCACATGGCACCGTGACGGCCAGCCAGCTGATTGAAGCCGTTCGCCAGCATCCCCGAGGTAAATACATTACGCTGCTGACTAACTGGTGCGGTGAGTTTTCGTCGCAGGAAGCCCGCAAACTGTTCACTGAAGCCGGCATCCCGACTTACCGGACGCCGGAAGGCACGGTGACGGCATTTATGCACATGGTGGAATATCGTCGTAACCAGAAACAGCTGAAAGAAACGCCGGCACTACCGGCAGATCTTGAACAGAACACCGATCAGGCACATCAGCTGATCGCCCGGACATTAGCGGAAGGCATTACACAGCTCGATACCCATGAAGTGCGCGCAATTTTGCAGGCGTACGGAATGAATGTATTGCCGACATGGATAGCCAGTGACAGTGCAGAAGCGGTGAATATCGCCAGTCAGGTTGGCTATCCGGTGGCGCTGAAGCTGCGTTCTCCGGACATCCCGCATAATTCAGAAGTCCAGGGCGTTATGCTATATCTGCGCACCGCGAGTGAAGTGGAACAGGCGGCGAATGCGATATTTGACCGCGCCAGGCAGGCATTCCCGCAGGCGAGAATTCAGGGGCTGCTGGTGCAAACCATGGCTAACCGGCCCGGCTCACAGGAGCTTCGCGTGGTGGTCGAACAGGATCCGGTCTTCGGCCCGCTGATTATGCTGGCCGAGGGCGGCACTGACTGGCTTCCGGAAAGACAGGCGGCGATTTCACTGCCGCCGCTGAACATGACGCTGGCACGCTATCAGGTCGTTCAGGCGCTCAAGAGCGGCAAAATCAGGGGGCGCAATGCGTTGCATCCTCTCGATATCCCGGCGCTCAGTCAGCTGCTGGTAAACGTGTCGAACCTGATTATTGATTGCCCGGAAATCGAACGTCTGGATATTCATCCTTTGCTGGTTTCCGGTAATGAACTCAGCCTGCTCGATGTTTCAATGCAGCTTTCGGCACAGAAGCCCGGCGCACCGTCACGACTGGCAATTCGTCCTTATCCACGTGAACTCGAAGAGCACGTTATACTGAAAGACGGGTCGCAAGCATTGTTCCGCCCGATACTGCCTGAAGATGAACCGCTGCTTAAAGCGTTTATCCTGAAAGTGACGAAGGAAGATCTCTACTATCGCTATTTCAGTGAGATCAACGAATTCACACATGAAGATTTAGCGAATATGACGCAAATCGACTACGACCGCGAAATGGCGTTCGTGGCTATCCATACTGTTAATGAAAAAAGTGAAATTATTGGTGTCACCCGAGCGGTATCAGATCCCGATAATACTGACGCCGAATTTTCGGTTCTGGTTCGCTCAGACCTGAAAGGTTTAGGGCTCGGAAGACGCCTGCTGGATAAGATGATCAATTACGCCTCAGAGCATGGGCTGCAACGTCTGACCGGAATCACTATGCCCCACAATCGCGGCATGATTACGCTGGCCAGAAAGCTGGGATTTGACGTCGATATTCAGATTCAGGACGGTATCGTGAACCTCTCCCTGACGCTGGAAAAGACCCGAATTTTGTAGCAGGAAACCGTGAGCCTGCGCGATGAACAGGCAAAAGATGCGCACATCAGACAGGACTAATGGTATTATCGACCGATTGTGCGGTTACCTATATCTGTTTGTGCCGCTAAAGCCATTACATGAAGAGAGAAGAAGCGCACTGTGATGTTGTCAAAATTCAAACGTAATAAACATCAACAACACCTTGCTCAGCTACCCAAACTCCCCCAAACGGTTGATGCTGTAAAAACGCTCTACTGTCCGACAGATTTCCGTACGACGCTGCTCGAAGCCATTGCTAACGCCACCCAACGGATTTATCTGGTCGCGCTCTATCTTGAGAACGATGATGGCGGTCGCGATGTGCTGTCGGCGTTGTATGATGCCAAGCAGCGTCGCCCCGAGCTGGAGATTTGCGTGCTGGTTGACTGGCACCGCGCTCAGCGTGGTCGTATCGGCGCTGCAGCGGCAAACACCAATGCTGACTGGTATTGTCGTATGGCGAAAGAGCATCCCGGACTTTCCGTGCCGGTATATGGTGTGCCCGTAAATACCCGCGAAGCGCTGGGCGTTTTGCATCTCAAGGGTTTTGTGATCGACGATCAGGTCATTTACAGCGGCGCGAGCCTTAACGATGTCTATCTGCATCGCCATGAAAAGTATCGTTATGACCGTTATCAGTTACTGACGAATACGGCGCTGGCCAACACAATGATCGACTTTATGAAGAAGTCGATCCTGACCGCGTCTGCCGTACAGCGACTGGATCGCGAAGATCGTCCAAAAAGTATTGAGATCAAGAACGAAACACGTCAGTTCCGCCAGACCTTACGTACCAGTGGCTATCATTTTAAAGATAGCGCCGGTAATGATGAACTGGCCATCACGCCGATTGTGGGTCTTGGCAAACAAAATGAGCTGAACCGGACTATCCATCATCTTATGGCCAGCACGGATCATAAGCTGACATTGTGTACGCCTTACTTCAATATGCCTGCCATGCTGGCGCGCAACATTATTCATCTGCTGCGCCGTGGAAAGCAGGTGGAAATTATTGTGGGTGATAAAACAGCGAACGATTTCTATATTCCGCAAGATCAGCCATTCAAAATCATAGGTGCCTTACCGTACTTGTATGAAATTAACCTGCGCCGCTTCCTGAGCCGTTTACAGCGTTTTGTTGACAGCGGACAGTTAATTGTCCGTCTGTGGAAAGACGGTGATAACAGCTATCACCTGAAAGGCATGTGGGTGGATGACCGCTGGCAACTGATTACCGGTAATAACCTCAATCCCCGCGCCTGGCGTCTGGATCTTGAGAATGCCATTTTGATCCACGATCCGCATAAAGAAATGGCCGCTGCGCGTCATAAAGAGCTGGAAGAAATTCGCCAGCATACGCATGTGGTTTCGCACTATATGGAACTGGAGAGCATTCCAAATTATCCGGTCAAAGTTCGTAAGCTTATCCGACGCTTACGGCGGATAAGAATCGACAGACTCATCAGCCGAATTCTGTAATTGGCTATACTGAAAGCCTGATCATCGTGATCGGGCTTTTTTTTATCTGGAATTCCACCCTATGATGCAAAGATTATCTGTAGCGCTCAGACTTCCTCTTATCGCGCTGATATTGGGATGCAGTGGGTGCACGCATTATGCGAATGACGCATGGACAGGCAAAGATAAAGCCGAGCACTTTGTGGGATCAGCAGTATTAGCAGCAGCTGGAACTGCCTATGGTGATCGTCAGGGATGGAATGAAGCACGCAGCCGCTCATTCGGACTGATGTTTTCTGTCGGACTGGGTGCGGCGAAAGAGCTTTATGACAGCCGGGAAGGCGGAAGCGGATGGAGCTGGAAAGATTTTAGCTGGGATATCGCAGGCGCAGCTGTCGGATACAGCGCTTATCATCTGACTCATTACTGACAGGGGTTCTGGCAGAGCTCAAGCAGAGTAATAAATGCCAAAATCAGGGCAAGTAACGTCCAAACATCAGCAGATTCCTCATAGCAAAAAGCCCTGTACGTCAGTACAGGGCTTTCCACTA
>NZ_JBLYPL010000011.1:0-208278 GCF_051851855.1 Rahnella sp. ATs2 | reverse complement strand
GGGCTGGGGAGGGGTATTAAGGTCAAAAACTGATGTTAAGGTTTTTTTAAACAGGGTGTTAGCCCTTAAAACCCCCTCCCGTCCTCCCCCTTCGCAGGGGGAGGAGCAGGGCAAAACCCATTCACGATGGAAGGAAAACCAAAACTACATCACCAGCGCCTGTCCGTCTTTGCGCGATTCAGTGCCCGCCAGATAACCGCCTGCCGGATTAGTGACAATCACCTGCGCGCCGCCGAACGAATGGCCGCCGAGCGGGTCTTCGACGATCAGCTCATGACCCATCGCGCGCAGTGCAGCCAGCGTGTTGTGATTGAAGGTCGATTCGATCGCCACCTGACGCCCGCCGTTAATCCGCCAGCGTGGCGCATCTATCGCGGCCTGCGGATTTTGTTTATACAGCATCACGCGCAGCGCCAGTTGCAGATGTCCCTGTGCCTGCATCGGACCGCCCATCAGGCCAAATGACATCAGCGGTTGACCTGCGGCGTCCTGGGCAAAGGCCGGAATGATCGTATGCAGCGTGCGTTTGTTCGGCGCGACACAGTTGGCGTGTGCCGCATCGAGAGTAAATCCACAGCCACGGTTTTGCATGCTGAGACCGGTGCCCGGCACTACGACGCCGGAACCAAAGCCCATGTAATTCGACTGAATGAAAGAGACCATCATGCCGCTGGAATCGGCCGCTGTCAGATACACGGTGCCGCCCGGACGCGGTGCGCCGTAGGTCACGTCGCTGGCTTTGCTGCGGTCGATCAGTTTCGCGCGTTGTGCCAGATAATCGTCGTTAAGAAACAGTTGCGGATCGAAGAACATATGCTCGCTGTCGGTGACGTGCTGATCCAAATCCGCCAGCGCCAGTTTCATCGCTTCAATGCACAGGTGCGTGGTTTCGACCGAGTCAACCGGCTGGCTGCCGATATCCAGTTTGTCGAGAATGCCCAGTGCGATCAGCGTGGCGATACCCTGACCATTCGGTGGCAGTTCATGAACCGAACCGCCCGCGAAAGACTGCTGCATGGTTTCCACCCAGTCGGCTTTGTGATTCGCCAGGTCGTCCAGCGTCAGCGCGCCGCCGTGGGCCTGACAGTGCGCCACCATTTTTTCTGCCAGTTCACCGCGATAAAACGCTTCGCCTTCAGTTTTGGCGATCAGTTCCAGTGAATCCGCCAGTGCCGGATTACGGAAGATTTCACCGATTTTCGGCGCACGACCTTCGGGCGCGAAACACTCCATAAAGCCCGGCTGGTTATGCAGTTTTTTGACCGCGATTTCCCAAAGGCGGCCAATCAGCGGCGATACCGGAAAACCGTTACGGGCATAATCAATCGCCGGTTGTGCCAGCGTGGTCAGCGGCAGGGTACCGAAGCGTTTTGCCAGCGTCACCCAGCCGGAGACTGCGCCCGGTACGGTGACGGCATCCCAGCCGTAGGTCGGCACGGCGTCCAGACCTTTAGCGGCGAAATATTCCGGTGTCCACGCGGCGGGTGAACGGCCTGAAGCATTCAGTCCGTGGGCTTTTTTGCCGTCCCAGATAATAGCGAACGCGTCGCTGCCTGCGCCGTTGCCGCTTGGTTCAAGCACGGTCAGGGCGATAGCGGTGGCGATGGCCGCATCGGCGGCATTTCCGCCCAGCATCAGCATTTTCATACCGGCCTGTGCGGCCAGCGGTTGTGACGCGCAGACCGCATTAGCCCCCATCATCGAGGGACGCAGGGTCGGATAAGCTACGTTAAAATCGTAATTCTCAGACATGTTTCTTCCTTAAAAAAGCGGCAAACGGTTTATTCAGAACGCGGGTCGAGCGCATCACGCAGCCCGTCACCCAGCAAATTGAAACCCTGTACGGTCAGGAAAATCGCCAGACCGGGAAAAATCGACATCCACGGCGACTGCTCCAGGAAACTGCGCGCAGTATTAAGCATCGCACCCCATGAGGCGTCCGGCGGTTGCTGGCCGAGGCCGAGAAACGACAGGCTGGCTTCGGTGATGATCGCCGAGGCAATCGCCAGCGTCGCCTGGACCAGAATCGGCGACAGCACGTTCGGTAGCACATAGCGCCAGAGGATCCAGCGGTCGGGCAGGCCAATCGCCCGCGCACCTTCGATATAATCCTCGTTACGGATACTCATCACCTGCGCTCGCGTCAGGCGGGCGAAAATCGGCATGGCGGAAAGCCCGATGGCGATCATCGCATTGCCCAGACTCGGACCCAGGAACGCGCCCAGCGCAATCGCCAGCACCAGAAACGGACACGACAGCAGCGCCTCAACCACGCGGGAAATCACGCTGTCCAGCCAGCCTTGCCAGAAACCGGCGATAAGGCCGAGCGGCACGCCAATCACAATCGCGATAATCACCGACACACAACCGGCCATCAGCGAGGTGCGTGCCCCCCAGAACAGGCGCGATAAAATGTCGCGGCCCAGCTCATCGGTACCCAGCCAGTGCAGGGCAGAAGGCGCTTTACGCACTGCCATGAAATCAGCTTTGATCGGATCAAACGGTGAAATCCACGGCGCAAGTAAAGCCAGCAGGGCGAAGGTGACGACCAGTACTGCGCCAATCACCGCGCTTTTATTACGCAAAAATTTGCGCAGCACACGATTAGGTTCGCGGACAGGGAGTGACGTTGTCACGGAAATCACAGATACGCTCATCTCAGGTTCTCCGCATACGTGGGTTGACCAGCACATACAACACGTCGGCCAGCAGATTCATCAGCAGAAAACCGACCGCGACCACCATTACCACGCCCTGAACCACGGCGTAATCACGGTTAAACACTGAATCGACGATCATTTTGCCAAAGCCCGGAATGGTGAATACCTGCTCGCTGAGCACCGCGCCGCCCAGAAGTTCGCCGAACAGCAAGGTCGTCAGCGTGATGATCGGCACCAGCGCATTGCGCAGCGCGTGTTTCATGATCACCATTTTCGGCAGCAGCCCTTTGGCACGGGCGGTACGGATGTAATCGGTTTTCAGCACCGCAATCATCGCCGCACGCGTATGGCGCATCAGCGTGGCGGAAAGGCCGGTGCCGAGCACCGCCGCAGGCAGCAACATGGTTTTCAGGTTTTGCAGCGGATCTTCTGAGAACGGCACGTAACCGGACGCCGGAAGCCAGTGCAGTTTCACCGAGAACAGCATAATCAGCAGCACACCCAGCCAGAAATGGGGGATCGAAATCCCCGACAGCGCCAGAAAATTGGTGCCGTTATCTATCCAGGTGCCTTTGTTCACCGCCGCCAGCACGCCCATAGTGATGCCGATGATCAGCGCCACAATCATCGCCAGCAGCGAAAGTTCGAGCGTCACCGGTAGTTTGCTGGCGATGAGCTGTAACACCGGTTCCTGAGTGCGCAGCGAGGTGCCGAAATCACCGCGCAGCGCGTTGCCGACCCAGTGAAAATACTGGCTGGGGATCGGATCATTCAGATGGTATTGCTCTCGTAACTGCGCAATGACTGCCGGATCCCGTTCCTCGCCAGCCATCGCGGTGATCGGGTCGCCCGGCAGCAATTTCTGCAACGAGAACACCATCAGCGTGACCAGAAACAACGTCGGTATGGCTGAAATCAGCCGTTTCACCACCAGTTCTAACATTGTCTTTCCTCAGGCAATTACTTGTTCAGCGCCAGACCCTGCAAACGGATCAGCCCGTCGGCGTAGGGCACGAAACCCGTCACTTTCTTGTTGATACCGAAAATGCGCGGTTCGAAGTACAGATACACCAGCGGATCGTCGAGGTTTTCCTGTACAACGACCTGTTTGTAGAGGGCTTTACGCTTAGCCACATCGCTGGTCAGACGGGCTTCCTGCAACCACTGGTCAACCTGCGGATTGCTGTATTTACCATCGTTCAGACCGCCTTTGGTATTGAGGAACGAGAAGATATTACCGTCGGGATCCGGGCGTCCTGACCAGCCGGACATGCTCATTTTGAATTCACCGCTTTGCTGGCGATCCAGCAGCGTGGCGTATTCGGTCATTTGCAGATTCAGGTTGATGCCCGCTTCGCTGACCATCGCCTGAAGCACCTGCGCTACCTGCTGGGACGTCGGGTTGTTGGCGACCAGGAAATCAATGGTCAGCGGCGTTTTCACACCGGCTTCGGCCAGCAGCGCTTTGGCTTTTTCAATATCGCGTTTTGGCACCGGAATGTCGGCGTGATACGGGCTGGCAGGCGAGAAAGCCTGATTCGCCGGCGTGTACTGCCCCTGGAACACCACCTGATTCAATGCGTCGCGGTCAATCGCCAGCGATAATGCCTGACGTACACGGGCATCTTTCGCCAGCGGTGTATTGGTGTTGGCGGTGCCGTTGGCGAGATTAATTGTCAGCCCCATATACCCCAGGCCGGTGGTGCTGGCCAGTTGCAGATTGCTGTCGGCTTTCACCGTGGCGGTGTCGCTGGCGGCAATACCTTCGGTGATATCCAGATCACCCGCACGCAGGTTAGCCAGGCGCACGGACGCATCCGGGATCGGCAGGAACACCACTTTATCGAAGTGATATGCGCCTTTGTTCCAGTAATTTTCAAACCGTTTCAGCACGATGCGATCCTGCTGAACGCGGCTGACAAACTCATACGGGCCGGAACAGACCGGATGTGCCGCCACGTTGCCTTTGGCCGTTGCCTCTGGCGCCATCATGGTGCCCGCGCGGTCAGTCAGTTGCATCAGCAGCGCGGCATCCGCCGTTTTCAGATGGAAAACCACGGTGTATGGCGCGGTGACTTCCACGGATTCAACCGAGGACAGCTCACTTTTACGCAAAGAACCCGGCAGCGTCAGATAACGTTCGATGTTGTATTTCACCGACTGCGCATCGAATTTTTCGCCGTCCTGGAAAGTCACGCCTTCGCGCAAATTCAGGGTCAGCGTTTTGCCATCCTCGCTGTACGCCCAGTCTTTCGCCAGACCCGGAACGATTTGCAGATGTTGATCGACATCCACCAGCCGTTCGCACATGGCGCTGAACACGAAACGCCCGTAATAGGTGCGCGCCGTGGCCGGATCCAGCATGTCAGGATCGCTGCCAAGGCCGATACGCAGGGTGCTTTCCGCATGGGCGAGGCCCGCAGACGTCAGCAACATGAAGGCCGGAATGCAGGCAGTTAAGCGGGGTGCAAATTTCATGGTCGGGTTCCCAGAGTTGATGTCGGAGTGGAAAGTGAAAGCCGGTTCTGGCTCGCTTGTTCAAACAGCGCACGCCGTAAGGTGAAAGCGGCGGACGGCGGCGGAACCAGCACCGAAGTGCGATCCCGTTGCAGTTCGCTCCAGCGGTGGCAGGCCACCATGCGGTTGTCACTGACGGTTTCAAGTTGCGGCTCCACCAGTCGACATTCGTCGGTAGCGTAGGCGCAGCGGGTATGGAAACGGCAGCCGGTCGGCATATTGGCCGGATTGGGCATATCGCCCTGCAGCAGCGGCACCGGACGTTTCATCCCCGGCGCGAGCTGTGGCGCGGAAGCAATCAGCGCCTGGGTATAGGGATGCAGCGGCTGGTCGAAAATGTCATCGGTGCTGGCGAGTTCGACGATTTGCCCGAGGTACATCACCGCCACGCGGTCGCTCATATGGCGGATCACCGCCAGACCGTGCGCGACGACGATCATCGTCAGGCCAAACTGCTGTTTAAGATTTTCCAGCAAATTGACTACCTGCGCCTGTACCGACACATCCAGCGCCGACACCGGCTCATCACCCAGCAGCAGTTTTGGCGATGACGCCAGTGCACGCGCAATGCCGATACGCTGGCGCTGACCGCCGGAAAACTCATGCGGATAACGGTTACTGAATGCGGCGGGCAGGCCGACGGTGGTCAGCAGTTCGCGCACTTTGGCCTGCCTGTCCGCTTTGCCGCTGACGATGTTGTGCAACCACAGGGGTTCGCCAACGATTTCTTCTACCGTCATGCGCGGGTTGAGCGAGGCAAACGGATCCTGAAAAATGATTTGCAGGTCGCGGCGCAGCTTTTTCATCTGGTCAGCAGAAAACTGTTTCAGGTTTTCGCCTTCATAAAACACGTCGCCGTCGGTGGCGCTGAGTAACTGCAATAACAGACGTCCAAGGGTCGATTTTCCCGAGCCGGATTCGCCGACAATCGCCAGCGTTTCGCCATGCCAGACGCGCAGCGAAATGCGATCCACCGCCTGCACGATTTTGGGTTTCGTGAACAGCGTTGAAGGACCTTTGAAGACTTTGGTCAGCCCGGCGGCTTCCAGGATGGGGCGGGGTGCGAGACTCATGCGCAGGCTCCTTCAGCGGACAGGGCAAAAAAATTTTCCAGCGGCGCATAAAAACAGGCGACGTGGTGTGAAGACTGATGCAGCGGACGCAACGCCGGACGTTCCTGATGGCAGCGCGCATCGGCAAACGGACAGCGCGTCGAAAACCGGCAGCCTTTCGGCATGTCTTTCGGCAACGGTACGGCACCGGGAATGGTGGACAATGCGCCCTGGCGCGAGGCCAGCGACGGCATCGACCCCATCAGCCCGATGGTGTACGGATGCTGCGGATTATTGAAAATATCGGCCACCAGACCCTGTTCGACGATTTGTCCGGCATACATCACCGCCACGCTGTCAGCGACTTCCGCCACCACGCCGAGGTCATGGGTGATCAGCAACAATGCGCTGCCGGTTTCCTGCTGAATGCGGTTGAGCAGGGCGAGGATCTGCGCCTGAATGGTGACGTCCAGCGCGGTAGTCGGTTCGTCGGCAATCAGCAATTGCGGACGGTTGATCAGCGCCATCGCAATCATCACCCGCTGGCGCATACCGCCGGAAAGCTGGTGCGGATAAGCGTCCATCCGCAATTCCGGCGCAGGAATTTGCACCTTTTTCAGGATTTCCAGCGCCTGCATTCGTGCCTGTTTTTTATCCGCACCCTGATGGCGCATTACGGCTTCAGCCAGCTGATCGCCGAGTGTCAGCGCCGGATTGAGTGAGGTCATCGGTTCCTGAAAAATCATCGCCAGCTCCTGACCGCGCAGGTCTGCGTACTGGCGTTCAGATAGCCCGAGCAGCGAGGTGTCATTCAGGCGGATATCGCCCTGCAACACATTGGCGCTGGCAGGCAATAGCCCCATCAGCGCCAGCGACGTCACGCTTTTGCCGCAACCGGATTCCCCGACCAGCGCCAGCGTTTTTCCGGCTTCCAGCTGCAAGGAAATGCCGTCGAGCACGGTCGCGGGGGAGCCGGAAAACTGCACCCGCAGGTCGCTGATATGTAACAGCGGCGTGACGGGTTTGGCCGGGTCAGTCATCAGTAAAATCCTCGTCATCATCATTCAGGGTGGAAAGAAACGCCTGTTGCAGCGCCAGAAGGTGCTCGCGCATGACTCTGGCGGCCTCTTTGGGCTGGCGTGCGGCGATGTGTTCTACGATGCGCTCATGGTGATCGTCGTAACGGTTCAGGCGCTCCTGATTTCGTGCGGCGTTACGCACCGCCAGCCAGCTTGGATCACGGCGGATGGCATCGACGGCATCGAACAATCCAAGCAACAACCGGTTACCGGCGGCATCGGCAATTGCGCGGTGAAATGCGCTGTCCCACAGTTCAATCTGATCCGGATCGCCGCGTGACATGGTTTTCACCTTGTCGAGCAAACGGCGCATCAGCTGTATCTGTTCCGGCGTGGCGCGCAGTGCGGCGTATTTCGCCAGCCCCGGTTCGAGCTGCAAACGCGCTTCCATCACTTCCTGCAAGTTCGATTGCTTCTGTAACGTCTGCAAACTCAGCGGCTGCGCAGGACCGTTCGGCCCGATGAACGTGCCTTTCCCCTGTTTGCGCCACACGCGGCCTTCTTCTGCCAGCACATCCAGCGCCCGGCGGATTTCACGGCGGCCGACGTCAAACATCTGCATCAGATCGCGCTCTGCCGGTAACGGCTGAGTCTGATCGGGATGCTGCTGTATCAGCTGACGCAGCTGTTCCAGTGCTGAGTTCGAGGTCCCGTTAGAAGGGGGCAGCGCCCCGGAATTTGTTGGCATATTTCAGTTTCCCGCTGGGAATTAAATCGTTAATCAGTCCTTTGCATTTTCTGAACCAATTTTGTAATGGTTCATGAGAAAGTTAGGCAGAACGGCAAATTTGTTTTTAATTTCAAACGACTAAAAATTACACGCTTTAATCGGAAGATCGGTTTAAGTATTTCTAAGGTGTTGATATCTGGCTGATATGCACGCGTGTGGTGCGTTAAATTAATGTTAACGGATCGTAATGGTGCGTGGTGTGGCGGTATGAGAAGTAGATCAAATAAGCGTAATAAGTTGGCTAATGGTTCGCTATATCGTTGCTTCACCAAAGAAGGAAAGGGTTGGGCGGGGTATTAAGGAATAATTCGCAAGTCGTAGCGGACACGGGCAGTGGTTTCGTCTGCAAGTTTGTGAGTACTGGTCAGGTTTTCGCAGAGTAGCCAGGGAATTCAGTTCAGCTCCCTCCCCTGCGAAGGGGAGGGTTGGGGTGGGGTATTAAAGTAAAATCAATAATTTGGAGTATACTTTGACCGGGTATTAGCCCTTAAAACCCCCTCCCAACCTCCCCCTTCGCAGGGGGAGGAGCAGGTCAACACCCACTTCCGTTGTGGAGGGAAACACGGTCAGCTCGCTCCCTTTCGCAGGGGGAGGAGCAGGTCAACAGCCACTTACGGTGTGGAAGGAAACACGGTCAGCTCGCTTCCTTTCACAGGGGGGGGTGCAAAAACAATCGTCAGAAATAACAGCCATATATACCGCTGTTCCCCCAATCACTCCCAACAAAACCCGTGTTTAATACCTATCATCAGAGGGGTGCAAACCCAACCAGTCTTGACTCTGAGGGCTGAGGCCGTCCGAAGAAATATCCCTGGAACAACGTACAACCTTCTTCTTTCAGACGGCGGAACTGCTCGTCGGTTTCCACACCTTCCGCTGTGGTCTGAATGTCCAGACTGCGGCTCATGCCAGTAATGGCGCGGATGATCGCCAGAGCCTCGCGGCTGTCCTGCATGTCATTGATGAACGACCGGTCGATTTTAATTTTGTCGAACGGGAAGGAGCGCAGATAACTCAGCGACGAATAACCGGTGCCGAAATCATCCAGTGCAATGCGCACGCCGAGCGCCTTCAGTTTGCGCAGGATGCTGATGTTTCCCAGTGTGTTATCGAGCAATACCGATTCGGTGATTTCAACTTCCAGACGTGACGGATCCAGCCCCGAAGCTTCCAGCGCAGATTCCACCACAGACACCAGCCCGCTGTTTTTAAACTGGATCGGTGAAAGGTTTACCGCAACCGTCTGATTGCCTTTCCAGGTGGTCGCTTCACGGCAGGCTTCGTGCAAAGCAAATGAGCCAAGACTGTGGATCAGTCCTGTTTCTTCGGCAATCGGAATGAAATCGACCGGCATAATCAGTCCGTTTTCCGGATGCTGCCAGCGCATCAGCGCTTCATATCCAATGACTGCATCATGACGTGCATCGGTGATCGGCTGATAATAAAGACGCAGCTGATTACAGGTGATCGCATCGCGTAAATCCATTTCCACCACGCGGCGTTTGCGGGCGGCGGCATCCATTTCGATGCGGAAATCTTCGTAGCGGTTACGGCCATTACGTTTGGCTTCGTACAGCGCCATATCCGCACAACGCAGTAACTGATCCGGGGTATTTTCTGCCGAATCTGCCAGCGCAATACCAATGCTCAGACCGACAGACAGCGAATGGCCGTCGATGATCACTGGCGGGCGCACTGATTCAATCAGTCGTTTAGAAATCTGATGTGCCGCTGAAATGTCTTTCAGCCCCGGCAGCACCACGGCAAATTCATCGCCGCCAATGCGCGCCAGCGTATCGTCATCACGCAGCGTCATGCGCAGACGTTTGGAAATCGCACGCAGCAGTTCATCACCAATCTGATGGCCCAGTGCGTCGTTGACGTTTTTGAAGTTATCGAGATCCAGACACAGCGTGGCGGTGTGGCTGTGGCTATAACTGTCACGCTGCAACGCCTCGCTCAGACGCTGGCTGAACAGAATGCGGTTCGGCAGACTGGTCAGATTATCGTGGTGCGCCATGTGATGAATCCGGGCATGTGCGGCCTGTTGATCCGTCACGTCGTCAGCGATCATCATCACGTAGCTGGTCTGCGGATCGTTGCCGCGGATCACCGAACTGGTGGTCTGCAACGTGCGGTCGCCGATGGCGGTCAGCAATTGCTGTTCGCTGCGGTGAACCCCTTCTGCGCGCAGACACTCGTCCGACTGCTTATTGATAAAGGTGCTCAGCCCTGAACCCATGCAATCCTGCGGACGTTTACCGAGCATTTTTTCACGTGAAATGCCCAGTAAACGTTCTGCCTGACGGTTAACCAGTAAGATCTCGCGGGAAACCGCATTCTCAACAATCACGGATGACGGGATATTGGCGATGACCGTATTCAGAAACTGCGAAAGGGAAGCGAGTTGCTCACTGTTAGATTCAGCCAGTTCTTTGGCCTGTAACAATGCCTGTTCGGCTTCACGACGTTCTGTCACATCGCGGGTGATTTTGGCAAAACCTATGATCTCACCGGCTTCACGCAACGCTTCAATAATGATGTGCGCCCAGAAGAGAGTGCCATCTTTGCGCTGTCGCCAGCCTTCGGATTCATAGCGGCCGGTTTCGCGCGCTGTTTCCAGGCCGTGCTGTGGCCAGCCGCTTTTGCGGTCTTCTTCGGTGTAAAAACACGAAAAATGCTTTCCGACTATTTCCTCGGGCGTATAACCCTTTGCCCTCTGCGCACCGGCATTCCAGTTCGCAATAATGCCATCGGGTTTAAGCATGTAAATCGCGTAGTCTTCTACGCGCTGAACCAGCAACCGATACAATACATCAGAATCTTCGCTCATTTTATTTTGCCTGCTAGCCTGCCGCCTTTACGGGGATCCTTCCGTACTAAAGTCCGGCTAAATAGTGCGCCTGTCCCGACGCATTTTTGCTGTGATGTGCGGATGAAACGTTAGCATAAGATAATTCTTACTTCGCCAAATTTTGCTTCTAACGTGCTTAAATTTAAGCGTATTTAGCAAAAAGATCGGCCTTAAGTGAAATTCACTCTTTGGGTTTTAAATAGCACGGAAGTTATCGGCAGACGGGGAAGTAACTTTAATAAAAAGGCACACAACGTTCAGGCGTTACACGTGTTTAATCAGCATGCAAAAAAGCCGCAACAGTGTGCGGCTTGTCATGAAATTGTTTAGCCGCGATGTTCGGGCTTATTCATCTCCGGCTTTGGTTTCACCTTGTGATGAACCGGCACCGGTTTAGCTTTGTGATGCGCAGGCTGATGATGAACAACCGGCTTGTGCGTTTTATGTACCGGCTGCGGCTCTTTAACCGGCGGCTGACGCGGGCCTTCAGCAAAGACGCTGACACTCGCAACCAGCAGTGCTGCGCAAAGAACAACCATTCCAGATTTTTTCATTTTTGTTTCCTGTGTCCCGTCATGACGGTGGATCATGTTCACGCGCACAATGCAGGGCAAAGGGATAAACGACAATTCGGAAAAGGCTTAATCGGTGGTGTTTAACGGATAATTTAAACCGCGTTTACGGAAAGCTTAAGGAAGAGCCGGTCCGCTCGTCACCGATTCCCGCAAAATAAGCTCTGATACAAACTTATTCTGTTCGGACAAATAACCGCCATCGAGCATGGAAATAATCTGGCTGATGACTTCACTGACCATATCGCTGACCGGATCTTTCACGCTCGACAGCGCCGGAATAAGAAACGGCGCAGTCGGGATATTATCAAACCCGATCACCGAAACATCGGCGGGGACGGCAATTCCGGCATCATTCAGTTTCTTCATCGCGCCGATCGCCATTTCATCGTTACTGGCAAGAATGGCGCTGAACGTCTGACCGGCGGCGAGCAGGGCTTCTACGGCGGCGGCACCGCTGGCTGCTGACCATTTACCGGGGATAATCAGTGCATCATTTACCGGTAAACCGGCTGCCATCAGCGCCTCTTTATAACCTGACAGGCGCTCAATCGCGGTCGGGGAATCCATCGAGCCGGTAATAAAAGCAATATTGCGATGGCCGCGCTCAATCAGCGCATTGGTGGCCTGGAGACCTGAACCTTTGTGATCGCAATAAATACAGTGGCTCTGATGTTTTCGTAATTTACGGTTCACTACCATCACCGGCTTTTTATATTTATCGATGATGTCATCCATTTCATCGACGGATAAAAAGCGCGGATAAATAATAATGCCGTCGCAGCGCAAATCATGCAGAAACTGAATGGCTTCGCGTTCCTCTTCGGCGCTGTGTTTGCCATCGACCAGGATCAGCTGACGTCCGTTGGCATCGAGTTTTTTTGCCGCCTGTGAGATTAACTCGCTGAAATAATTGCCGTTATACAGGGTGTTGGTGACCACCAGTCCGATGCACATGGATTTGCTGGTCGCCAGATTCCGTGCCAGCAGATTTGGCCGGTAGCCCGCTTCCTCAATCGCTTTAAACACCTGATCTTTGGTTTCCTGGCTCACATATCCCTTACCGGAAAGCACTCGGGAAACGGTGGCTTTGGAAACTCCTGCTTTATTAGCCACTTCCTGCATTGTTGACATCAGCCGCACCCAAAAAAGAAAAATTATCCGTCATTCTACACATTCCGCGCATTTTGCGATGAATTGAGCCCGGCTCAACGCCAGCGGGAGATCGCCATCACAAAAATAAAACAGCGTTGCAGATTTTTATTGATGTCAGGAATAGAACTGCACATTCTCGTATGAAACCGGTTACCTATCGTTTCACAGCCTTTCACAAAAGAACCAGTACGTTGCATAAAAAGCGGTTTCACAGAAGCCAGGGCTTCTGAAAAAACATTCATAACCCTATGAATCCGAGAGAGTTTTTACTCATGTCTAAAAATTTTGCAGCAATATCACAGTCGGTTGTCGCGGCAATCGGTGGTGCAGAGAATGTGGCAGCAGTGACGCACTGCATGACACGCCTGCGCTTCGTGCTGAATGATGAATCTGCCGTCGATACCGCCACGCTGAAAGCCATTACCGGCGTGATGGGTGTGGTGCGCAATGAAAAACAGTGTCAGGTGATCATCGGTAACAATGTTTCTCAGGCCTACGCCGAAGTGCTGAAACTGCTGCCGGAAGGCTTTGCTGCGGCCAGTGATGACGCGCCGGCCAAAAGCAAAATCACGCTTAAACGCATTGGGTCCGGCATTCTCGATGCGCTGATCGGCACCATGTCACCGCTGATCCCGGCGATTATCGGTGGCTCGATGGTCAAACTGCTGGCGATGATCCTGGATATGACCGGTGTTTTCGACAAGGGTGCCTCAACGCTGATTATCCTCAACACCATCGGCGACGGCGCGTTCTTCTTCCTGCCGGTGATGGTGGCGGCGTCGGCGGCAGTGAAATTCAAAACCAATATGTCGCTGGCGATTGCCATTGCCGGGATTTTGGTGCATCCGGCATTTATCGATTTAATGGCGAAAGCGGCGCAGGGACAGAAAGTCGAATTTATCGGTATTTCGGTGACGGCGGTGAAATACACCTACACCGTCATTCCGGCGCTGTGCATGACCTGGCTGCTGTCTTACATCGAAAAATGGGTCGATCGTATTACACCGGTAGTGACCAAAAACTTCCTCAAACCGATGCTGATCATGCTGATTGCGGCACCGGTTGCCATCATGCTGATTGGCCCGCTGGGTATCTGGATCGGTACCGGGATTTCGGCGGTGGTGTACACCGTTCACAGTTATCTCGGCTGGCTTTCTGTCGCCATTATGGGCGCGGCCTGGCCGCTGCTGGTGATGACCGGCATGCACCGCGTGTTCACGCCAACCATTATTCAGACCATCGCCGAAACCGGCAAAGAGGGCATGGTCATGCCGTCGGAAATTGGCGCGAACCTGTCGCTGGGCGGTTCTTCGCTGGCGGTGGCATGGCGTACCAAAAACCCGGAGCTGCGTCAGACGGCGCTGGCGGCGGCGGCATCGGCGATTGTCGCCGGGATTTCCGAACCCGCGCTGTACGGCGTGGCGCTGCGCCTGAAACGTCCGCTGATCGCCTGTTTAATCAGTGGTTTCATCTGCGGTGGCGTGGCCGGATTAGGCGGACTTGCCAGCCATTCGATGGCGTCACCGGGGCTGTTTACCAGCGTGCAGTTCTTTGACCCGTCAAATCCGATGAGCATTGTCTGGGTCGCGGGCGTAATGATCCTCGCGGTGGTGATTTCCTTCTTCACCACGCTGTTACTCGGATTTGAAGATATTCCGGTGGAAACCGTGGCGCCAAAAAATACAGCGCCGGAATCAACGGTTCCCGCCGCCTTTGCGGTTTCGCAGAGCGCAGTTAAAATAAATTAAAGGAGAGGATTTCTCATGGCAGCATCAGCATTTCCTGAAGGTTTTTTATGGGGCGGGGCGATTGCCGCAAATCAGGCTGAGGGCGGCAGTTTTGAAGGCGGAAAAGGCCTGACCACGGTTGATATGATCCCGCACGGCGCGCACCGTCTGGCGGTTAAAACCGGTCAGGAAAAACGTTTCTCACTGAAAGAAGACGAGTTTTATCCGGCGCATCAGGCGATTGATTTCTATCACCGTTATAAAGAAGACATCGCGCTGATGGCCGAAATGGGCTTTACGGTGTTCCGCACGTCAATTGCCTGGAGCCGGCTTTATCCCAACGGCGATGAACTGACGCCGAATGCGGAGGGGATCGCGTTTTACCGCGACGTGTTTGCCGAATGCAAAAAGTACGGCATCGAACCGCTGGTCACGCTGTGCCATTTCGATGTGCCGATGCATCTGGTGATCGAATACGGGTCGTGGCGTAACCGTAAAATGGTCGAGTTTTTTGCACGTTATGCGCGTACCTGTTTTGAGGCGTTCGACGGACTGGTGAAATACTGGCTGACGTTTAACGAGATTAACATTCTGCTGCACAGCCCGTTCTCCGGCGCGGGTCTGGTCTTCGAAGAAGGTGAAAATCAGGAGCAGGTAAAATATCAGGCCGCGCATCATGAGCTGGTTGCCAGTGCTTTAGCGACCAAAATCGCCCATGAAGTGAATCCGCAAAATCAGGTCGGTTGTATGCTGGCGGGCGGTAATTTTTATCCGCAAACTTGCAAGCCTGCGGACGTCTGGGCTGCGTTGCAGAAAGATCGCGAAAACCTGTTCTTCATCGACGTGCAGGCGCGTGGGGAATATCCGACGTACACCCGGCGGGTCTTTGCAGAGAAGGGCGTGAACGTGGTGACGGAACCGGGCGACGCAGAGATCCTGAAAAACACCGTCGATTTTGTCTCGTTTAGTTACTACGCGTCACGCTGCGCATCGGCAGACATGAACGACAACAACAGCAGCGCGGCCAACATCGTCAAATCGCTGAAAAACCCCTACATCGACGCCAGCGAATGGGGCTGGGGCATCGATCCGCTTGGCCTGCGCATCACCATGAACATGATGTACGACCGCTATCAGAAACCACTTTTCCTGGTGGAAAACGGCCTCGGCGCGAAAGATGAAATCAACGCGCAAGGTGAAATCAACGACGACTACCGCATCAGCTATCTGCGCGAGCATATTCACGCGATGGGCGAGGCGATCACCGACGGCGTGCCGCTGATCGGCTACACCTCATGGGGTTGTATCGATCTGGTTTCCGCTTCGACCGGCGAAATGAGTAAGCGCTACGGCTTTGTTTACGTCGACCGTGATGATGCCGGAAATGGCACGCTGGAAAGAAAGAGAAAAAAATCGTTTTACTGGTATAAGAAAGTGATCGCCAGCAACGGCGTGGATCTGGACTGATTCTGCAAAGGGGAATATCTGCAAATCAGATATTCCCTTTAACCGGAAAGCATTAATCATTCATTTCATTTACTGACGTTATTTCCGCCATTATTTATGGTGATTAATATTAATATCCGTAACAAACGTGCAATATAATTATCTCATTGTATCCAATCGAATTTTATACTCCGGCTTATCCCTTCGCTATATTTTAATTTCACACTCTGCCACCGCATTAAAATTCCCTGATGGCTGCGCGAATCAGGTGAAAAGAGTGTGATCTTAACTCCATAACCTGAGCAATTAATTTGCAGCCATTCTCTGCAGAGAATAAAAGACAGCTAATAATGTCAGTTAATGCATTTAACTTCAGGAGCGATGAATGAAACAGCAGTGGAGCAGGGAGCAGGCATCCGTGTGGAGCCAGCGACAAGGCTGGATTTGTGGATTTAACTATCTGCCACGCACGGCGGTGAACTGGACGGAACTCTGGCAGCGCGAGACTTTTGATGCGCCAACTATCGATCAGGAACTCGGCTGGGCGCATGAGGCGGGTTACAACCAGCTGCGCATCAATCTGCCGTTTATTGTCTGGCAGGATGACCGCGACGGTTTGCTGGCGCGTATTGACGCGTTTCTGGCGATTGCTGCCCGTCATCAGATCAAAGTGATGCTGACGCTGATGGATGACTGCGGGTTCTCCGGCGACGAGCCGTTCCTCGGGCCGCAAAAAGCGCCGGAACCGGGTAAACATAACAGCCAGGCGGCAGCCAGTCCGGGGCGCGATGTGGTGTGTAACCGCGATATGTGGCCGGAAGTGGAGCGTTATGTGCGCGATATTGTCCGTTATTACCGCACCGATGAACGTATCGCTATCTGGGATTTGTATAACGAGCCGGGCAACCGTGGCACTTTTGCCAGCGGGCTTGAGGAAGTGTCGTACGACGAAAAACTCGAAGTCTTTGCGCTGGAACTGATGCAAAAGGCGTTTGTCTGGGCGCGGGATGAAGATCCGCTTCAGCCGCTGACTGTCTGCGCATGGCATTTCTCGCAGGATCCGGATGAGCCGGAAAACGAATTCTTCACCCATCCCATTGATGTCGAAGCGGCAAAACTTTCCGATATCATCAGTTTCCACGCCTACGTCGCCACGCCGAAGCTTTTGCAGGCGTTGCGTTTCTGGCAGAAATACGACCGTCCGGTGTTATGTACCGAATGGCTGGCGCGCCACGTCGGGAGCGTGTTCGAGGAACAACTGCCGCTGTTCAGCGCATTCAATGCGGGCTGTTATCAGTGGGGATTAGTGCGCGGTAAAACGCAAACTACGCTGCCGTGGCCCTCGGTGCGTAAGGGCAATCACGATTATGCGCATTTGTGGTTTCACGATGTGCTGGATGAATACGGCATTCCATTCCGTCGCACAGAAATGGACCTGGTTCGCCGTTTAACACGAATGAAATAACGCGCAGGGAGTGATTTATTCAATGCGTCAGGTTTTTCGGCAGGCGATATGCGTCTCATATCTGTCCTGAACATTGATATCGCCTGATGCAGAAATTATAAAAAAAGCCTTCGCGAGCGAAGGCCAGTGAATGATCACTAAAATTTAGTTTTGGAACGAGAGACGTGCTCCCGGAACGATGTTAGTACTCTTTAGAAATTTGGCCTGAGAAATCGCGTTAAGTAATTAAAGAAACTTCACCTGTGATTTCCGCAAAATTCGAGCAGGGTGATTTACGATGAAAAAAGCCGCCCGGGAAGGGCGGCAGCGCTTCAGTTTTAAGACTCCGGTTCCGCCTTTTTCCCGGCCAGCATGGCTAAGAAGTCATATTTCTGCTGCAACTCTTTCTCTGCCGCCGCATACAACATTTCTGCCACTTCCGGCTGCTGGGAATTCAGTCGACGGAAGCGTTGCTCGTTGTTGAGCGTATCGGTCAGTCCGCTGGAAGGTGGCCTTGAATCCAGTGCCAGTGCCGGTTTACCTTCTTCCACGCGGCGCGGATCGAAGCGGTACAACGGCCAGAAACCGGTGGTGGTCAGCTGTTTCATCTGGTCATGGCTGAGCGCCAGATCGTAACCGTGTTCTTCGCACGGACTGTACGCGATAATCAGCGACGGCCCCGGATACGCTTCGGCTTCCTGAATGGCTTTCACTGTCTGGTTCAGTTGCGCACCGAGCGAAATTTGCGCCACATACACATGACCGTACATCATCATGCTGACGCCCAGATCCTTACGCGATTTCCGTTTGCCCTGTTCGGCAAATTTCGTCACCGCGCCAAGCGGCGTTGCCTTCGACTGCTGGCCACCGGTGTTGGAATAACACTGGGTATCGAGCACCAGCACGTTGACGTTTTCCGTCAGGCTCAGCACGTGATCCAGCCCGCCGAAACCGATGTCATACGCCCAGCCGTCGCCGCCAATCAGCCAGATAGATTTATCCACCAGATAATCGGCGTCGGTCGCCAGCTGACGCGCATCCGGCGTATCAATGTCTGCCAGAATGTTACGCAGCGCCGTGACATGTTCACGTTTCACTTCCGGCGTGGACGTCTCATCGCGCAGGCCGCCTAACAGTTCGGCGGGAATATGTTCTTCCAGCGAGGCGACTAAACGCAGCACGCGACGGCGATGCTGATCGACAGTCAGACGGAAGCCCAGCCCGAATTCGGCGTTATCTTCAAACAGCGAGTTTGCCCAGGCCGGACCGCGGCCATCGGCGTTGGTGGTGTACGGCGTTGAAGGCAGGTTGCCGCCATAAATCGATGAACAGCCGGTGGCGTTGGCAATCAGCAAACGATCGCCGTACAGCTGGGTCAGCAGTTTGATGTAAGGTGTTTCGCCACAACCGGAGCAGGCACCGGAATATTCAAACAGCGGCGTGATCAGCTGCGACGTGCGGATATCGATACGTTCCAGCGTGGTTTTATCAATTTCCGGCAGTTTGAGGAAGAAGTCATAGTTGGCGCGTTCTTCTTCCAGATGTTCAATGCGGTCTGCCATGTTAATGGCTTTGATGGACGGATCCTGACGATCTTTTGCAGGGCACACTTCCACGCAAAGATTACAGCCGGTGCAGTCTTCAGGCGCAACCTGCAATACGTATTTCTGGCCGCGCATGTCGCGGGATTTCACATCCAGAGATTGCAGTGCAGACGGCGCGTCTTCCATAAACTCCGGCTGTACCACTTTGGCGCGGATGGCGGAATGCGGACAGGCCGCGACACAGTGGTTGCACTGAGTACACAAATCCGGCTTCCAGATCGGCACTTCTTCGGCAATGTTGCGTTTTTCCCATTGCGTGGTGCCTGTCGGCCAGGTGCCGTCCGGCGGGAAAGCGGAAACCGGCAGTGCGTCGCCAAGACCGGCCAGCATGGTGGCAGTGACGGTTTTGACGAAATCCGGCGCAGCGTCGGACACAATCGGCGGGCGTTTGCGTGGATTTTCCGGAATCGCCTGTAACGGCACAGAAACCAGTTCTTCCAGCGTGGCCGCCAGCGCCATCCAGTTGCGGGTGACGATTTCCTCGCCTTTGCTGCTGTAGCTGCGGGCAATCGCGCCCTGCAATTCGGCGAGCGCCTGTTCGCCCGGCAGGATCTGCGTCAGGTGGAAGAACGCCATCTGCATGACGGTGTTAATGCGCGCGCCGAGTTTGCATTCGCGGGCAATTTTGGCGGCGTTAATCACATATAAACGGGCTTCGCGCTGGATAAGCGTCGCCTGAACTTCCAGCGGTAAACGTGCCCAGACTTCATCAGCGCTGAACGGCGTATTGAGCAGGAAAATACCGCCCGGACGCAGACGTTCTGCCATCTGATACAGATCGATAAACTGCCACTGATGACAGGCGACGAAATGCGCCTGGCTGACCAGATACGCGGATTTGATCGGCTTTTCGCTGACGCGCAGATGCGACACCGTCAGACCACCGGCCTTTTTGGAGTCGTAAACGAAATACCCCTGCGCATACATCGGCGTGCTGTTGCCGATAATCTTGATATTGTTCTTGGTGGCAGATACCGAACCGTCGCTGCCCAGCCCGTAGAACAGGGCCTCGAGCGAAGCGTGCTGCGGTAAATCTTCTTCCACCACCGGCAGGGAAAGGCCTGTCACGTCGTCATAAATGCCGACGGTAAAGCGCGGACGTGGCTGGCTGAGTGACAGCTCGCGGAATATCGACATCACGCAGTCGGGGCCGAACTCTTTCGAGGATAGCCCGTAACGTCCGCCGGTCACTTTTGGCAGCGTATCCCGTTCTCTACGGCTATACGCTTCTGCCAGTGCGGTCATCACGTCGAGGTATAACGGCTCAGCCAGCGCGCCCGGCTCTTTGGTGCGATCGAGCACTGCAATGCTTTTCACCGTCTGCGGCAGCACGGACAACAGATGTTCTGCGCTGAAAGGACGGTACAGACGCACTTTCAGCACGCCGACTTTCTCACCGCGCGCAATCAGGGTTTCAATCACTTCTTCGGCGGTGCCGATCCCGGAACCCATCAGCACAATCACCCGTTCTGCCTGCGGATCGCCGACATATTCGAACGGCTTATATTCGCGGCCGGTTAGGGCGGCAAACGCATTCATGGCGTCGATAACGTGCTGACAGGTCGCGTCGTAATACGGATTAGTGGCTTCGCGTGACTGGAAATAGGTGTCCGGGTTAGCAGACGTCCCGCGGATCACCGGATGATCCGGCGAAAGGGCGCGTGCGCGGTGTGCGTCAATCTGCGCCTGCGGCAGCATCTGCTGGAGCGTGTCATCGCTCAGCGGGGCAATTTTGTTGATTTCGTGCGAGGTACGGAAGCCATCAAAAAAATGAATAAACGGCACGCGGCTGTTGAGACTGGCGACCTGAGAAATCAGCGCGAAGTCTTGTGCTTCCTGCACGCTGGCAGCAGAGAGCAGGGCGCAACCGGTCTGGCGCACGGCCATCACATCGGAATGATCGCCAAAAATCGACAGCGCGTGGGTGGCGACGGTGCGCGCCGCGACGTGCAGCACGAACGGCGTCAGCTCACCGGCCAGTTTGTAGAGCGTCGGGATCATCAGTAACAGACCCTGCGACGAGGTGAAGGAGGTCGACAGCGCACCGGTCTGCAATGCGCCGTGAACGGTAGAAATTGCCCCGGCTTCGGACTGCATTTCCATTACCGTCGGGACATCGCCCCACAGATTTTGCTTTCCTTCGCCTGACCATGCACCGGCAATTTCGGCCATGGTGGAACTTGGTGTGATCGGGTAGATGGCAATCACTTCGTTAGTGCGATAAGCCACGGAAGCGACTGCGTTATTACCGTCAGTGGTGATCATGGAATACCCTTTTGCGTTGCTCACAATTGCGGCCAGCAGGAAATTCGTTTTGCTGGCAAGAATGATAAAAGCTTAGCAGAGGGCGGATTAATCGATTTATCCTGATTGTGTGCAGGGCTATTTCGCTCTATTTTTGAACCGGTTACGCAATGACCTGCGGTGTAAGGATTTTTATTAGCCGCTGGCGGAAAACACAAACTCAGCAGCGGCTAAATAGGGCAATGAGGAAATGAAACGGCGATTAATTAATATCGATGCGTTTTATTCCTTTCACCGACATCAGCGCCTCGTACAATTTATCCACGCTTTGTTTCGGACGCAGGATCACATCCAGAACCAGTTCACATTTACTTTCATCTTCGTCGCGCTGATTCACTTTGATATGACCCGGACGTATACGCATTTTCTGTAACGATAATAACACCGCAGGCACGCTTTCCGGCATCAGGCGTATTTCGATTAAATGGTGATGGCCGACCCAGTGATTGCTGATCTGGCGAAAGACTTCCAGCACAATTAAGGTCATGAAAGCGCCATATATACCGATTTCGTACAACCCGCTACCAATCACCAGACCAATGGCGGCGGTCACCCACAAACCGGCGGCGGTGGTTAAGCCTTTCACAATCTGTTTTTGAATAATGATGGTCCCGGCGCCGAGGAAACCCATCCCGCTGACGACCTGTGCGGCGACACGGCTGGGGTCGAAACTGACGTGGGTTTGCATCAGGATATCGGCGAAACCGTATTTCGACACAATCATAAACATCGCGCTGCCGATACCCACCAGAATATGGGTGCGTAATCCGGCTTCTTTCGCGCGCAGCTGACGCTCAATACCGATTAAGCCACCCAGGGCTCCGGCGAGGGCAATACGCAGGAGAAAATCTGTCAGCATAAAAAGGCTCCTTGTTGATTATATTTTCCAGTGTATGTAGACGGAAAATAGGTTAATAACCGTTAATTTTATTAGCAGAAGAAATAACCAGGCGAAATAAAATGTGTCTGAGTGTTTAAATACGCCCTTTTTTTAGGAAAAAGTTGATGTTATTTCTCCGGAGGGCTCGACGGCGATGAAAAACGTCGGATATGATGGCGATTCGAAAAAAATTCCCCCCGTCATATTCAGGAGCAGGACAGATGATCACTGCGTTTCGCGTGTTACTGGCCGCGGGTGTGCTGGTGTTAGCCGCATGCAGCAGCCACGACGATTCGGCTGAAGTTGTGCAAAAAGGCAACAGCGTTAATATCGGACAGCGCACCGTTAATATAGACAGCCCGGCTTATGCAGCCTGTTCCATGGCGGGAGGCCAGTTACGAATGGCGC
This sequence comes from Rahnella sp. ATs2, assembly GCF_051851855.1. Taxonomy (NCBI): domain Bacteria; kingdom Pseudomonadati; phylum Pseudomonadota; class Gammaproteobacteria; order Enterobacterales; family Yersiniaceae; genus Rahnella; species Rahnella sp. ATs2. The sequence continues at coordinate 185,846 of NZ_JBLYPL010000011.1, read as the reverse complement.
CGCAGCTTGATGGCAGCCGTGTCGGCATGTGTTCGATGGCGAATGGCCGTCAGTGCTCTGAAGGCGCGCTGATGCAGGGACTCTGTAAAGCCTGATAAAACGCCAAACTGATGTTTGGCGTTTTTGCATTCGTGCTACGACATACCTGCTGTTACATACGGTCTTTCAGACGATATACCAGCTGGTGTTTGCCCTGCGTCAGGGTCAGTTTGTGATCCTGCAGGGTCACTGCCGCGCCGTTATTCAGAACGTCGCTGATCACGTGATCCCATTTATTCAGATTTTCATCCGGGCACAGCATCATGGTGGACGCCAGGCCTTTCACGGTCAGCACGTTGTTTTGCAGCTTGCCCTGACCCATGAAGTTGTTACACATTTTGCCGGAAACATGCATGTTTGAGCCGAATTCGATTTCCGGAATACGCCCCTGCGCAGCAGGAACCGTCTGACCATCCACACTCAGCAGTTCAAAGCGGTGATGCTGCAGGTCGTTTTGTTTCACAGTAGTGTCTTGATTCATGCTGCAGGCACCCAGAGTCATCGCGGCGGCCAGAATAAACAGTGACTTCTTCATCTTCTCTCCTGAGAAATATTCCTTTAGCACTCGCCATGTCGATACATTCAACTGACTTATGCAATATTTGTCGGAGTATTATAGCGTGAATGGATGGGGATTTTAAGCCCTTAACTCCCTCCCCTGCGAAGGGGAGGGTTGGGGTGGGGTATTAATGACAACTCAGAATTTGAAGTTGCCTGTAAAACCCCCTCCCGGCCTCCCCCTTCGCTGGGGGAGGAGCTTAAAACCTTGTCCGTCTTTATCCCGTCATCTCCCCATCATAAAAGCGTCATTTTAGCCCGATAGGTTATGCCCATCACGAGTCAGAGAGACACCGGCGGCATGAGCTATTTATCACTTCACCACATCCGAAAATCCTGGGGCAACAAAGTAGCACTTAACGACATCAGCTTTGATGTGGAAGAGGGCGATTTCATTGCGTTGCTGGGGCCTTCCGGCTGCGGGAAATCCACCATGCTGCGCACGATTGCCGGCCTGGAATCCGCGGACAGCGGCGCGATTTATTTCCAGCACACAGATGTGACAGCGCTCACACCGTCACAGCGCAAGCTTTCTATGGTGTTCCAGTCCTACGCACTCTTTCCGCACATGAACGTTCGCGAAAACCTGTTATTCGGATTGCGGGCGCGCGGCGAGGATAAACGTCATTTCGCTTCGCGGTTACAGGAAGTCAGCAAACTGATGGAGCTGGAACCCTTGCTCGACCGGCTTCCGGCGCAGCTTTCCGGCGGACAGCAGCAGCGTGTGGCGCTGGGCCGGGCGGTGATTGCCAATAACAAGCTGTGTCTGATGGATGAACCGCTTTCCAATCTGGACGCCAAGCTGCGTCAGAGTATGCGTCGTGAGATCCGTGCGATTCAGAAAAAGCTCGGTCTGACGATGGTGTACGTCACCCACGATCAGACCGAAGCGATGAGCATGGCGGACAAAATCATTCTGCTCAACGACGGGTGTATCGAACAGCACGACACGCCGGACAATCTCTATAACAACCCCACCAGCATTTTTACCGCGCAATTCATCGGTGCGCCGCCGATGAACATTCTGCCGCTCGAACGCCGGGGTCATCATCATTATCTGGCCACCATGTCCGTGCCGGTGGTGGAATATTTCCATCAGGACGCGATCAGTCTGGGGCTGCGTGCAGAAGATATTCAGCTGATTGCCGCCGAAAACGCCAGCCTGACCGCGCAGGTGATAAGCCACGAATACTTGGGTGCGGATACTCTCATCGCCTGCGCCTTAGCCGGATATGCGCAACCGCTGACGGTCAAAGTCGCCGGGATGAAACGCTACGCCGAAGGCCACTCCGTCGGGTTGCAGTGGGCGACGGGCGCACAATATTTTTTCTTCACAGCGGACGGAAAGCGCTGCTATCAGGCGGAACAAGCCTGCCAGCCTTCAGATAACCGCGTCGCCGTGTAGCACGTTTTTTTGAGTCACTTTTATTCTTACAACGACTATTACCGAAGGGAACATCATGTCTATTGCGCACCGTTTCTCACGTCTGACCGCAGCGATGCTTTTAATCACCGGAACCTCGGCTTTTGCGGCGGACCCGGTGAAATTACAAATGTATTACCCGATCGCCGTGGGCGGAAAAATCAGCCATACCGTGGATACGCTGGTGGAAGATTTCCAGAAAACGCATCCGGATATCAGCATTCAGCCGGTGTATACCGGGGATTACGCCACCACAGTGACCAAAGCGCTGACCGCGTTCCGTGGCGGCAATGCCCCGCAGATTGCGGTTATTGGCGACATTGAAGCCTATTCGCTGATCGACGCGGGTGCAATTTTGCCGGTCAGTGACCTGGCGAATGACGCAGACGGCAAAAAATGGATCGACGGTTTTTATCCGGCCTTTATCCGCCATATTCAGGACAAGGTCTGGGGAATTCCGTTCCAGCGTTCAACCGTGGTGATGTACTGGAACAAACAGGCGTTTGAGAAAGCCGGGCTGAATGGCGATACGCCGCCCGCTAACTGGCAGCAGGTGGTGGATTTCGGCAAAAAACTGGTGGTGCGTGACGGCAATGAAGTGAAGCAGTGGGGTATCGAAATTCCTTCAACGCCAAACGGTTACTGGAACTTCCAGGGGATTGCCGCCACCAACGGCAGCCATCTGGATAACGGCAAAGGTACGGCGGTCACGTTTGATACGCCGGCTAACGTCGAGACGCTGCAATGGCTGACTGATTTGTCGCAAAAAGAGGGCGTATCACCAAAAGGCACTATTGCGTGGGGCACCACGCCGCAGGACTTTATCGACGGTAAAACGGCGATGATGGTGACCACGACCGGCAATCTGACTACCGTGCGTGAAAATGCCAAATTCCCGTTCGGTGTGGCGATGTTGCCGGAGAAAACCCGGCGCGGCAGCCCGACCGGCGGTGGCAACCTGTACGTTTTCAAAAACACCACACCGGAACAGCAGAAAGCCGCCATGGCGTTTATCCGCTGGGTTTCTGCGCCTGAGCAGGCCGCCCGCTGGAGCATCGCGACGGGGTACGTCGCGACATCACCCGCCGCATGGGAAACCCCGGTCATGCAGGATTACGTGAAACAGGTGCCGCAGGCGCTGGTGGCGCGTGAGCAGCTTAAATATTCCCAGCCGGAGCTCTCGACGTATAACAGCGTGCAGATCCAGGAACTGCTGAACCACGCGATCGAAGCCGCCGTGACGCAGGCCAAAACGCCGGCAGACGCGCTGAGTTCGGCGCAGAAACAGGCCGACCGCCTGCTGAAACCTTATCAGTAAGGACCGGCATGAGCATCCTGCACACTGTTGCACCGGCCGCCCGCACTCGCGGGCTGTCTTTACAGCTTTATGGTTATCTGCTGCTGTTGCCCGCGCTCTGTTTTTTGCTGCTGTTTACCCATTATCCGGCGCTGGCGACGGTGTGGGAAAGCCTGTTCAGCGCAGCGCGTAGCGGGCATTCCGCGCAGTTTGTCGGTCTGGACAATTACCGCGCACTGCTCGACGACGACATCTTTATGCTGTCGCTGCGCAATAACCTGCTTTATGCCGTGATCACCATCCCGCTGTCGGTCATTCTTGCGCTGATGATGGCGCTGGCCGTGAACCGTCGTCTGCGCGGTAACGCCATCACCCGCGCGGCGTTTTTCATTCCTTCGCTGCTGCCGATGGTGGCGATTGCCAACCTGTGGCTGTTTTTCTATACGCCGCAACTCGGCTTGCTTAACAAGCTGCTGGCGCTGTTTTCGCTGCCGGCGGTCAACTGGCTCGGCGAACCCGGCACGGCGCTTTACAGCCTGATGGCGGTTTCCGTGTGGCGCGAAGCCGGATTCTTTATGATTTTTTATCTGGCGGCGTTGCAGCAAATCGATCCGCGTCTTGCCGAAGCTGCTGAAATTGAGGGAGCGTCGCGGCGCTATTTCTTCTTTCGCGTGCAGTGGCCGTTACTGATGCCGACCACGCTGTTCATCCTGATCAATGCCTCGATGAATGCTTTCAGGATTGTCGATCAGGTGATTGCCATGACCAACGGCGGCCCAAATAACAGCACCAGTTTGTTGCTCTTTTACATCTACCGCACAGCGTTCAGTTACTGGGATTTACCGGCCGCGTCAGCCATGACGGTCGTCTTGCTGGTGATCCTCGCCGCTATTGCGCTGATCAAATTTAATCTGCTGGATAAAAGGGCGCACTATCAGTGAATCGTTTTTCTCTCAGCCGTTTTTCCCTGAATCTTGCCATCTGGCTGGCTGCTTTGTTGTGGTTTTTGCCGGTGCTGGTGGCAGTCTGGGTATCCATTCATCCGGCCTCGGCGCAGGGCAGTTTTTCACTGTTTGCGCCGCTGACCTTGCAGAATTTTATCAATGCCTGGAACGCGGCTCCGTTCGCCCGTTACTTTCTCAACACCACGTTGCTGGTGCTGATGATTGTGGTCTGCCAGCTGATACTGGCGACGCTGGCGGCTTACGCGCTGGTGCGGTTTAAACTCAAAGCCGGTGGATTTATCTTCGCGCTGATTTTGCTGCAACTGATGATAAGTCCCGATGTTCTGATCCTGAACAACTACAAAACCATTGGTGCGCTGGGGCTGCGTGACACGCTGGCCGGTATTGCGCTGCCGTATTTTGCCTCGGCGTTTGCCATCTTCCTGCTGCGCCAGACGTTTAAAAGCATTCCGCTGGTGCTGGAAGAAGCCGCCATCGTGGAAGGCGCCAGCCGGTTCTATATCCTGCGCAAAATCTACATCCCGCTGGCGAAACCGATTTACGTGGCCTTTGCGCTGGTTTCCATCAGTTTCCACTGGAACGATTTTCTCTGGCCGCTGGTCATCACCGATTCGGTGAAAGTGCGGCCGGTTACGGTCGGACTTCAGCTGTTTTCTGCGCCGGAACAGGGCGTGCAATGGGCGCTGATCAGCGCCGCGACGCTGATGACCGTGCTGCCATTACTGGTGCTGTTTCTTATCTTTCAGCGCCAGTTCGTTCAATCTTTTATGCGGGCAGGGATCCGATAAGCACCTGACAGGAGAATATTATGACCGTCAAGACTTCATCCCCTTTGTTATCTGAGCGGCAGGCACAGGCGCTGGGCAATGTCAGTTCACTGTACGAACCGCCGGAGGTGCATGATGCGCTGGTAAACGGCGCTCGACTGCGGTTCGGGCTGATTGCGGATCCACAATATGCAGATGCCGATCCGCATAACATCCGTTATTACCGCAACAGCCTGAATAAACTGGCTACGGCTATCAATGAGCTGAATGACTTAAAACTGGATTTTGTCGTCACATTGGGTGACCTGGTGGACAGAGACTGGACCAGTTTTCAGGCGGTTCTTGACCGTTATGACGCGCTGCGCCATCCGCATGCGGTGCTGATCGGCAACCACGATGCGCAGGTGATTTCTGAACATCTCTGTGCGCAAAAACCGGCATTGGGTCTGCCGAAAAGTTACTATTCGTTCAGTCTGCCGGGCTATCGTTTTCTGGTCATTGACGGCAACGACGTCAGCTTGTACTGCAATCATGCTAACGGTGACGACCATCAGCTGGCTGAATATATGCTGGAAGAACTGACCGAATGCCAGCAGTCGCAGGCGCAGCCGTGGAACGGTGCGGTTGGTCGCAAACAGCTGGAATGGATTGAACAGAATTTGCGCGAAGCCCGTGAGCGGCGTGAAGTGGTGCTGGTTTTCGGGCACTACCCGCTGACGCCGGTAAACAGCCATAACCTTTGGAACTGCGAGACGCTGGTCGAACTGCTGTGCCGTTATGACGTGCGCGCCTATTTCGCCGGTCACGACCATCGCGGCGGCTATGACCGCGTCGGAAATACCGATTTTATAACGCTCAAGGGAATGGTGGATGGCGAAAATAGCCTGCCGTTTTCCTCGGTGACGCTGGCCGATGACGTGCTGACCATCATCGGTTATGGCACGGAAATCAGCCGCGTACTTAGTCGCTGACAACTTAGCCGCTGACAGCGACAGCAGAAATTAAAAAGGCTCACCGAAGTGAGCCTTATCATTCTTACGTTATTTAAGCGGTCAGCAGATTCGGGCAGTGAACGCCTTTCGACAGCTGATCAATATTCATCAGCGTGGTTTCTGAAATGCTGGTCAGTGCATCGCTGGTCAGAAACGCCTGATGGCCGGTGAACAGCACGTTGTGACATGATGACAGGCGGCGGAATACGTCGTCGAGGATCACTTCGTTGGAGTTATCTTCGAAGAACAGATCGCGTTCATTTTCGTAAACGTCCATGCCCAGCGCGCCGATTTTTTGTTTTTTCAGCGCATCAATCGCAGCGGTGGCATCCAGCAATGCGCCACGGCTGGTGTTGACGATCATCACGCCATCTTTCATCTTGGCAAACGCACCGGCATTCAGCATGTGGTGGTTTTCCGGCGTCAGCGGACAGTGCAGCGAAATCACATCGGATTCGGCATACAGCGTGTCCAGATCGACATATTCAGCGCCGAGTTCCAGTGCCAGCGGGCTTGGGTACGGATCGTAAGCCAGAATGCGCATACCAAAACCTTTGAGAATACGCATGGCGGCCACGCCGATTTTACCGGTCCCGATAATGCCGGCGGTGCGCTGATACATGTTAAAACCGATCAGGCCTTCCAGTGAGAAGTTAGCTTCACGGGTGCGCTGATAGGCGCGATGAATGTGACGGTTCAGACACATCATCATACCTACTGCATGTTCGGCCACCGCTTCTGGCGAATAGGCCGGTACGCGCACCACCGAAATCCCTAACGCTTTCGCTGCATCTAAATCGACATTGTTAAAACCGGCACAACGCAGGGCGAGGGTTTTAATGCCAAGGGTTGCCAGTTCCTGTAACACGTCGCGGCAACCATCGTCGTTAACAAAAATACAGACTGCATCAGAACCTATCGCTGTTTTCGCCGTTTTCGGGGTCAGCAGAAAATCGAAAAATTCCAGCTCGTAGCCATAATGTTGATTGACCAGTTCCAGATATTTCCGGTCGTAATTTTTAGTACTGTAGACAGCCACTTTCATGGTGTTTCTCCGCAGTGAGTTTGAATCTCTGGCGAAACGGTTTCCGACTGTTTTATAAGGAATAAAGAGTTTCAGAAACAATTCGCAATATGCTACCAAACTAGCAGAGCGCAGGGGCGCAGACAATTTTTCCCGTGCTATTTGGCTCAGGTGTTCTGGCAATCCGGCCATCAGTTGTTACGCTAATTATGATATCTTGCGGGCGGTTAGGTCATTTAGTGAAGTATAAGACAAGGCAAGTCATGAGGAACGGACTGAAGAGAAGCGCGCAGATACTCCTGAGTATAGTGGTGATTATCGCATTGCTGATGTGGGTGTTATGGAAAACCGTGCCGCGCTGGTTGCCCGTTGTGGCCGGGCACTGGCTGCCCGCAGGCACGCAACTGACGCTCAAAGGCGCGCCGCGCTGGGCTGACGGTGTACTTCAGTTGCCGGGCGTGGGTTATTCCGCTGGTGACTGCCAGCTTACCACCGCGCGCAATGCCCGCCTCAGCCGTCATGACGGACAATGGGCGCTGAAACTGGACGCCCTGAGCGTAGACACCGCCTGTCTGGCTAAAATGCCGAAAAGCGACAGCCAGCAGACGCTTTCGCTGGCCGATATTCAGCAGATGTTGCCGCCCGGCGATATCAGCATTGATCATCTTTCTGTCACGCCCTGGCAGCGCTATGCCGGTCAGTTGCAGATCAGTAATGCTGGCGGCACGCAGCATCTTTCCTTTAATGGCGAATCGCTGAAACTCGACGCGGTGCTGGACGGCAACCGTCAGCTGGCGATCCATTCCTTCAGCCTGACACCACCGGGCAGCGACCAGCCTGTCACGCTGAGCGGCAAATTGCTGCTGCCTGCGACGTTAGACACTCTCCCGGAATCCGGCGAGTTGCACGCCGAAATGCAAACTGCGCAGGTGCCCAATCCGCTGGATATTCAGCTCAGCTGGCAGGCGACTGAAGGCGTGCTGACGTTAACAGAAAAAGACAGCCAGCAGCCGTTACTGATGCTGCCGTGGAAACTGAGCAATAACGTTTTAGACATCACGCATGGGCTGTGGCGCTGGCCGTATGCTGCGCAACCGCTGGCGGGTGGCGTAAACCTGACCCTCAGTGACTGGACGCCGACGTTCGATCAAACCAATATCACGGCGCGCCTGAACGTGCTGACGCAGGGGCACAATGGTAAGGCGAACGTGGTGCTGACCATGGGGCCGGGGCGCGTCGGGCTGCTCGACAGTAATCTCGGTTTCCGCCTCACCGGACAAGCCAATTTGCAGGCAACTTCTCTGAGTGCGTCGCTTCCCGGCCAGCTCAGCGGTTCGGTTCTGAATCCGACGCTGTCACTGCGCAGCGGTTCACTGCTGCGTGCGTGGGGGAAACCGACGCCGGAGCTGACGATCAGCGATGCGCGCTGGCCGCTGGCGGGGGTAAAAGTGTCGGCTGAAGGTGTCAGCGGGCCACTTCAGGCCATTCTTAAAGCACGCCACAGCTTCTGGGGCGCGTTTGATTTACATCTCAGTGGCAAAGCCCTGACATTCTGGCCAGATATCGGCCAGTGGAATTTCAACTACTGGGGCAACGGTCATCTGCCGCCGCTTAACGGTCGCTGGGATATGTCCGGCAAAGGCCAGTGGCATGACAATCTCATCAGCATTAATTCGCTTTCCACCGGTTTTGACCGGCTGCATTACGGCCTCGTCGATGTCGATGCGCCGCGTCTGACACTGGAACATCCTCTGCAATGGAAACGTCCGCCGTCTTCGCGTTTTAAACCGCAGTACCCTGATTTACCGACAGAATTTAAAGGTGACATCAAACTGGTGGCGAAAAAAATTGCGCTGGAGAACGGCGGATATCTGCCTCCGGCAACGCTGGCGTTACAGCTCAGCGGCGACAGCCCCGACAGTTTCACGATGCGCGGAATGCTTGATGCCAAACCGATTGGGCCGATCCGCCTCAACGGGCGCTGGGACGGCGAACGTCTGCGCGGCGAAGGCTGGTGGCCTAAACAACAACTCACCGCGTTCCAGACACTGCTGACGCCGGATCTGAACATCAAATTACGTGCAGGATCGTTCTACGCGCAGTCGGCATTCTCGGCGGCACGCGGGCAGGGATTTGTCGCTGGCGGCCACTGGGTAGTGAAAAACGGCGGCTTCTGGATGAAGGACGGCGACCTGAGCGGGCTGGATTTCAGTCTGCCTTATCGCCTGAAAGATCAGGTCTGGCAGCTCGGCGTGAAAAAACCGGTGACGCTGCGCATCGGCGAAGTGAACAATCTGGTCAAAATGCAGAATGTGACTGCTGATTTGCAAGGTCATTATCCGTGGAGTGAAGAGACGCCGCTGACCCTGAGCAATCTCGGTGTCGATATGCTGCGCGGGCATCTGAGCCTCTCGGCGCTGCGTATGCCGCAGCATGATGCGGCGGTGCTGAAGTTCGACAAGATCAATCTCAGCGAACTCTTCACGGCGCTGAAACCGAAACAACTGGCGATGTCGGGCGTCGTGTACGGTGAACTGCCGCTGTACGTGGAAAATCCGCAGTGGATCATCCATAACGGCTGGATCAGAAATGACGGCGGCCTGACGCTGCGCCTCGATCCGCAATTCGCGGACGCGATGGCCAGCGGGAATTTCGCCAATAACATGGTGATTGGCCTGCTGCGCTATCTGGAAATCAGCCGTTCTGATGCGCTGGTCAGCCTCGATAATCTTGGCGTGCTGTCCATGAAAGCGAAAGTGGACGGGGTGAACTACACCGACACGACGCACGGCGGTGACAAAGAAAAACGTGAAATCGTCCTCAACTATTCCCACGAGGAGAACATCTACCAGCTCTGGCGCAGCTTGCGCTTTGGCGACAATCTTCAGGAATGGCTGCAACAGCAGATGTCTTTGCCTGCGAATGCGCTGTCAAAAGGCTCCGCTGCGGCCGGGCAGAAAAAGGATCCAACAGTGAGGAAGGAAAAATGAAACTGCAATTTGCAGGACCGTGCGTGGCGCTTTGCGTAGTAATGCTCAGCGGATGCGTACCGCGCATCGAACTGGCTGCGCCGAAAGAGCCGATCACTATCAATATGAACGTGAAAATTGAACACGAAATTCATATCAAAGTGGATAAAGACGTGGAAGATCTGCTGAAAAATCAGAGCGATTTATTCTAGGAGCCACTATGTCCGCGATAATTTTCAATAAAAATGGCCTCAAAAGAATCAGCCTGATGTTGCTGGCCGGTGGTTTACTGTTTTGCAGTCAGGCGTTCGCATTAACGCTCAATGAAGCCAAGCAACAGGGGCGCGTGGGCGAAACGCTGTCCGGTTATCTGGCACCGCTAAAACAAGACGCGGAAAGTGTCGCGCTGGCATCAAAAATCAACGAGGCGCGCAAACAGCAATACCAGCAGGTGGCGCAGGAAAATAACGTCAGCACCGACGATGTGGCAAAACTGGCCGGACAGAAACTGGTCGCCAGAGCAGGAAAGGGTGAATACGTCCGCGGCATTAACGGACAGTGGTTGCAGAAATAGGGTTTACTGAAGAGAGCGGGTGATTTTGAGGAAAAAACGGCAAAAAAAAGCGCGCCTCTCGGCGCGCAATAGTTTTATCACAACTTCATCTGAGCATAACGGACAGATTCTTAAGTGAATGGGTGCTCAGATTGTGATCACTGCAATTATGCGGCAGCCAGTTCTTTGATGGCCGCATCGATGGCTGCTTTCGCATCAGTCTGTGCTTTAGTCGCCACTTCAGGACCGTATGCAATGCCTTCAGCGTAAACGAATTCTACGTCGCTCATTCCCAGGAAGCCCAGGAACAGGGACAGGTAAGGTGCTACCAGGTCGCTTGGGGTGTCTTTATGAATACCACCACGGCTGGTCAGAACGATAACGCGTTTACCTTTTACCAGACCTTCAGGGCCTTTCTCGGTGTATTTGAACGTCACGCCAGCACGGGCAACCAGGTCGAAATAGGTTTTCAGCTGAGTCGGGATGTTGAAGTTGTACATTGGTGCAGCGATAACGATCACGTCATGCGCCTGCAGTTCGTCGATCAGGGTGTTAGACAGCGCCAGTGCTTCTTCCTGACGTGGTGTCAGCGGAGCATCGGAAGGACGCAGTGCGCCAACCAGTTCGCCATCTAATACAGGGATTGGGTTAGCCGCCAGGTCACGAACTGTCACGGTAGAACCGCTGTTTGCAGACTGATACTGTGCAACCAGGTAATCGGCCAGTTGGTTTGACTGAGAGAAGTTAGCCAGAATGCTTGATTTCAGAACGAGTACTTTGCTCATTAGTGAGTTCCTTAACTGTGTGGTACATAGGGTGTTGGTTTTTATAACCAGAACGTTCCCCGAATGGAACTTACTTTATTCAGAAAGCTTATGCAGTGATAGCGCAATATTTAGAGACCTATCATCGATTTTTTTGAACAACTTCAACTCCGGTCGCAAAATCACCCGTTTTCAGCATCTTCAATACCTTGTGTTAACATAGACACAAGCAGGCAAGGCGTGAACCTTCCTCATCCCCCATTCAGATTCAGCTGGCGCAGATGATTTGCTCTCCGGCTGACATGTAACAAGGAATTCCGATCGTGAAATCACCGCTCGCGGCATTATCAGCGCAGTTAGACGGGCTGATGCTACGTGACCGGCAACGCCTGCAACGTCGTTTGCAGGGTGCCAGAAAGATTGATAAACCCGAAGCACTCGACGCGTTAAGTGCTGAAATCCAGAGCGCTATCAACGAGAGTCTGAAGAAAGTCAGCGCCCGTGAAGCGTCACGGCCAAAAATCAGCTATCCGGAAAACCTGCCGGTCAGCCAGAAAAAAGAAGACATTTATAACGCTATCCGCGACCACCAGGTGGTGATTGTGGCGGGCGAAACCGGCTCCGGTAAAACCACGCAGATCCCGAAAATCTGTATGGAACTCGGTCGCGGGATCAAAGGCGTGATCGGTCATACCCAGCCGCGTCGTTTGGCGGCGCGTACCGTGGCCAACCGTATTGCCGATGAGCTGGATACCACACTCGGTAACACGGTCGGCTATAAAGTTCGCTTTAACGATCAGGTCAGCGAAAACACGCTGGTTAAACTGATGACCGACGGTATTCTGCTGGCTGAAATCCAGCAGGATCGCATGCTGATGCAGTACGACACGCTGATCATCGATGAAGCGCATGAACGCAGCCTGAACATCGACTTTATACTCGGTTACCTGCGTCAGTTGCTGCCAAAGCGTCCGGATCTCAAAGTCATTATTACCTCGGCGACCATTGACCCGCAGCGTTTCTCGCGCCATTTCAATAATGCGCCGATCATTGAAGTCTCCGGCCGGACGTATCCGGTCGACGTGCGCTATCGCCCGATTGTTGATGATGCCGACGATGTGGATCGTGACCAGTTGCAGGCGATTTTCGATGCGGTCGATGAACTCGGTCGCGAAAGCATGGGCGACATCCTGATTTTCATGAGCGGTGAACGTGAAATTCGTGATACCGCTGATGCGCTGAACCGTCTGGATCTGCCGCACACCGAGATTTTGCCGCTGTATGCGCGACTGTCGAACAGTGAACAGAATCGCGTGTTCCAGTCGCATTCCGGTCGCCGTATTGTGCTGGCGACCAACGTCGCCGAAACCTCGCTGACCGTGCCGGGCATTAAATATGTGATTGACCCCGGTACCGCGCGTATCAGCCGTTACAGCTTCCGCACCAAAGTGCAGCGTCTGCCGATTGAGCAGGTGTCTCAGGCGTCCGCTAACCAGCGTAAAGGACGTTGCGGACGTGTGTCCGAAGGTATCTGTATCCGTCTTTATTCGGAGCAGGATTTCCTGTCGCGTCCGGAGTTTACCGACCCCGAAATTCTGCGCACCAACCTGGCGTCCGTTATTTTGCAAATGACGTCGCTGGGGCTGGGCGATATTGGCGCATTTCCGTTCGTGGAAGCGCCGGACAAACGCAATATTCAGGATGGTGTGCGTCTGCTCGAAGAGCTGAACGCCATCAATAATGCCGTCGATGGCCGGTATACGCTGACGCCACTGGGCCGTCAGCTGGCGCAGTTGCCGGTGGATCCGCGTCTGGCGCGCATGGTGCTGGAAGCGCAGAAAAACGGCTGTATGCGCGAGGTGATGATTATCACGTCCGCGCTGTCGATTCAGGATCCGCGTGAACGTCCGATGGACAAACAGCAGGCGTCCGATGAAAAACATCGCCGTTTTGCTGACAAGGATTCAGATTTCCTGGCGTTCGTGAACCTGTGGGATCACCTGAAAGTACAGCAGAAAGAGCTGTCTTCGGCGCAGTTCCGCAAGTTATGCCGCAGCGATTACCTCAACTATCTGCGCGTGCGTGAATGGCAGGATATCTATACCCAGCTGCGTCAGGTGGTGAAAGAACTTGGCCTGCCGGTGAACAGCGAACCGGCTGAATATCGCGAAGTTCACTGCTCGCTGCTGACCGGCTTGCTGTCGCATATCGGTCAGAAAGATGCGGATAAACAGGAGTATACCGGCGCGCGCAACGCACGTTTTGCCGTCTTCCCGGGATCCGGATTATTCAAAAAGCCGCCTAAATGGGTGATGGTTGCTGAACTGGTGGAAACCAGCCGCCTGTGGGGGCGCATTGCCGCGCGTATCGAACCGGAATGGATCGAGCCGCTGGCGCAGCATCTGGCGAAAAGCAGTTACAGCGAACCGCACTGGGAAAAAGCACAGGGCGCGGTCATGGCGACGGAAAAAGTCACGCTGTACGGCCTGCCGATTGTGGCGGCGCGTCGTGTGAACTATGGCACGATTGATCCGGTGGTTTCCCGCGAGCTGTTTATTCGTCACGCGCTGGTGGAAGGCGACTGGCAGACGCGTCACGCGTTCTTCCGCGCTAACCTGCGTCTGCGTACCGAAGTCGAAGAGCTGGAACACAAATCCCGTCGCCGCGATATTCTGGTCGATGACGAAACCTTGTTCCTGTTCTATGAGCAGCGCATCGGGCAGGAAGTCGTGTCTGCACGTCACTTTGATACCTGGTGGAAAAAACAGCCGCAGGACAGCCTGAACTTTGAAAAAAGCATGCTGATCAAAGAGGGCGCAGGCAATATCAGTGCCCATGATTACCCGAACTTCTGGCATCAGGGCAATCTCAAACTGCGCGTCACTTATCAGTTTGAACCGGGTACGGATGCCGACGGCGTGACGGTACATATTCCGTTGCCGCTGCTCAATCAGGTGACGGAAGAAGGTTTCGACTGGCAGATCCCTGGCATTCGCCGCGACCTGATTATGGCGCTGATTAAATCGCTGCCAAAACCGGTTCGACGCAATTTTGTGCCGGCACCGAATTACGCCGACGCTTTGCTCGGTCGCATTAAACCGTTTGAAATGCCATTGCTCGATGCGATGGAAAAAGAGTTGCGTAAGATGAGCGGCGTGACGGTGTCACGTGAAGACTGGCAGCTGGAGCAGGTGCCCGATCATCTCAAAATGACCTTCCGCATTGTTGATGACAAAAACAAAACGCTGCGTGAGGGCAAAGACCTGCTGGCACTGAAATCCGGCCTGAAAGAGCAGGTTCAGCAAACGCTGTCTGCGGTGGCGGATGACGGCATCGAACAGCGCGATCTGCATGTCTGGAGTTTCGGTACATTGCCGGAGCGCTACGAACAAAAACGCGGCGGCTATGAAGTGAAAGCCTATCCGGCGATTCTGGATGAGAAAGACAGCGTGGCGATCCGTCTGTTCGACAGCGAGCTGGAACAGCAGCAGGCGATGCTCAGCGGTATGCGGCGTTTGCTGTTGCTGAACATTCCTTCTCCGGTCAAATACCTGCACGAGAAGTTGCCGAACAAAGCCAAACTGGGGCTGTACTTTAACCCGTACGGTAAAGTGCTGGATCTGATCGACGACTGTATTTCCTGCGGTATCGACAAACTGATTGCCGAATCCGGTGGACTGGTGTGGCGCGAGGAAGATTTTGCGAAACTGCATGAGCACGTACGCGCCAACCTGAATGAGACGGTGGTACAGATTGCGATTCAGGTGGAGCAAATCCTGACCACTGTGTTCAGCATCAACAAGCGGCTGAAAGGGCGGATTGATATCACCATGGCGCTGGCGCTTTCAGATATTAAAGCGCAAATGTCCGGGCTGATTTATCGCGGATTCGTGACGCAAAACGGCTGGAAGCGTCTGCCGGATACGCTGCGTTATTTGCAGGCGATTGAACGCCGGATGGACAAACTGGCCATGGATCCGCACCGCGACCGTGCACAGATGTTAAAAGTGGAAAACATCCAGCAGCAATGGCAGCAGTGGTTCAACAAACTGCCGCCGGTGCGTCAGCAAAGTGAGGATGTAAAAGAAGTGCGCTGGATGATTGAAGAGCTGCGCGTCAGCTACTTCGCTCAGCAACTGGGCACGCCGTATCCGATATCGGATAAACGTATTTTACAGACCATGGAACAGCTGGTTTAACCGGTTCTCTAAACTAAAAAACCGCCTTAGTGACTCAAGGCGGTTTTTTTTACGCTCTGCAACGGTGATTCGGACGTTTATTGAACGGGCGCCGTCGCCGGTGTGCTGGCGCTGATGACGCCGGAAGACAGCGTGTTCAGTGCGTCGCGGATGGCCGGAACGGCCAGCGCACGGTTGTCTGCCAGATAACGATCCTGCGCGGCAGGCGCGGAACTTTGAATCGCGACCAACGACCAGCCGTCAGCATTTTTCAGCAACAATGGCGAACCGCTGTCGCCCGGCAGCGTGTCGCAGCGATGCGATAACACGCCCGGTTGTGCCCAGCCTGTCACCAGACAATCCTGATGCACGTATAAATCATCGAGATGATCTTCCGGATAGCCTGCCTGTGTCACTTTTCTGCCTTCCTGCTTGAGCAGCGCAGTCAGATCATCGCGTGAACCTTCCCACAACGGCAGGGGTTTGATCGGCAACGCCAGCTTTTCATCCGTCAGACGGACCAGCGCGAAATCGAACGGTGCGGCTTTTGGCGGAACGATCCAGCCATCGCCATCGGCTTTCAGTTTCTTACCGAGCTTAGGATCCACCAGGGTTTGCAGTGCCGTTATCTGATAACGCCATTTCTGATTGTGAGAAATAAAACGCAGGGCAATGACTTTGTCGATCTTACCCGGAGGCGCGAGAACGCAGTGACCGGCAGTGAGGACCAGATGTTTGGAAATCAGGGTGGCGGTACATAAATTACCGCTTTCGGTTTCAATCTGTCCGATGGCCTGCCACGGCCAGTGCGCCGCCGCAGAAACCTGAGTTCGCTGATCGTGACCGAAGAACAGGGCCGTTTTTTCTTTTAAGCTGATTGAAGGTGCGTCGCTGTCTGCGTCATCCGGAGAATCTGCATGAACAAGAGGACTGGCGGTAAAACAGAAAAAGCACAAAAAAAGCGGTAACGCGATGCGCATAACATTCTGACCTTGAAAACAGGGAGAACCCGATAACCAGTTATTATGGAACGATTATAGACGGTTATCTTTCGTGTTGGATAGATTTGTCTGATAACTCAATCTTTTGAGAAGATGACGGACGTCATCCGGGATACTTCAGAAGTAGAAGAACAGGGTGATCAGACCGCAGAGGATCAGAGAGCACAGGGTGATTTCGAACAGGTAGCGGCGCAGCATCTTCCATCAGTACCTCAAGATAAAGAACCGGAGAAAAAAACACCCGGCGAACCGGGTGTTAAATCATCAGTCTTGATAATGGTGAGTAGATACGCTCACAAAGACTTCTTACTGACTACTTATGCTGCTGGCGTTGCTTTTGCAGCTGGTGCAGCTTTCTTAGCATGTTTCACGTGTTTTTTAGCAGCCTGGGCTTTCTGAGCTACCGGAGCCGCTTTTTTAGCGTGTTTCACGTGTTTTTTAGCAGCCTGAGCTTTCTGAGCTACCGGAGCCGCTTTTTTAGCGTGTTTTACGTGTTTTTTAGCGGCCTGAGCTTTCTGAGCTACTGGTGCTTTCTTGGCTGCTTTTTTGTGTTTCTTGGCAGCCTGAGCTTTCTGCACAGGTTTTTTATGTGCTTTATGCTTAGTCGCATGAGCCGGAGCAGCGGTAGTTGCTGTTGCAGCGGGTGCTGGCGTTGCAGTGGTTTCAGCAGCGAAAGCAACTGAAGACAGGCCCATTGCAGCGGCTACAACCAGAGCTAATACTTTTTTCATGTGTAATTCCTTAAGAATTTTAGTTTAAGTGTCCACCCCACTGCGGGGCCGGTGAAAGAATAATAGGCATGTGGATCGCTGCTGTCCGTGAGTGATTGGTATCGGCGTGTAACGGAATGTACAAAGAGGGGGATTTTAGGAAAATCAGGGGATTACATTGTATTGGCGGGAGTTAGATGTGTTGTTTTGCTCCTCCCCCTGCGAAGGGGGAGGCAGGGAGGGGGTTTTGCAGACAAAACCGTGGCTAATGCACACATTAATTTTTGATTTGACCTTAATACCCCACCCCAACCCTCCCCTTCGCAGGGGAGGGAGCAAACGGAATTCCCCCCAAACCCAACATCTCTCCTGCTTATGCCTAAATCACCCATCTATATCCCTTTTTGTTAGTGGCACCGCCTTCATCCCTTGTGCAATTCTCTGACTTACAAAAGAAAAACAGGTCTGTATTTGTTCTGAATACTCCACTTTGAAAAATTGGGGCGTAAGCCCTCTGAAGACTATTCATAAGGAAAAGCGATGGCTGTCATTGACGTAAATAAAACCAAGATTGCTGCCGGATTGTTTCTGGCGCTCAGCACGATTTCTTCTTTTGCCGTGCACGCGGATCAGCTGGCGGACATCAAGAAAGCCGGTGTGGTGAAGGTCGCGACCTTCGATTCCAATCCGCCGTTTGGGTCTGTGGATGCCAAAACGCATGACATCGTCGGTTATGACGTTGATTTCGCAAAAGCGCTGGCGAAAACGCTGGGCGTGAAATTGCAACTGGTACCGACCAATCCGGCGAACCGCATTCCTTTGTTACAGTCCGGTAAAGCGGATCTGATTGTGGCTGATATCACCATCACGCCGGAACGCGCGAAAGTGATCGACTTCTCCGTGCCGTATTTCGTCACCGGCCAGCAGTTCCTGGTGCCGGCAAATTCGCCGGATAAACTGGATGCGTATGCCACGGCGCGTATCGGTGCGGTGAAAGGCACCACCGGCGAGCAGGAATTGCATAACCGCTTCCCGCAGTCCCGCGTGCTGTCTTATGACGATATTCCGCTGGCACTTTCTGCGCTGCGTAACGGCAACGTGCAGGCCATTACTCAGGACAGCACCATTCTGGCCGGTTTGCTGGATGGCGCGCCGGATAAAGCGAAATACAAAGTGCTGCCTGAATTACTGAGCAAAGAAGAGATTGGCGTGGGCGTGAAAAAAGGCGAGACCAGCCTGCTGAAAGTGGTCAATGACGAGCTGCTGAATCTGGAGAAAAACGGTCAGGCGGTCAGCATTTATAACGTCTGGTTCGGTCCGCAGACTAAATCACCTCAGCCGCGTCTGTTCAAAATCGAAGCCAAATAATCTGTTTTATGCAAGGTAAGACACATGCAGCAAGACACTCTCTCAACCGCAGCGACGTCTGCGGTTTTTTCACATTCATCCGCCGGAAAAACGGCGGCCGTTGAATTCCGCCAGGTCAGTAAATCTTTCGGTCCGCATGAGGTGATCCGTAACGTGGATTTGCGTGTGGACAGCGGCGAAGTGGTGGCAGTTTGCGGGCCCTCCGGTTCGGGAAAATCCACGCTGATCCGGCTGATTAATCAGCTGGAATCGGTCAGCAGCGGTGAAATTTATATCGATAACCAGCCGACGCGCAATCTCAAAGGTGCCGCATTACGCCAGTTGCGCACGCACATCGGATTTGTATTTCAGCAGTTCAACCTTTATGCCCATCTCACCGCCGAAGACAACGTCAGTCTGGCGCTGATCAAAGTGCATGGCTGGAAGAAAACTCAGGCACGCGAAAAGGCACGTGCATTGCTGACGCGCGTCGGGCTGGGCGATAAAGCGCAGCATTATCCTGAGCAGCTTTCCGGCGGTCAGCAGCAGCGCGTGGCGATTGCCAGGGCGCTGGTCACGGATCCGGGCATTATTTTATTTGATGAACCAACGTCGGCGCTGGATCCGGAAATGATTGGTGAAGTGTTGCTGGTCATGCAGGAACTGGCGAAAAGCGGCATCACCATGATTGTGGTGACGCACGAGATGAGTTTTGCCCGTGAAATCGCTGACCGGGTGATTTTCATGGACGGCGGTGAAATTCTTGAACAGGCGCAGCCGGAAGATTTCTTCCTACGTCCGCAACATCCGCGTGCGCAGCGGTTTCTGCAAAAAGTCCTGTTCCCGCTGCATCCGCAGAGCGGAGCCGCGCTATGAACTGGCATCTCGACTGGGCTGGCGTGCTGACCGGCCAGCCTCTGCAATGGATAGTCTCCGGCTTCCTTACCACGCTGTATGTCAGCATTGTTGGCAGCCTGCTCGCCACGTTACTGACTGTGTTGCTGCTGGCGCTGCGCATTAGTTCGTCGCGTCTGGCACGCGGTGCGGTGGCGGCGTTTGTCTCTGTTTTTCGCAACACGCCGCTGCTGGTACAACTGCTGTTCTGGTATTTCGCGGCATACGGCGCGCTGCCGCAAAGCTGGCGTTTTTATATCGGCGACAATCATCCGTGGGCGTCGTTTCCGGGCAACATTGCGTGGCTGACCCCGGAATTTCTGTGTGCGGCCTGGGGGCTGGCGCTGTTCACGGCGGCGTTTCTGGTGGAAGAAGTGCAGGCCGGACTGAATTCTGTGCCCAAAGGCCAGACCGAAGCGGCGATTTCTCAGGGTTTCAGCCGTAAAACGCTGCTGCTTTCGATTATCCTGCCGCAGGCGCTGATCAACGCGTGGCAGCCGATCACCGGCCAGTATCTCAACCTGATGAAGCTTTCCTCGCTGGCGACAGGTATTGGTTTTTCGGAACTGACGTATCAGGTCAGCCAGATTGAAAGCTATAACGCGCACGCCTTTGAAGGTTTCGCCGTCGGGACGCTGCTTTATCTGGCACTCGGACTGATCCTCGGCTGGCTGATGACGGCGTTTGGCCCGAAACGACCGCAGCACAGGCCGCAGGTGGTACTGAAGGAGGAAACCCGCGATGGAGTTTGACTGGTCTGTTATACACGATAATTTCACTTATCTGCTGTGGGGAAGGCTGGCGGATGGCGAGCCGGGCGGAGTATTGCTGACGCTAATCATGGCGGCATCGGCGGGCGTTCTGGCGTTAGTGTTCGGTGTGCTGATGGCGGCGCTGGCGTGGCGTTTCGGCGGCTGGACGCGGAAAATCCTGTTTATCTGGGCGTCGTTTATCCGCGGCATTCCGCTGATATTTGTGATTTTCTGGCTGTATTTCCTGCTGCCGGTGGTATTTGGCGGGTCGATCCCTGGGCCGATGACGGTGATTCTGGCGCTGGCCTGGTTTACCTCGGCGGCGGTGATGCATTCGACGCTGGCCGGTCTGGAAGCGTTGCCGCGCGGGCAAACTGAAGCGGGAATTGCGTCCGGCATGAGTGACGGCAAAGTGCTGTTGTTCGTGCTGTTACCGCAGGCGTGGCCGAATTTGCTGCCGTCGTATCTCGGGCTGCTGATCTCTCTGGTGAAAGACACGTCGCTGGCGTTTATCGTCAACGTGCCGGAACTGACCACCGTTGCCGGACAGGTGAATAACCGGGTACAAATTTACCCGGCAGAAATCTTCCTGCTGGTCGGGCTGATGTATTACCTGCTGTGCGCCTCGCTTGCGTATCTGGCCGGTAAATCGATAAAACGTCGTCAGGGGTTGCGGACGTAAAAGAAAACCCCGCCTGGTTCCGGCGGGATTTTCAGACTGGAGAGACGGCAGGATTATTGTCTTTTGCTGACTGACGTTAATTCCGTATCCACACTCAGATCCCGGTCGAACCATTTTTCAGAAATCTTCTTCAAGGTTCCGTCGGCCCGTAATTCGCCCAGTGCGACATCCACTTTTTGTTTCAGTGCTTCTCCGCGCGCGTCTTTCCTGAACGGCAGGGCGACCTGTTTCAGGCCAAACGGTTCACCGACAACTTTCAGCGGCAGATTTTTATGCTTGATCTGCCCGAGCAGGATCACCTGGCCGGAAACATAGGCATCCACTTTTCCCTGCGCCACGCTGTTAACTACCACATCCATCCCCTCGAAGGTCACCAGCTTGATTTCATTTTTCGGGTCAAATTCTTTCAGGACTTTGGCATAGTTCGAACCGAGATCGGCGGCGACTGTTTTCCCTTTCATGTCCTGCAAACCATGAATGGTGGTGTTGTTTTTACTCACCGCTAACTGCGCCGCTGAGTAATAGTAGGGCGCCGAATAATCATATTTTTTGCGCCGCTCCGGCGTGTCGGCGAAATTGCCTACGGTGTCCACTTTGCCGGTTTCGAGAGAGCCCAGCACGCCCACCCAGTCGGACGTTACCCATTCAACTTTGTAGTGGATTTTGCTGGCGACGGCGTTGAGAATGTCCGCGCTGAATCCTTTGATGGTATCGCCCTCTTTAAAATAGTGCGGATAACCGTCCGGTGTCGCACCCACCCGCAGAACCGGTTGGTCATCCGCTTTTTCGGCGGGCTTGTCACATGCGGTCAGCAGAAGAGGGAGCGAACAAATCGCCAGTGTTAACAATCGCATAGCTTAATTTCCTGTTTAACCGGCATAAGGTTTGCCGAGATGTTTTTCGAGGCGACGCTGTAACTCACTGAAAATGATGGTCAGCGCCCAGTAGACCAGCGCCACGGCGAAATATGCTTCGAAGAATTTCAGCGATTCTGTGGCCACCATTTTTCCGGCGGCCAGCAGTTCGCTAACGCCTAAGGTGAACGCCAGCGAAGAGTTCTTGATCAGGCCGATATACACGTTGCCGGTCGCCGGAATGGCATTGCGGCAGGCTTGCGGAAACAGGATGCGGCTGGAGGCTTTAAACATGCTCAGTCCGGAGGCCAGAGAGGCTTCCAGTTGCCCTTTATCAACAGAGTCGATGGCGGCACGGAAGATTTCCGCCAGATAAGCGGACGTGTTTAAGCTTAAACCGAGGATCACCGCATTCATGGCGCTCAGTGAATTCATCGAAGGAATAATTTGCGGCAAACCAAAATAAATAATCAGTAACTGCACCAAAACCGGCGTGCCGCGAAAGAAGGAAATATAAAGGTGGGCGAAAGCCGCGGGTATTTTACCGGCCCTGAGTAACAGGGCGAAAATAATACCCAGAACGGTAGCCAGTAAAATGGAAAGCAATGAAATCAGCAAGGTCACGGGAAGATAAACGAGGATCTGCGGAATAACGCCGAGCATATAAGGAAAATCAAAATTCATTGTGCAAAGTTCCGTGTACGGCCATCAGGCAAAATCGTGTAAGAAAGAACGGGTGCGGTTCGAGGATCCGGTCTGGAAAATTTTGGCCGGTTCGCCTTGTTCGATAATATGGCCGTGCTCCATGAAAAATATCCGGTCAGAGACATCCCGTGCAAAACCCATTTCATGCGTCACGATCATCATGGTTAAGTCGCGCCCGGCCAGCCCTTCAATCAGGTTCAGCACTTCACGGCGCATTTCAGGATCCAGGGAAGACGTGGGCTCATCGAATAAAATGACCTGCGGATCAACGGCCATGGCGCGGGCGATGCCGACGCGCTGCTGCTGTCCGCCGGAGAGTGTGCCGGGATAAGCCGCCGCTTTGTGCGCCAGACCCACCTGCGCCAGCAATTCTTCACCCCGTTCGCGCGCCTGCGCTGTGTTTAGTTTTCGGGTAAAACGTAAGATCTCAGTGATGTTTTCCAGTGCGGTTTTATTTTTAAACAAATTGTAGTGCTGAAAAACCATCGAAGTCTGGCGGCGAAAATCGGCTGTTTGTCTGCGGGTGAGTGTGTCTGCATTAATGTGTTTATCTCCAATCTGGATCTGGCCGGAATCCGGCCTCACCAGCAAATTCAGCGAACGTAACAGAGTGGATTTCCCGGAACCTGATGGGCCAATAATCGACACCACTTCACCTTTATTTACGGTGAAATTAATATCCGACAGGGCAGGGAATTGGTTAAATGATTTATTCAGTCCGCTGACAGTGATCATGCATACTCCCGCTGGTTAATATAAATAACGCGCATATTTCCTTAAAGGAATATTAACTTTTCGGTTGCCTGCGACAAATGCTTTAAATCGCTAACGATATGCGGGGCGTAATATTATGCATAATACCGGAGCGGATAATCTTTATTGTGCCGGTTTGAACTGACAACCGGCAGCGCATCAATCAGCTTTTTCGTCCACGGATGCGCCGGGTGATGGAACACATCATCGACTTTTCCGTGCTCCACTACGCTGCCGTCTTTCATTACCATCACCCGGTCAGCCAGATGATGCACCACGCCTAAATCATGCGAGATAAACAACAGCGCGGTGCGGTGTTCGGCCTGCATTAACTCATCTAAAAGATAAATCCATTCCGTTTTTGAATTTAAGATCGTGCGGGCGATTCAGAAATCTTGCTGAACGGAGCGGCCTGGAGACCAAAGGCTTCAGGACCGAGAGAAGGAACCGCGTAGCGGCAAGATTTCCAGCCTGTCGCTGCGGTACCTGAAACATAGCCAGCGAGCGGAGCGCGCAGTGAAAGAGCCGGAGATTCCTAAGAGGCGCGGCGACAGGCGCCTCTTAGGGCCAGTTTGGGTGGCAACCCAAGGTGTTGACCTTAAACCGTCAGTGCATCGGAATGCACACTCTTAGCAGTGAATTGATTCTCCGGCTCACTTAACCCCAGATTCCCCCGCAGGGTCTGCGCCTCATAGTCCTTCCGGTATAACCCGCGTGCCTGCAAAATTGGGATTACGCTGTCGATGAAATCATCGAACGCCGTCGGGGTGCCGCCACGAACGATAAAACCGTCGGTTGCGCCTGAGGTGAACCAGTGTTCCAGACCGTCGGCGACGTCTTCGGCAGTGCCAGAGAAGGTCGGACGCGGTGTGGCGGCTTCCAGCGCGGCCTGTCGTAGTGTCAGTCCGTGTTCATGAGCGTTGCGTTTGATTTCATCTGTCGTGCTGCGGAAACTGTTTTGCCCTAAATCGCCGATGTCCGGGAAGGGAGCATCCGGATCGTATTGCGCAAAATCGTGATGCTCAAAGTAGCGGCCGAGGTAATCCAGCGCGCTTTCCAGCGTCACCAGTTGCGCCGTTTCCTGGTACTTGCGTTCGGCATCGGCAGGCGAGTCGCCGATAATCACGCTGATACCCTGGAAGACGCGGATGTCCTCAGCGTCACGGCCGTGTTCTGCTAACTGGCGCTGGACGTCGAGACGGAATTCGCGTGCCAGTTCCGGGGTTTCCTGACGGGTGTAAATAGCGTCGGCAGCTTCGGCGGCAAAGGCTTTGCCCTGTTCTGATGCTCCGGCCTGAAAGACAACCGGACGGCCTTGTGGCGAGCGTCCGACGTTCAGCGGTCCCTGCACCGAGAAGTATTTACCGTGGTGATTGAGCGTGTGCAGTTTCTGTGGCGCAAAGAACTGGCCGGTGCTTTTGTTGCGCACAAACGCGTCTTCTTCCCACGAGTCCCACAGGCCTTTCACCACGCTGACGTATTCGCTGGCAATGCGGTAACGCTCGTCATGTTCCGGATGTTTATCGCGGGAGAAGTTTTTCGCCGAACCTTCCAGCGGCGAGGTCACTACGTTCCAGCCCGCACGGCCACCGCTCAGATGATCGAGGCTGGCGAACTGGCGTGCGACGGTAAACGGTTCGCTGTAAGAGGTCGATAATGTCGCCACCAGACCGATTTTTTGAGTCACCAGCGACAGCGCTGAAAGCAGGGTAATCGGCTCAAAACGGTTGAGAAAATGCGGAATAGATTTCTCGGTAATATAAAGTCCGTCAGCGACAAATAAGAAATCAAACTTAGCCTGTTCGGCTCGTTGCGCTAATTGCTGGCAGAACTGAATATTAATACTGGCATCGGCGACGGCATCCGGATGACGCCATGCAGACATATTTCCCGACGCACCCTGAATAATGGCACCCAGACGTAACTGTTTTTTCTGACTCATTGATTCATCCTTAAGATTATATTATTCAGCCGCCGTTAAGCCAGCGTGCGTAATTCAGCGACAGAGCGAACCAGCAGCGCCTGCTCCTGGGCATCGAATGCCTGCTGATTGAGGATTTTGCGCAGATACACCAGTTCGACGCCCAGCGGATTGGTCGCCCGATGAAACGGCTCGTAACCGCGTCGCTGATACAATGCGGTCAGCCACGGATGTTTTACCGCCGTCGCCAGATATACCGCCGGTGATTTCAGCGTGTCGCGTAAGAATGTTTCTTCGACGTAACGGATTATTTCATTGCCAAAACCCTGACCCTTGGCGTGTTCCGCCACCGCAAACCAGTGGACAAATGGCCACGGCGCAAGATGATTTTTCGCAGGCGTCCACAAAAAACGCGTGGTCAGTGTCGCCGTCAGTACGCCGTCTTTTTCCAGCACATAGGTGGTTTCATTGCGAATAACATCCCGCACATCCTCAACGCTGGCGCGGGTGATGGTGAAATGAATGCCATGTTCCAGCAGCGGCGCGTAAGCTTTTTGCAAAAGGCTGTGCAGCGCAGCCGCTTCTGATTCCTGAGCAAGGCGGATCACGTGGCTCATAGTGTGTCCTTAAGCCAGCGCAACGCTGGATGTGGCTAACAGTTCGAGGGAACGCAGGCGCGCATGAGGCTGAGAAACCGGCGTATCAATGATAAATTCTTCCACACCGTACCTTGCCTGCAATGTTTCCAGTTGCTGATGAACATCCTCACCGGTGCCGTACAACACTTCGGACTGACGTTCTTCAATACGATGAGATTTGGCTTTTGACTGACGCAGATACGCCTCAACTTGTTCATGGCTGCCGACGTTGACGCTTTGCCCGTCGCTGGCGATAACGCGATACCGCTGCGTTTTATCCACCAGCCGTGCAGCCTGTTCGGTGGTATCAGCGACAATTACCGGCACAGCCAGAAGCGCCCGCTTGCCGTGACTGTCGTGCGAATAAGCGGAAAGGGCGCTGGAAATATCGCGCTCGTCGGCATTCAGGTGCGCAGCAAAGACGAAATTCCAGCCGAGACTGGCGGCCAGACGGGCGCTTTGTTCGCTGGCACCTAATAAGAAACGTGAGGCGGACTGCGGCGGCTGTGGGGTAGCAGAAAGCGCATCGGCGTCTTTGCCTCTGACGGGCACTGAAAGCCAGTCGTCGAGCTGACGCAATTGTTCCGCGAAATCGCCCTTACGTGCCGGATCCACCGCGTGTTGCAGCGCATGGGTCGAAAGCGGTAATCCGCCCGGCGCTTTGCCAATGCCGATATCTACACGGCCGGGGGCAAGTGATGCCAGCTGATTAAAATTTTCCGCCACTTTATACGGACTGTAATGTTGCAGCATGACCCCACCGGAACCTACCCGCAGGTGCTGCGTATGCGCGAGGATCCAGGCGATCACGATTTCCGGCGAAGAGATCGCGAGTTTGTCAGTATTATGATGCTCCGCCAGCCATAACCGGTGATAGCCCCAGCGCTCTGCATTTTTGGCGAGTTCCAGCGTCCTGCGTAATGCCCCTGCGGCATCTTCATGCTCATCCAGCGGACTTTTTTCAAGCAAACTTAAACGGTATCCCATCGTTTTTCCCTTTATTCGCAACACGTCGTTAACAGGGATTATTAAAGTCAGGGACAAAAGATGTAAAACAACAATAGTTGCTATGGAGTTGCAGGAGATGAGAATGGATGTGGGCTGGCGGGCGACATGTGCGCGGATCTTAGCCGGGAAAGATAAACCGGGTGCTTGAAAAACATAAAAGGCGACTTATGTCGCCTTTAGAATGCTATAGCGGCATAGGTTATTTATCCTTCAGCTATGCAGGGATGGGAGGGAACATTTCCTCTAGCGCTCTTATCACTTTACAGAAGAACTGATTATTTAAAGACGTTTTGTTGTAAACCATATAGACCGGTATGCTTGGCAGATTCATATCCACATTAACCGCACAAATATCATACTGCTTTTTATATTCTTCATATGCCTTGAGCGGCACAAATGCCAGTGTGTCTGTGGCTTCAACGACCGGCATTGCGGCACCGATATAACCTACATAATAACGAATTTTCCTTTTAACACTTATTCTTTTCTCAAGTTGTTGAGCGAGGTT
Source organism: Rahnella sp. ATs2 (assembly GCF_051851855.1). Taxonomy (NCBI): domain Bacteria; kingdom Pseudomonadati; phylum Pseudomonadota; class Gammaproteobacteria; order Enterobacterales; family Yersiniaceae; genus Rahnella; species Rahnella sp. ATs2. The sequence continues at coordinate 158,544 of NZ_JBLYPL010000011.1, read as the reverse complement.
AATTCGTAGCAAGCTGTCATTGCTGATAAACGTGAACTCTTCCTTCATAACATCTTCTGGCGAGGCTTTATCTTTAATTCTTGGATGGTTTTTTGCACGTATCACTACCAGAGGTTCCTCATACAGTAAAAAAGTATTACGAGATAGATTCTTATGTGGGTTGATATCAAACACGATGTCAGTTTTACGAAAAGTCAGTAAATCATCTATTGCCTGGGAAGAATTTCCTACCACAGTGTGAGTTACTTTGCAGCCTGGTGCTATTTTGTCGATAGCCCTGACTAAGGGGCCGAGTATGGTGAGAGAAAAATAGGGTGGACAATTAATCACTATATTTGAAATGGCAAGTGGGTGATCTATTTCCTGAAATCTGGCCAATAAATTATCATAGGACTCAAAGAGTTTTTCATGTATTCCTGTCGCCGTTTTGGTTGGGGAAAGGTTTTTCCCCTGCCGGACGAAGAGGGGATCAGAAAAGTGATCTCGTAAACGCCCAATAGCCTGGCTGACGGCGGAAGGCGTCAGTCCCAATATACCGGCAGCTTTGGTGATGCTGCCATGGATATAAACAGATTCAAACATGGTTAACAAGTTAAGATCAAAACCCTTAATAGCATTAAGACGTTCCGTGTTGTGATTGAGTTTCATTTTTTCTCACTTGGTTTTTTCAGAAATGATGGTTTGGTCAGCCTGTAAATTCATCTCCACAGGCGTTGATTGAGATTTGTGTGATATTTTAAAGAGATTAAAAATTCAAACTACGCACAAATCTACCATGCTTATTTTAAATGGATTATAAAGAAAGTGTACCTGGATTTGTTTTTTTCATAATATATGTGGTTGTGTCGCAGTTTCCAAGTGCCTGGGTGAATGTGGATTTTATTAATTTGCAATTAGGATTTTTTTTATCATGTAATTATATGTAATAGAACAAATAATTATAAACTCTTTAATAAAATGAATGAATGTTTAAGTTCACTGTGTTTATTTCCACAGCGACAATGTGAATAATGCCTCTCCCCTGCAAATGCCTCTCCCCTGCATATGGATTCAGGGTTCAACTAACAAAATTGAAATGGAGAGATAATTTTGAAACTTAATACATTCATTTAAAATGAGCGTACTGGCTGCCGGCATGGTTGCTGCAATGGGTGCATACGCAGAAGACACCGGTACCGTTTCGATTTCCGGCACTTTTATTATTAAGCTGAACAGTTGCCCTGCAGATCTTTCCGCACAAGTTCAATTTAACGGGCAAACTTCTTCTTATGAAAATCTTGTTTTCGTAGGCTCCAGCATGACAAGTAACTCAGGTATGATTATTAAAGATCAGGCTGGTGTTGTGCTTACCCCTAACGCAATGGATACTTCTGAAAGCCAGGCATTAATTTCAGGCAACAATGAGTTGAAATATACTGTAGGTCTGACTAAGACTAAAAACAACGTTGTTGCGGGTCCATTTAGTAACTCCGTTACTTACGTTATCAGCTACCAGTAATCGTTAATTAAGTAAAAATAATTTCTGAAGTGATTTCAATATATAGTTGTTCTGGTTAATCCCAGAGCCACTTTCTTTTAAATTCACAGGTTCAATATAAATGTTCAAATATTTATTACTCCCAATGTTAGTCATCATGTCCAGCAATTCCTTTGCTGGATTATCGGTAGGTGCCACCCGCGTTATTTATAATGGCAATATGAAAGAGGCTTCGCTTTCCATAAAGAACACAGAAGACTCGAGTGTTTACCTAATTCGTTCCTGGATAAGTTCTGACAATGCGGGCGAGAAGATACCCTTTGTTATCACTCCGCCATTGTTCCGCATCGAGCCTGGCCAGGATAACACCGTCCGTATTACCCAGACTTCGTCATCATTAGCGCAGGATAAAGAGTCTGTTTATTGGCTTAATACGTTGGCTATTCCCCCTGCTACAAAAGAAAAGAATTCCCTGCAGTTCTCGATTAACACACGTATCAAACTGATCTACCGACCGACAACACTGAATAACAAAGAGGCGATTGCCAAAGCGTATCAGCAGATCACCATCACCCGCTCAGGTAGTACCTTAACCGCCAACAATCCTACACCGTATTATGTCAACATGACAAAAGTCAGCGTGAACGGTAAAGAGCTGAAGGCAGGATATATGGTTCCGCCAAAATCTTCGTTGGAGATTAGTAATGCTCCGGCGGGGAATAGCATCAACTGGCAAGCGATTAATGATTTCGGCGGATTAACAGAAAAAGTCAACGCATCAATTTAATTAAGTTGAAAAATTAAAATCGGGAATGTCTGTTTATTATGGATAATAACAATATTAAAAATCGTCAGGACAAAGACAACACCAGAAGAAAAGGTGATAAAAGAAAGAGCGGCGCACTAAACAGTAAAGCTGCTGCCCGCTCTTTTTTATTAAAACCCTTATCCTTTTTCATATTGTTATCTCTTCCCGGATTGGCTTTCTCCGCTGAAACGTTTAACGCGGAAATGCTTAAGGCCGTCGGTGATGGCGGCGATATGAAAAACGTCAATCTGGATTATTTCTCCGAAAAGGGCGGGCAGATGCCCGGCACTTATCAGGTGGAGATCTATCTGAATAACCAGCAGGTCGACTCACGCAACGTCGAGTTTGTCAGCCTGCCAGATGCGCCAGGTAAACTCTACGGGGCAATCACCCCGGCGGAGATGGCAGAGTACGGCGTTAAGCTGGACGTATTCCCTGACCTGCAAGCCGTTGCACCTGATGCAAAGCTGACCAAGCCACTGAGTGCCTATGTGCAGCAGGCCACTGAAAATCTTGATATAAACCGTAAGCGTTATGATATTACCGTACCGCAAATCGGCGTAAATCTACGTCCGCGCAACTCGGTTGACCTGAAGCGCTGGGATAACGGCATCGCCGCCTTTATGCTCAATTACAGCTATTCCGGTTCTACCACACAGCGCGACGACAGCGGTCAGTCAAAGAGTAACTTCGTTAACCTGCGCAGCGGGGCTAACCTCGGCGCATGGCGTCTGCGTAACTACTCGACTTACAGCGACCAATATACCGAAGGGACTCACGGTGGCGATGACACCAATACCCGTGACTTCGAATCAATTAATACCTACGTGCAGCGTGACGTGCGTTTCCTGCAGGGCGGGCAACTGACGCTGGGTGAATATTCCACGCCTGCCGACGTGTTTGACAGCGTCCAGTTTACCGGTGCGCAACTGGCCTCCGATGACCAGATGCTGCCGGACTCCATGAGCCAGTTTGCGCCGACAGTGCGCGGCATGGCTGTCGTGTTATTGATCGGGGGCGTGAATAATGCCATGGCGCTGGGTGTGTGTAGTTATCTTTCCAGACAGCCATTGATTACGGTAAACATGAACGTGACTTCACAGCAGGACTGGCCAAATGGATTCGTCATCGGGGGAGTGGCTTATAGTACAGCCTACAAAGTGGCTGAGAATTGTTCGGGCGAGTATCAAATGACGAAAACAATGAATACCGCTGTCTACCCTTCCTCCACCTCCAAGATATTTAAAAGCGGTGTCGAGGGCGTGGGTATCCGGCTCACGATAGGCGGTACCCCTGTGTCTACGGGGGCTAATCAGACCAGTGGTAACGGTGACGGTTCGAGCCCGATTAATCTGCAGGATGTTGACGTTGAACTCATCAAAACAGGGGATATCGTTCCCGGCTCTGTGACTCCCGGAGAGTTAGCCACCGTTGAGATGAAAGACAGCGCAGGGACAAGACAGGTATTAACTATAAATATAGGCTCGGTCAATATTAAGCAAGCTTCCTGCGAAATCACCGGTTCCAGTGCTATCCCTGTCCCAATGGGCGATGTGATGAAAGAAGATTTTCAGGGCAAAAACTCAACGCTGAAACCCCAAAATATCAATATCCCTCTGCAATGCAGCGCGCAAACCAGGGTGAATATCAATTTTGATGCGAAGTCATCACAAGGCAACGGCATCATTGACCTGACGGCGGGCGGAGCAGAAGGTGTGGGCATTCAGCTGAAACTAAACAGCACGCCGGTGATATTTAACAAGACTCTGTTTGTGGCACAGGCCACCGAACAAGGTGCATTTAACATCCCGCTGACCGCGGCCTATATACAAACTGCCGATGATATTGCACCTGGTTCAGCCAATGCGGTGGCGAACTTTACCATCACCTACGAATAATGTTCAGACATAACCGGCGGCTGATCCTTGAGAGATGCCGCCACGCTGCACTCTGTTACTGATGTTATCCCGTCTGACCTTCAGCATCACACTACCGCCTTCAAATAACCGCTCCAGTAAAACTCCTCCACACCGTTCAGCAAGATTTCTGAACCGTCCGCACTATCTTAAATTCATAATAGAACTGCTTTTGATTGAGATGCTGCGGCACCTGAAACACAGCCAGCGAACGTTAGCGCGCAGTTAAAAAAACGCAGAATTCCAAAGGGTTTCGTTTAAAAACCCTTTGGGGCCGTGTGGGTCAACGCCCACGACCTTGAATCTGAATTCGATTTTAAAAGCGCTAAAGGTCGCCCACCTGCAAAACCTGATATCCGAAGAAGGGCGCACTTGCTGCGCCCTGGATTAACCCGCTATTCAGAGGTAGCCGCTCTCTTGTATGCAGGCCTTAAAGGCCTTTCAACAAACTCCATTGTGACTGGATTAAAGTAACGACTAGGCCAAATCGTGGAGGGAGGAACTCCAATTGCCTGACCGATCAGCAATTCGCCTTTTGGCCACGGGCGGGACAAGGCATTAGACAAAGTGGATGAGCCCAGCCCTGCCGCGCGTGATACTGCGGCCAGAGTGGTACCTTTTTTGCGCAGTGCCGCAATAATGTCGGCAGGGTGCCAGTCCTGAAAAGGAAAAGATATGTTGGGTGGATAGTTTGTGGTCATTTCGCAGTTTCCGTTGCAAAGCGATGAGATAGCTACCACAAGAGGTGCAAATCTCTGGGGGTGATAGCTCAGACGGAGTTTGCACTACCGGGCACAACGGATGCCGGCCAGTCCGGAGACTGCCCCCTCTGAGCCACCATTGAGACGTGCATATTACACGAAAGCGTAATAAGCAACAGGTGTGCAAAGGCCTCGATATATAACGTAAACTATATATATCGACGTTGTGACATCCGGGGTGCAAATCCCGGCCACGGATTTTGCCGTAGCAAATCCACTATAGCGTAAATAGGTAGCGTAAACCAAGCGGATAAAAACGTGCATAAATGTTGATTTAATTAGGGTTTTTATCTGTTCAGCTAATACCAAAAAAAAGCCTCCCACATCAGGGGAGGCTTGAACCATTGCTATCAACGGGTTGGATGATTCACTTCTACCGGACGCAAATCAAACAGCAATACTTCTGCCTGATCTCCGTCGGTAAAGGTCAGTTTATCTTCCTGACGAACCCGCGCACCGTCGCCGGTTCTGAACTCGATACCGTTCACTTTAATGCTGCCGCGTGCCACATGAATATAGGCATAACGGTTCGGGTCTAGATCAACTGTCGCCTGTTCCGCGCCATCGAAGAAACCGGCGTAAATCTTCATATCCTGACGAACGGTCAGCGAGCCCTTGTCACCTTTTGGCGAGACGATCAGGCGGAACTGACCGCGTTTGTCCGCTTCAGGGACAGACACCTGCTGATAACCCGGTTCGGTGCCGTTTTCCGCGGGCACAATCCAGATTTGCAGAAAATGCACGCTTTCGTCGCCGGAGTGGTTGAACTCACTGTGCGTCACGCCGGAGCCCGCGCTCATCAGCTGTACATCCCCCGGGACGATCACTGAACCAGTACCCATCGAATCTTTATGCGCCAGTGCGCCTTCCAGCACATAAGAAATGATTTCCATGTTGCTGTGAGGATGCGCGCCAAAGCCGCGCCCCGCTGCCACCTGATCATCGTTGATAACCAGCAGGTCTGAGAAACCGACCTGTTTTGGATCCCAGTAACTGGCGAAAGAGAAGGTGTGACGGGAATGCAACCAGCCGTGGTCACCTAAGCCGCGTTGTTCAGAGAGACGTTGTTCGATCATGGTGTACTCCTCAGTGTGTCAGGGAGGAAGTGCGTTTGCGCTTCCGATAGACAGAGAATACACGTAAACTAATTTGCTCAACAATGCGGTGGTTTGACTATCACTGTCACGTTTTAGTTGACAAAAATGCGGCGTGCCAAAGAGGAGAGAAAGTGATGCAGATAGAAGATCTTCGTATTTTCGTCGCGGTGATTAAAGCCGGAAGTTTCACTGCCGCTGCCGAACAGCTGTTGTTGTCGAAACAGTACGTCAGCCGCCGTATGGCCGCACTGGAAGCGGGGCTGAATGCCCGTTTGCTTAACCGTAATACCCGCAAACTGTCGGTGACCGAATCCGGTCAGCTGTTTGCCGGACACGCGCAGCGCATCCTCGACGATATAGAAGAAGCTGAGCGGGCGGTGTCGCAAAAGCGCCAGGTGTTGCAGGGGTCTTACCGCCTGAGTATTCCGATGTCATTTGGTATCAGCCATCTTTCACCGCTGATTGCTGAATTTCTGGGGCAGCATCCGGCCATTCAGTTTCAGGTGGATCTGGTGGACCGGTATGTCGATCTGGTCGGTGAAGGTTTTGATATTGCGCTGCGTATCGGCAATCTGGCCGATTCTTCGCTGGTGGCACGCCGTCTCGGTGAGCTGAAACGGGTGATATGTTGCAGCCCGCAGTATCTGGAACGCATGGGGACGCCGCAAACGCCGGAAGACCTGCTGCAACATCAGTGTCTGCGTTATGGCCGTGAAGGGCAGACGGGCTGGGAGCTGGATCATAACGGCAAGCGCCGGTTATTCGAAGTGCGGGGGCCAATTGTCAGCAACAACGGCGAAGTGCTGCGCGATGCTGCCGTGGCCGGGCTTGGGCTGGTGTTATTACCAGAATTCATCGTCGGACCGGCGTTGCAGTATGGCGCACTGGTGCGGGTGCTGGACGATTTCCACCCCGGCGCGCTGGATCTGCATGCCATTTATCCGCAGCATCGTCAGCGCAGCGAAGTCACCCGCGTGTTTCTGGACTTTTTACAGGAGCGGCTTAAAGCGCAGCGCGTCTCTGCGGCGTGATTTGCCGGATAAAGAGCGCCCGGAACGAAAACTCTGCTCAGGCAAGTTGGCAGGATCAGGCAAGAAATAAAGAGAACTGTGGCTTGCTGCTGCGGGCTTTAAATCTATAGTAAATGGGTCATTAACACTTCAGGAGCTGACTGATGAAAACTGTTGGATTTGCGGCCTACGATCCTAAAAAACCGCTTGCTCCGTACGCCTTTGAGCGTCGCGGCCTGCGTGATAACGATGTGGCAATGGAAATTCTGTACTGCGGTGTCTGCCATTCAGATTTGCATACGGCGAGAAATGACTGGGGCTGGAGCTATTATCCGATTGTTCCCGGCCATGAAATTGTCGGACGCGTAACGCAGACTGGCAGCCAGGTCAGCCGGTACAAGATTGGCGATCATGTCGCGGTTGGTTGCATGGTGGACAGCTGTCAGGAATGCGATCAGTGTAAAAAAGGCGAAGAACAGCTGTGTCGTGAAGGGAATACCGGGACGTACGCCGGTTATGACCGTTTCACCAAAGAACCGACACAGGGCGGATATTCCAAGCATTTAGTGGTGCGCGAAGAGTTCTGTCTGCGTATGCCGGAAGGGTTAGATCTCTCCAAAGCTGCGCCATTGCTGTGTGCCGGGATCACCACCTGGTCGCCGCTCAAAACCTGGAACGTCAAACCGGGCAGCCGTGTGGGCGTGATTGGTCTGGGTGGTCTGGGTCATATGGCGGTGAAACTGGCGGTCGGTCTGGGTGCGGATGTCACCGTGGTCAGCCGTTCGAATGCCAAAGAAGCCGACGCACTGGCCCTGGGGGCTAACCGTCTGCTGGTTAGCGCCGACAGCGATGCCATGGCGCAGGCACACGATCATTTCGATTTAATCATCGATACCGTGCCGGTGAAACATGACGTCACGCCGTACCTGCCGTTGCTGGATGTGGACGGCACGCTGGTGCTGGTCGGGCAGGTCGGGCCGATGGACGAGTTCAACACCGTTCCGCTGCTTTTAGGCCGTCGTCGCGTGGCCGGCTCGCCAATCGGCGGGATCCGCGAAACTCAGGAAATGCTCGATTTCTGTGCTGAGAAAAACATTCTGCCGGATTGCGAAATGATCCGTATGGATGAAATCAACGAAGCGTTCGAGCGCATGGAAAAAGCGGACGTGCGTTATCGTTTCGTGATTGATATGGCTTCTCTGGATGTCCCTGCGACAGTCTGATCAACAGGATCACTGAGCAGTAACAGAAACAACAATGGCTCCTGAACAAGGAGCCATTTTTTTATGCAGAAACGGGCAGCGATCCGCGTCTTTTCAGCGGTACGGTGATGAAAACCAGGCACAGCACCACCAGTCCGATTCCCGTCCAGCCGAGCGCGGGCAATCTTTCGCCGACAATCAGCACCGCTAATACCGCCGCCACAGCCGGTTCCAGCAGGGTGATGGTGGTCGCCATACTCGCCGGGATCCGCGCCAGCGCATAGCCGAAACAGACGTACCCTACGAACATCGGGATCAGCGCCATGTAAGCGCCGACCGCTGCATTATTCCACGACGCCAGCAGCGGGCCGCCGGTGACAAACAGCACCGGCATCAGGAACAGGCCGCCGAGTCCGAAGGTGGCGCCCATCGCGGCGCGGGAGCCTATTCCCCGCTGCATGAGATGGCGTGCCGCCCAGGAATAGAGTGCGTAAGTCAGACCGGCAAGCAGCCCGAGCCCGATCCCGGCAATGACGCCGGAACCCTGACCGGTTGCCGCATGACCGGCACTTTCCGCCACGCACAGTAAAATCATGCCCGCCACGCCGATGGCAGCGCCGGTCATCCAGCGGCGTGAAAGACGCTGCCCGTCGAGTGAATACTCAATCAGCGCAGATAACAGCGGGGCGGAACCAATGGAAATCACCGTACCCACCGTGACACCGGCCAGATGCATGGAGGCGTAAAATGCCAGCGGATAAATACCCACCGCCAGCGCGCCGGTCAGTAACATGCGCCAGTTCTGGCTAAACCGGTGGCGGCTGGCAATTATGCCTTTGGCGGAAATCAGCGCCTGCAATAATCCGCCCAGTCCCATCGCCACCGCGCCGATTGCCAACGGACTGACGTCAGGCGCAAAGGTCGCGGCGGTGCCGGTCGATCCCCATAAAACGGATGCGAACAAAACGGCGAGGATCCCCAGCATGCGTTCCCTGCGGGCGACGATCATGACGCCTCCATCATTTCAGCGGCCATTGCCATTGCCTGACGCACGCACCGGCCATTGCCTTCCAGTCCGGCACGAGAAATCGCGCCTTCCAGCAGAAACGAGAAATGGCGCGCCATCAGCTGTGCTTTGGCTTCGTCAGCCGGGAACAGTTCGCAAAGATGCGCGGTCACGATCGCTTCCACCTGTTCTTTGTGTCCGCGCACAGCAACGCGTCCGGGCGCACCGGCGGGCAGTTCAGCCGCGGCGTTCAGCAAACCGCAGCCCCTGAATCCGCGTTCGTAAGAAAACTCAGCGTGATCGTCGTAAGCCTGAAAAACGGCCAGCACTTTCTCTTTCGCCGTGACCGCGTTTTCCAGTCTGCTGGCGTAAAGCTGTAACCATTCGTCGTGGCGGATTTCAATGTACGTCGCCACCAGTTCGGCTTTGGATTCGAAATTGTTGTAGAGGCTTTTTTTCGCCACACCGGCTCTTTTGATAATGGCGTCGATACCGGTGGCGGCGATGCCGTCGTTATAAAACAGTACGCGTGCGGCGCCCAGAAGGCGGTCGCGGGCGCTTTGCGGTGAAGAGTCTGATGTGGACATAGGTTTCTCGTCGCAATGAATTTGCAGTAGGTATACCAGTCTACCTACTTCATGTAAAGCGGGACAACGATAAGAGAAAGTAACGATTTTGGCCGTGCCTTTATTGTGGGAAAGGGACATAATCCGGCAAAAGCCGTGGAGAGACAGCAGGTTGGGTTCATCCGGCGGGCAGCATTGTCGTTAACTTTCGGAGAGAAAAATGATTCATGAATGGCTGAACACCTTACATCTTATTGCTGGCATGTTATGGACTGGCGGGTTGCTGGCGCTGGCATTGGTCAGCGTGGTGTTTCGCAGTGCGGGAACCGGCGCAAACGACGGGCTGCGGGCGCTGGCCGTCACCGTGCAAAAATGGAACCGCTGTATTACCAGTCCGGCGATGATCCTGCTGTGGGTGGCGGGGATCTGGATGATTGTCAGTCACGGCCAGTTCCCGCACGCCTGGCTGCTGATCAAAATGGTGGTGGTGCTGGTGCTTTCCGCGCTGCACGGTCTGCTTTCCGGCAACTTACGTCGTCTCGCCAGCGGTCAGCCCGCGAAAGATTTTGCGCTGGTGCGCAAAGCCGGAACTGTGATTGTCATTGGCGTCATCATCATCGGCATTATGGCCATCATCCGGCCTTTCTAAGATTCTGATTTTAAAAAAGTCAGGCAGATGGCAGAGCAGGAAATCCACGTGAAAGCGTGGATTTTTTTATGTAGGGAGGTACAGATTATCAGTGGTGATTAATAGTCAGGTATGTTTTGTTACAATCTTGAATCTGGTGCAGGAATTGGCAGCGTATAAAATAGTGTTTTGAAACACGCTGAGCTGTTGATTTAACGATGAAATGGTTAACAAAAAATGCGCTCTTGTTCTCAGTCAAAACCTGTATTGCGGCATTTTTAGCCTTATATATAGCCCTCGAACTCAATCTCGATAAACCGGCCTGGTCGATGGTGTCGGTGTACGTCATCTCACAGCTTTATTCTGCGTCAACACTTTCCAAAGCCACGTACCGCTTTCTCGGCACCGTGCTGGGCGGCGTTTTTATCTTTCTGGTCTATCCGTTTACGGTCACCGATCCGGTGCTGTTCAGCCTCAGCGTGTCGCTGTGGGTGGCATTTTGCCTGTATCTTTCGCTGCATGATCGCACGCCGAAAGGCTACGTTTTTATGCTGGCGGGCTACAGCGCGGCGATCATGGGATTTGCCGACGTCGATACCCCGATGTCGATCACTTATACGGTGATTTCGCGTGTCGAAGAAATCACCGTGGCGATTGTATGCAGTACGCTGATCCACATGCTGGTGTTTCCGGTGCGCATGCGCAATTTGCTGGAGAACAGCGTCAACAACTGGTACGAAAGTGCCAAAAAGCTGTGCAATGAATTGCTGACCGTCACCGCTAAAGATCCGCTGCCGGAGCGGGAACATATTCTGGTGCAGATGGCTAATTACCCGCTTAACGTGGAAACGCTGATCACGCACTGCGTGTTTGAAGGGGATTCTGCCCGCAGGTTGATCCGCCTGGTGATGGCACAGTATCAGCATTTGTCGTATCTGATCCCCACGCTGACGGCCATCGAAAAGCGTCTGAATCTGCTGGCCGAACAGCAAATCCCGTTTCCTGATTTTGTCTCAGAGACGTTCAGCCAGTTTCTGCTGTGGCTGAACAGCGCCGAACTCAGCGGCAATGCGCAGGGCATTCAGGCGGAAATCCGTGCGTCGCAGGCCCGCATCAAAAATCTTTATGAAAGTGGCGAAATGACGCCGGAAGAAGGGCTGCTGTTCACCGGCCTGCTTGAGCGTTTGCAAAACTTTGTTCACATCACTGAATCGTATTACGGCGTAACCGAGCGGGTGACGCAGTTCAGTAAAGAGAAAAAGCGAAGCAAAATAAAACTGGGGCTCAGGAAGCATATTGATGAAGGGATGATTTTACTTTCTGCGTTTTGCGCCTTCACCGCCACCATGATTGGCTGCCTGTTCTGGATAGGCACCGGCTGGCGCGACGGGGCATCTGCGCCGATGATGGCAGCGGTTATCTGTTCGTTCTTTGCCTCGCTCGACAGCCCGATTGCCTCGATGAAAGTCTTTCTGAAAGGGGTGCTGATCGCCATCGTTATCAGCGTGATTTACGCGGTGATCTTCATCCCGATGGCGATCACCTTTGAGTCGCTGATTATCTGTCTGGCACCCGGTTTGCTGGCGCTAGGGCTGATCATTGCTAATCCTTCGACCAATTTTATCGGCCTGATTATCGCCACGCAGATCCCGGGTTTTATCGGCATGGGGCATGATTTTAAACCTGACGTGCTGGTGATTGTGAATGCGGCGATTTCGACGATTGTCGGGATAATGATTGCGCTGCTGACCACCGCGCTTATCCGTAACAAGCGGCCATCATGGACGGCCAAACGTGCGCTGCGCAAAGGTATCAAAGAGCTTTTACAGTTCACCAGCGAAATCAAAATCAATGCGTCTTCGCTGCGCGGAAGGCAGCAATACGTCGCCAGTATGCTGGATAAAGTGAACATTATTTTGCCGCGCAATAAAGCGGATCCGTCACCCAAAGTGGCGCTGGGCGGGAATCTGATCACCGAAATCTGGCTGGGCGTGAACTGCTATGATTTTTATGCCCGGCATCAGGACGTATTGAAAAATCATAACGTTGAAACGGAAGTGCTGATGTATGAGATTAATAATTACATCAAAAAGCGGCTGAAAAATATCTACATCGGACCGCCGGATTCGTTGCTCAATGCGCTGAATCAGGCGCTGCTGCGGCTTGAAGCGTTATGTCGTGCGGACATCGAACTGTTCACGCCGCTGTTCCATCTGTTCAACATCCGTATGGCGCTGTACCCGACCGCACGCTGGCCGGAACTGGCGTAACCCGTAATGAAATTGCCCGCGCCGCTGCTCCTTAAGATGAACCCGCGGCGCGGGTTTTTTATGCTTCGTTTTGTACCAGTGCAATCAGCGTGCAGGGCACCGGCGGGGTATTGCCGTCCCTGAGCACCACCAGTGTGTCGTTTTCCCGCACCGCAAACAGAGGCAGCACGCCGCTGTTTTTCTCCAGGTAATCTATCCAGCCAAAACTTTCATTCAGCTGCGTGGCTTTGATCACCGCACCTTTCGCCAGCAAAGAGCTGAGCTTCGAGTAGGTCGCGTCGCTGTTGAACAGCACTTCATGACGCTGAAAACGACTGTTTTCCTCCGAACGGGCACCTTTGAGCGCGGGCCCGGAGCGCACGGCAAACACCTTTTCCCGGCCGAAAATATGGCCGAAATGATACACCGCCAGCGCATTCTGATGACGGTTAGGCGAAAGCGCCAATACCTGCGATACGCCGCTCAGATCGAGAAAGTTTTCCGCATGTTCTGACCACGCATTACCGTAATAGGCCGGAATGCCGTCCATCCGCGCCTGCCGGTAATATTCCCAGCTGCTGTCGGTGAGGCGCACCGGAATATCCTGCTTTATCAGCACTTTCGCCAGCATCCGCGCCACGCTGTTCGCACCGACGATCAGCACGCCGCGCGGCGTTTTCTGCTGTACCCGCAGCGCACGGGCAATCGCCCGGCTGGTCAGGCTTTGCAGCACCACGGTGCCAATGATAATGGCAAAGACCACGGTCACCAGTTTGTCGGCCTGCGGATAATTCATGCGTTGCAGCGTCAGGGCAAACAGCGAGCTGACCGCCGCCGCCACGATGCCGCGGGGTGAAATCCAGCACAGCAGCAGACGGTCACGCCAGTGCAGGGAAGAACGCCACGTCGAGACGGCAATACACAGCGGGCGGGCGATAAACTGCACCACCAGCAACAGGCCAATCAACGGCCAGCCCATTTCCACCAGTGCATGAATATCGAGGCGTGCCGCAAGGATAATAAACAGTGCGGAAATCAGGATGGCCGAAAGTTCTTCTTTAAAAGCCAGAATGTCAGTGGTATCGACATCGCGCATATTCGCCAGCCAGATGCCCATTACGGTGACGGTCAGCATGCCGGATTCATCGGCAAGGGCATTGGAAAGCCCGAACGCGGTCAGCATCACTGCCAGCACGCCGAGGTTTTGCAGATAAGCGGGGATCCACACACGGCGCAATGCGACGCCCAGCACGTAACCAAAAAATGAACCCAGTATCAGCCCGGCGGCAGCGGTTTCGCCCAGCGTCCAGATAAGGTGCGTCAGCGATTCGGCGTGTTCACGCAGGGTAATAAAATCAAACACCAGCAGGGTAAAAATCGCGCCCACCGGGTCGATCACAATCCCTTCCCAGCGCAGCACCTGGTTAATGGCTGCATTCGGACGCACCACGCGCATTAACGGCGCAATCACAGTCGGGCCGGTTACCACGGTCACCGCACCGACCAGTGCGGCCAGTTCCGGCTCAAAACCAAGCAGCCACCAGCAGGCGAGGCTGATCACGGCGAACGTTACCAGCATCCCGATAGTGACGAGATTGCGCACCACGCCGCCCAGTCCGCGGACTTCGTCCACACGCAGCGTCAGCGCGCCTTCAAACAAAATGATGGCAACCGAGATCGACACCAGCGGAAACAGCAAATTGCCAAACAGGGCATCAGGCTGGATGACATGCGTCACCGGGCCAAGTACGACGCCGAGTAACAGTAAAGGCAGGATGGCCGGGATTTTTAATAACCACGCCAGCCACTGCGCCAGCAAGGATCCCAGACCAATGATGACCAGCATCAGCGGGGCGGATAACAGCATAAAATTTCCCTTTTATTGAAAGACACGAAAGACCAGCTGACGGCCATAGACAAAGTTTTTTAATGAGCATAATCGGGCATCAAAAAGCCCGCAAATTTGCGGGCCTCTTTTTATTGCATATAAACAAAATTATTGTATAGAAACAAAAATCTTATTTTTTCTTATACACATCGGCATTGCCGTGAATTTTGTTGTTGGTGTTGCCTGAGGTTAATACGATAACATCACCGCCTTTTTTATCTGCCTTCTTGGACAGATCTTCCAGCGCGCCAGACTGAGACGTTTTATTCGACGTGCTGACCGTACCGATTTTGGTGTACTGAGATTCTACTTTTTCGAACTCGGACTTTTTCATCAACTGAGCAGAAAAAGCACTGGAGGAGATCAAGCTTGCCAGAGCCACTGCCAGTATTACGCTAATTTTTTTCATGTATGCCTCAAATGTCAGAATGCCCGTTAAGGGAAGAGGTGCTTGCCATAAGCGAATTTATAATTACCCTGTTGACGACAAACCTTGCTGTAAAACAACGATTTATCGCTAACATTAAGTAATAGGCAAGGAAGTTAATAATTTCAAGGCTGAAATAAAATATTTAGCGATAAGTGCGTTTTTTGGCTTTTTATGCTACCTGATTTGGTACGGTGTCAGTCATTGCCCGCCAGCGGTCAGATTAATAAGGAAAGTATGTTTTCACTTGAATCTCTTGAAGCACTGATCAGAGCGCACGGGCTGCTGATTATGACGCCGCTGGCTATTCTGGAAGGGCCGGTAGTGACGGTCATCGCCGGTTATTTTGCACGTCTCGGCTATTTAAGCTTAACCGGGATTTTTGCTGTGGTCATGGCCGTGGAAGTGTTCGGGGATCTGCTTTTTTACTCGCTGGGACGCTGGGTGATTGGCGCGGACGGCAAACCACCGCGCTGGCTTATCCGTCTCGGCCTGACGCAGGAACGGCTGGATAAAGGGGTGAGCAGTTTTGCACGCAAAGCCGGACGATTACTGGTGCTGGGTAAACTGACGCATTCCGCTGGCGCGCTGGTGCTGACCGCTGCGGGCATGGCGCGTATGCCGCTGGTGCCTTTTCTGTTCTATAACATTATTGCCGCCATTCCCAAGACCTTGTTTCTGCTGGCCATTGGCTGGTTGTTCGGCGATATCCTTGCCGAAGTGAATAACTGGCTCCTTTACGCCTCTTTCATCCTGCTGATTGTGGCGGGCGGGGTGATCGTGAACTGGCTGAAATCAAAACAATAATCGCGTGAATTTTCATCTGCTTACAATTCACCCTGGTTTTTCGGCAAATTTACATTTCTCACGCAATCTGTTGCAAATCCACATACTCCATTCCTTTCCAGTCATAGCGCCAACTGATATCAATTATCATTAATAATTTGATAATGCTTCTTGTTGCTGGAGCCACCTTTGTTAGCCACCTTTATTATCGGTCTGCGTGAGGGTCTTGAAGCCGCACTGATTGTCGGCATTATTGCGGCCTTTTTACGCAAAAACGGCAAAAGTCTTTTTGCGATGTGGGTGGGCGTCGTGCTGGCGCTGGTGCTCTCCGTCATAGTCGGTATTGCGCTGGAAATGACAGAGCGCGCTTTGCCGCAGGCCAGTCAGGAAGGGATGGAATCGGTTATCGGCGCGATCGCGGTGTTCTTTGTCACCGGCATGATCATGTGGATGAATACCCACGCTCACAATATGAAAAAAGAGCTGGAAAACGAAGCCGCCGAGGCCATCAGCCAGTCCAGCGCCTGGGCGCTGGCCGGTATGGCGTTTCTGGCGGTGCTGAAAGAAGGTTTTGAAACCAGCGTATTTCTGCTGGCGACGTTCTCGGTGGCGCAGTCCGCGATGTGGGCCGCTGTCGGCGCAGTGATCGGCCTTATCGTTGCTGTGATCATCGGCTGCGGTATTTATTTCGGCGGTATCCGCATCAACTTATCGCGCTTCTTCCGCTTTACCGGTCTGTTCCTGATCCTCGTGGCAGGCGGACTGATCATCACTTCACTGCAAACCGCACATGAAGCCGGCTGGCTGAATATCGGTCAGCAACGTATTGCCGATCTCTCGTGGCTGGTTCCGCCGGGCACCATCCGTTCCGCGCTGATCACCGGCGTGCTGGGCATTCCGCCCGATCCGAATCAGATCCAGACCGTGGCGTGGCTGCTGTATATCGGCATTGTTTCGGTGAGGGTGTACTGGCCTGCCCATCGTCGCCCGGCAGCGAAAAAAGCAGCGCGTCTTTCTCTGGCTTTCGCCGGTGTGATGGCGCTCGCCGCGCTGGGGCTGTTTCTGTTTTATCCCCCGTTTACCCTGCAATTGCCGGACAACGCGCCGCTGGTCAGCGACGCGCAGCAAACGCCTGCCGGTCAGGTGCAACTTCTCGTCACCGCCGGTAACGGCTATCAGCTCAGCCTGCAATCCGCCGCTGGCAAGATTACGCAGATAGCGCTGCCGGACGATGCTGCCACGACCGGCGAACGTGGAGGATTGCCGACGCGGGAATGGAATACCAAAACGTCCCTGACGCCCGCCGGTGCGCCGGACATTGTCACGCTGGATCAGGTGGTGGCGCTTTATGGTAACCGTATTCCCATCGGTCTGAATCCGGCCATGCATCCGGGGCCATATCAGGCGCAGTGGACGGTGCATTGCAACGTTCAGGCGTCTGCTGTAGGTGACAGGTTACTCGACGCCAGCGGGCAGGGGGAAGAAGTCATCACGCTTTCGGGCAGCGGCCTGCAATCGCCGCGCACCGTCACGGTTCGCACACCCACTGCCGATGTTTCTGCCTGCAACTGGCAGGTGAGCAACGCGTATCAGCAGCACGTTTCTGACGCTCTGCAACAAAGACAAACTTATCAGGACACTTATCGTTTCCGGGCTTACATGCTGCCTGCTTTGCTGGCGGCGCTGGCCCTGATTTTTGCTGTATCTGCACTGCGGGTTTTACTGCAATTCCGTCATGAGCGGTCATCTGTCAGCCGGGAATATGACCTGTCATTCGGTTCCCAACCACACAAACATTTGCCAAAAAATAAAGGATAATTAATTCATGCGTAAGAAGAATTTTAAGAAAAAAGAATCGCTGATGACCGCCGCGGGCCTGACTGCAATGTTGATGTTTTCGCTTGATGCGCCAGCCAGTGCCTCACAGGCACCGGTGACGAACGGCGTTTCGCAGGTGAATATCACCATGACCGGCGACAAGGGCGGCACCTGTGTGGTGGAACATAATTCGGCAAAAGCCGGTCCGGTGACATTTAACGTGGTCAATAAAACCGCGACGGCCATTACCGAACTGGAACTGCTGAGCAACAATCGTATTCTGGGCGAAAAAGAGAACCTGGCGCCGGGGCTTCCGGCGGTCAAATTCACCCTCACGCTGGATGGCGGCAAATATCAGATTTACTGTCCGGGCGCAGAACATGAGATGACGGATTTCACCGTGACCGGTAAAAGCGCCGCGCAACCGGCGGGCAGCACTGCAACCATTCTGGCGCATGGCACCAAAGATTACGCCACCTACGTCAACGGCGTGGTGGATGCGATGGTGGTGGCGGTTAACCGCCTGAAAGCCGACATCGATGCTGGCGACCTGGCTACCGCTAAGGCAGATTATGCCAAAGCGCGTCCGTTCTATGAGCGTATCGAATCAGACGTGGACGGTTTTATTCTGCCGGGCTTCAAGGCGACGGATAACGCCGGCAACCTCGATTACCTGATCGACATGCGTGCTTCAAATCTCGATCCGAAAGCGGGCTGGCACGGTTTCCACGCCATCGAACGTGACCTGTTCGGTCAGGGAAAAATCACCCCGGAAACCAAACAGCTGGCGGCTGAATTGCAGAAGAACGTCGCACAACTCGATACGCTGACCAAAGCCCTGACCTACAAACCGGAAGATCTGGCTAACGGTGCTGCCGACCTGCTGGAAGAAGTGCAGAACACTAAAATCAACGGCGAAGAAGAAGCGTTCAGCCACTTTGATCTGGTGGATTTCGCCGGTAACGTCGAAGGCGCACAACAGGCGTTTGCCTTCCTGCAACCGGGTCTGGAAAAAATCGATCCGGCGCTCACGAAACAGGTCGCCGCGCAATTCGCTGCCGTCCATACGCAGCTGGAAACCTACCGTGATGCCAGCGTCCCTGGCGGATACAAATATTACACTGCTGAACTCAAAGCCTCTGATGCTGCGAAGCTGAGCCGTGCTATTCAGGCGTTGCAGGAACCCCTGTCTAAAATCGGTGAGAAAGTGGCGGCTAATAAGGGAGCCTGATGAATGAGTGAACAACGCGAACCGGCCAGGGAGGCCGGTAAGTTTTCCCGCCGTGATGTGCTTAAAGGCGCGGTAGCCGGTGCCAGCGCCCTGGCGATCCCGACCGTTGCCCACGCGCACGGTCAGGCGGTGGCGGCACAGGATCCTGAAGACAGAATCGATCTGTCGCGTCAGTATCCGTTCTATGGTGACGGCGGGCAGGTCGGCGTCACCACGCCGCCGCAACGCCATATTATGTACATGACCTTTGATCTGACCACCACCAGCCGTCAGGATTTACAGGTCTTGCTGGCTCGCTGGTCATCGGCGATTGCGCAGTTGATGAAAGGCGGCATTATCGGTCAGGTGGAACCGGCGCGTGACAGCGGCGTGGGAATGGACACCGGCGAGGCGATGGATCTCGGTCCGGCGTCACTGACCGTCACCGTCGGACTAGGTCCGCGCGTCTTCACCGACACTTTCGGGCTGGCGAAACAAAAACCGCCACTCATGCGTGAGCTGATGAAGCTGCCGAGTGACGATATGCAGCCGGAACTGACCGGTGGCGATCTCTCGTTGCAGGCCTGCGCTGACGATCCGCAGGTGGCGTATCATGCCATCCGCGATTTAGCGCGTATCGCCAAAAGCACCGGCGCGGCAGCGACACGCTGGACAGTCATGGGCTTTGGCCGCGCATCTGCCGGTAAAGGCCAGTCCACGCCGCGTAATCTGTTCGGTTTTAAAGACGGCACCCGTAACATCACCGAGAAAGCGGATTTTGATAAATACGTCTGGATCAACGATGGCGGTCCGGCGTGGCAGCAGCAGGGCAGTTATCAGGTGGTGCGGAAAATCAAAATTCATATTGAAAGCTGGGATACAGACCGGGTCAGTGACCAGAATAACGTGTTCGGACGCCATAAAGTTTCGGGTGCGCCGCTGACCGGCACCAAAGAGTTTGATACCCCGCACTTCACCCAAAAAGATGCCGACGGCAATCTGATTATTCTGGCAACCGCGCATATCAGTCTGGCGGCACATGAAAACAACGGCGGGATTAAAATCCTGCGCCGTTCTTATAATTACACCGACGGGCTGAATAATATGGCGCAACTTGATGCCGGATTGTTGTTCATCAGCTATCAGAAAGACCCGGCGCAGTTCGAAGCCTTGCAGACAAAACTCGGTGCATCGGACGCGCTGAACGAATACATCTCGCATATCGGTTCAGGGATCTTCTTCGTGCCACCGGCACCGAAAGAGGGCTCTTATGTCGGGGCGGAGATGTTTGAGGTGTGACGGTGGAAAAGGTTTTACGCTGCATGGGTTGAGGGCAGCGTAAAACCGGTGTTGCACTCTGAGGGGCCGGTTTGTGCCAATAGCGGACATTGCTCATGGTCAGTTATACCAACCAACGAAGATCAGGTCTGTTGCATTGAAGAATTTATGTCAACATAGAAACGCCTGAATACGTATTTCCCCCCTTATCAAACTCAGCGATGATCCTTTCTCCGGAAAATCATCCGGGCAACAACGCATAAAAGTTACGTTTCGCTATTTAACTTTGTGAATTTCATCTGCAATGTTTCTAAGGGTATTCCATGCAAAATAAAAGCACTCTGCTTTTACTGGCGCTGTCTGTGGCTGTTTTCGGGGTAATCACCACCGAAATTGCCATCATCGGCTTACTACCAAAACTGGTTTCTCAGCTCCACGTCACGCCCACCCAGGTCGGTTTTCTGGTCAGCATCTATGCCATTATCGTGGCCGTTACCGGGCCTTTTATCACGCTGATGCTGTCTGGCTTTAACAAGAAAACGGTTCTGCTGAGCATTCTTGTCGTCTTTATTGTGTCGAACCTGATTTATGCCACCACTGACGTGTTCAACCTGATGTTGGTGTTTCGCATTCTGCCTGCGCTGGCTCATGCCGTCTTCTTTGCCGTTGCGCTGGTTGTGGCCGCTAATTCCGTACCGAAAGAAAAAGCCGCAGGCGCTGCAGCAAAAGTGTTTGCCGGAGTGGCCATTGGGCTGGTGCTGGGTGTCCCACTCAGCTCTCTGATTGCCGAGCATTTCTCTTTATCCGCAGCGTTTTACTTTGGTGCTGCAGCGTGCGTGCTGGCCTTCCTGGGCGTCCTGTTCCTGATGCCCTCAATGCCGACCCTGCATAAGGTTTCCTTTGCCAGCCAGCTTTCCGTACTGCGGAACGGTAAGCTGTGGCTGACCATCTCAACGGTAACGTTAATTTTCGCCGCAATGTTTTCCAGCTTTAGCTATGTTGCAGATTATCTTTCACGCGTTACTCACCTGAATAACAATTACATCAGCGCCATGCTAATCCTCTTTGGTGTCTGTGGTTTTGCTGGCAACTTCGTGTTCAGCAGTTTCCTGCAAAAGAACGTAGTTAAAACCACTCTGGTTTACCCGCTGCTGTTCACCTTGCTTCTGCTTTTGGTATGGTTCTTTGGCTTTTCACCGTTGGTGATGTGCCTGCTGACCGTGTTCTGGGGCGCATTCCACTCCTCCGGCCTGGTGGTCAGTCAGACCTGGCTGATGCGTGAAGCCAGCGAAGCGCCCGAGTTTGCCAACAGCCTTTATATGTCGTTCTCCAATCTGGGAATTACCCTCGGTTCACTGACGGGCGGATGGTTTATCGCCCGCCTGGGGACGCACTCGGTGGTACTGAGCAGCGTGATCTTCACTCTGCTGGCATTTGTCAGCATTCTGATTAAACACCGCTCTGATACTAAATCAGTACCGGTTCAGGAAGAGATGGCCTGAAAAAAATAAAGACGGATCGCTGCTCTAAGTAGAATCTATGGAACCTCTGTTCGGAACGGAACGGGGGTTTTATTCCCTCTTTCAGCACCGCATTATGGAGTTCAGTTATTAAAAGGAGTCTGTAATGGAAAAGTTGTTTACTTCATACACCGTCGGTGACACGACAATTCAAACCCGTATTGTCATGGCACCGATGACCCGTTCCCGGGCCAGAGAAGGGGATATTGCCGATAACCTCACCGCTAAATATTATCGTCAGCGCGCATCAGCAGGCCTTATCGTCAGCGAAGGCTCTCAAATTTCCGTTCAGGGGCAGGGGTATCTTTTTACGCCTGGTATCTACTCTGCTGCACAGGTAGAGGGATGGAAGAAAACGACTCAGGCGGTTCATCAGGCAGGCGGCAAAATATTCATCCAGCTCTGGCATGTTGGGCGAATTTCGCATGTCAGTCTGCAAAAGAATGGCGCCGCCCCCGTCAGCTCAGTTGCCGTCAGGGCTGAAAACTCGACGTGTTATGCCCGTGATGAAAATGGCATTGCTGGATCTGTTCCGGTTTCATTCCCGCGCGCTCTTTCAGCCAAAGAGATCGGTTTGGTCATTCAGGATTATGTAAAGGCCGCTGAAAATGCTATTGAAGCGGGTTTTGACGGCGTCGAAATCCACGCGGCAAACGGCTATCTGCTTGAACAGTTTATTAATGGCGCTCTGAACACGCGCAGCGATGAATACGGTGGTGAGAGAATTGAGAACCGACTGCGATTCGTGCTTGAAGTGACTGACGCTGTATCACGGGCGATCGGTGGAGGAAAAACCGGCATACGACTTGCGCCATTTGGTCGTCTGTTTGATATGCATGCATTCAGCGGTGAAGAACAAACCTGGCTGACGCTGGCAGAAGAGCTCACGACACGCCGGCTGGCCTATGTTCACCTGAGCGATCAACAGACTTTAGGTGAACAGGCTATTCCTGAAGGATTCATTGAGAAATTCCGAAAGGCCTACAGCGGCACGCTCATTATTGCAGGGGGATTCGTTAAGCAACGAGCCGAAATTTACCTGCAGGAAGGAAAAGCGGATCTCATTGCTTTTGGCAGACCCTATATTGCCAATCCTGACCTCACAGAGCGGATGAAAAACAACTGGCCGCTGAATGAAGTTAACCGGGCAACAATGTATGGTGGGGCTGAGGAAGGCTATACCGATTATCCGTTCCGGCCAGACACAACGGCATAGTCGTCCCATCAGTCAAGTAAGCCGTCTTCTGCTGCCTTTATCAACGTGTCCACAACATAACGAATTTTAGGTAACAGTTGGCGGTTTTTAGGCCAGAGCGCACTGATGGGCATTTCTCCACCGGAATGTCCGACCAGAACCTCTTTCAGCTCCCCTGATTCAAGATATTTTCCAACCAGCCATAACGGCAGTTGTGAAAGCCCACAGCCCGCCAGCGTGGCCGATAACATCGCATCTCCGTCCGCAAACTCATGGGTCGGTGGCGGCGTATACCGCGAAATCTGACCATCATTTTCTTTGAGTAGCCAGGAGATCGGCTGATTCCGGCGAAACCCCACCACACACTGATGCTGGCTCAGTTCTTCAGATGAAACGGGTTCTCCACCGTACAGTAAATAGTCAGGAGAAGCGCAGATAACCAGTTTCTGCGTGGTCAGCCTTCTGGCAACCAGCCCACTGCTGTCGGCAAGTTCACCAATGCGGATGACAAGGTCAATACCCTCCTCAATGAGGTCGACAAATCGTTCGCTGAAAGTGACGGTCAATGCGAGTTCGGGATAACGGCGTGTAATCTGCAGCAGGATCGGCAAAATACGCTGTCTGCCAAAGGCTGCGGGTAAGTCCACCCGAAGCCGCCCTGAAGGCTGGCAGATATGAGAGGTCAACTCGGCTTCTGCCTGCTCAAGAATATCCATGGCATTTTGACAACTTATCAGGAAACGCTCACCATCCGGCGTCAGGCTCAGACGCCGCGTGGATCGCAGAAACAATTTAAGTCCCAGCCTGGCTTCAAGGCGACCCACACTTTTACCCACGGCTGATTTTGTCAGCCCGAGTCTCTCAGCCGCCGCGGTAAAACTCCCCTGCTGTGCAGTAGTGACAAAGGCGGTAATTCCGCCCAGGTGATCGGTATTTCGCATGTTGAATATTCCGTTAAGTGCTTCAGGACCAGTTTGCGTGACGAATGACGAGATAGCGGCCTCCCTCTTCAGCCAGTTCCAGGCTGAGTCTTCGTTCAGTACCGTCTACAGGGAGTAACAGGGTGCTCTTCATCGCCAGAATGTCTGTCTCTTCAATACTTATCCCGTCGGGATCGGCACTGCGTAAAAATGCGGGTAAATTCTGTCGTGTATTCTCATCGGCATTCCCGGAAACGATCGTTGAAACAGCCCCAGACCTTGCGGTCAGCATAAGCTGAAAGAAACGGGCTATAAACGAATGTACCCGGTTTTCACTGAATGACTCACGGAATACCTTACCAGGGTTTTGATATACGGGAGTTTTCTGCATGAAAGTAAAAAAAGCGTCCTCTCCCTCACCGAATAAGAGCGTTGTCCGGTATTCCGAAAGTGCCCCTCCCACCGTTAAATCACTTTCGACCCTCTGGTAGCCAATATCCATATTAACGGTTGCCTCGTTTTCCTGGCCGGGAATAAATTCAAAGCGCCGGATAAAGTGCGAGCCCTTTTCGTATGGCAGGCTTTTCAACCAGCTATCCATTCCGTCTTTTCCCTCGGCCAGAAGATGCGTGCCGGCATGAACCAGCCTGACGTACGGAGTGAAAATATCCAGATGCCGGCTGACCTCCTCTGTTTGTCCCTCAAAAAAAGCAAACCAGCGATGGGCAATATCACATGCCGAGTAATACCGGGCTTTCCAAATCTGCTCTTCAGTCATGGTTTTTCCTTGTCTGTCGTGTCGTGTCGCAGGTAGTTTTGGTTTGTTGACGCAGAGTAAGACATCAAAGATACCCCTAAAGAAGAAACAGGATTGTAGAATCTAAGTCCGCATAGATGCGACCGAAACCCGATTTATCATCCGTGTAAAAACAATCATAGTAATTTCCGAAATGATTAATTTACCTCCGGACGACTGTTCCGGCGATGTGGAGATAATGATGAAAGAGAAAACAATCCCCCTGTCACTGCTTGACCTGGCACCCATTACCGAAGGCAATACCCTTTCTGACGCCATTACCAACAGCGTGCGGCTGGCGCAGGCGGCCGAAAAAGCCGGGTATCACCGTTTCTGGATGGCAGAGCATCACAATATGGTCGATATCGCCAGCGCGGCGACGGCGGTGATACTCAGCCATATCGGCGCAAAAACTGAAAAAATTCGTATTGGCTCGGGTGGCATTATGCTGCCAAACCATGCACCGCTTGTTGTCGCTGAGCAGTTTGGCACGCTTGAGATTATGTATCCGGGCCGCGTTGATTTAGGACTGGGCCGTGCGCCGGGTACTGACCAGGAAACATTGCAGGCGCTGCGCCGTGAAACCCGCGCCAAGGGACTCGACTTCCCCGACATGCTGGATGAACTACAGCATTTTCTTGCGCCTGCACAACGCGGACAGCGTATTACGGCCGTGCCAGGTGCGGGACTCGATATTCCGTTGTGGCTGCTGGGTTCGAGTACCTTCAGTGCACAGCTGGCGGCGCAGAAAGGTTTGCCCCTTGTTTTTGCCTCTCACTTTGCGCCCGATGCCATGCTCGCTGCCATTGATACCTATCGTTCAGGCTTCCGCCCATCAGAATCGCTTGCCGAACCGTATGTGATGATTTGCGTCAACGTCGTCGCCGCTGAAAACCAGAGCGAAGCAGACTATCTGGCGACTACCGAACTGCAGAAGTTTGTAAATCTGGGGCGGGGCGTTGAGGTGAAATTACCGAAGCCGGTAGACGATATAAATGCGCTCTGGCATCCGGTCGAGGCTCAGCGCGTACTGACTCAGCTGCGTGAATCGGTGTGGGGCACAAAAGAGACCGTCCGGACCGGCCTGAATGACCTGGTCCGCCGTACCGGTGCGGATGAAATTATGGTGAATTCGTGGATACATGATGCCGATGCAAGGATCAGGTCACATCAGCTCATTGCTGAAGCATGGAACTGATGGCTATGAAAAAGCTATTTACCGGCTACAGGCTCGGCGATATCACGCTGAAAAACCGCTTTATCATGGCGCCCATGACGCGCTCCCGCGCACGGGACGAGCATGCTGATGCCTTAACGGCACTTTATTACGCACAACGTGCCAGCGCCGGATTAATTATTTCTGAAGGTTTACCGGTCTCTCGCGAAGGTACTGGCTATCTCTTTAATCCGGGGATCTATCTCGACAGTCATGTTGAAGCCTGGCTGCCCGTCACACAGGCCGTGCATAAGAAAGGAGGAAAAATATTTGCTCAGCTCTGGCATGTTGGACGGGTATCTCATACCAGCCTCCAGCCTGAGGGGCAGCCCCCTGTCAGCGCCGTCGCCGTTCAGGGTGGCAGCGCCTTTGCCTGGGATGAAAATGGTGAACCTGCAACGGTTACTGCAAGCCTGCCCCGCGCCCTGCTGACTGAAGAGATTAAGCAGATAGTGGCTGATTTTCGCAAGGCCGCTGCCAACGCCATTTCGGCGGGGTTTGATGGCGTGGAGGTGCATGGTGCCAATGGCTATCTCATTGAACAATTCATTAATCCTGTACTGAATACGCGCGATGACGGCTATGGCGGCGGAAGCCTGGCAAGCCGTACGCGCCTTCTTCTGGAAATTGTTGACGCCATTTCAGATGAAATTGGTACAAGCCGGACGGGCGTGCGCCTTTCCCCCTGTAATCAGCTTCAGGACATGGCTCCTTACGCCGATACCTCAGAAACCTATCTTTATATCGGTAAGGAGCTTAGACGCAGAGGGATAGCTTATGTCCACCTGATGGCCCAGGGGCCCGTGATGTTTAACGGCCTGTTGCGCGATTTCCGAAAGGTATGGCGTGGCACGCTTATCCTCGCCGGTGGCCTTACTCCCGCTCAGGCCGCGGCACTTATCGACGATGGGCTGACCGATCTTGCGGCTTTTGGCAGTCCGTTTATCGCCAATCCAGATTTTGTTGAGCGGGTCCGCAAGGGCTGGCCACTGACTATGGCCAGGCGAAGTTCCTATTACGGCGGGGGGAAGAAGGCTATACCGACTATCCCTTCCATGGTGAAGACCATAACTGAGGCGCAGCCAGTGAAATGTCCAGGCGCGGGCACATCAGGCAGCACTAACCTGCTGATGGTCATGTAAATGGCATTGAATCCAGATGCACCAAATTAATCAATAACACCTTTTCAAACAATGAATTGCAGGACACTGCACACAGGAGAACACGATGACACCTTCAAACGGCTTCAAGCATGTGGGCTTTCTTATTCGTAAAAAAGGACAGAGTTTTGAAGACTTTGTAAAGCACTGGGATGAAGTACACACGGAAATCGCTCTGCGTTTGCCGGGATTACGGGGCTACGTTTTAAATCCCGTCGATCGGGAAAAATATCCGGATGCACCGGTAGATGGGTTTTCTGAATTATGGTTCGACTCCATTGAAGATGCCGTGGCCGCCTTTGACTCGCCAGTTGGTCAGGAAGCCTTCCGGGATGTGCCGAACTTTGTCGATAGTGCAGCCATTACCTACATCACCGAAATCAGAAAACGTTAGGACTTTACTCTTAGCCAGCGTTCGCGCTGGTTAACACCGGACCGTCAATATGCCCACTTCAGACAGTGAAATATCGAAAACAGGCGCTGTACAGACAGGATATATTCAATGATTACCCCTCTTAGCCGCTCAGATGCACTCAGTTTTATGGAAACACTTCGCAAAAGCTGGGAATCCGGCCACTGGGCCGATACGGATTGCTCTGTGGCTGAAACGGTCAAACTCAAAAGCAGCCACAAAGGCATACTTCATGGTAAATCAGCATTAATCACAGCGTTACGTGAAGATACATCCTCTGAAAAGCATCTAAATCTGGTGACCTCTAATTTTTACGCGGCTGCGGACGGAGAAGGGACCGCCATGGTAAGCGCCTATCTGTATGGTGAGGTAGCACCAGGCGCAAAATATAATCCCGTTGCCCTGTTTGGCGCAGTGTTGCGACTGACGCTGAAAGCAGAGTCTGATGGCTGGAAGCTGACCGAAGTGCTTATAAATATCGGCTGGGCGGAAGGTGATACTGATTATCTGGTTAACTGGCGTCTGCCTCCTGGGCAACAGGGGTGGCGTCCGGGAGATGCGCCACCTGTTCTGGTCAGTGAGCTGGATTCCCCCTGGCATTGCATTGCGCAGAACCAGATAAAGGCGACTGAAGAAGAGCAAATTGAGGAGTCCTATTCACGTTATTCGTGGGGGATCGACCAGAATGATTTTAGCCAGTTCCGGACCTGTTACACCTTAGATGCTTGCGGACAATTCCCTCCACTGGGACCATTAAAAGGTCTGCACAGTATTGTAGGATCGCTTAAAGAGTTTCGTCGTCACTGGCCCTGGATGCAGCATTATGGTGTCCCACTAAAAATCACCCTCAGAACAGACGGTACAACAGCTGAAATGTGGACGGGGCGCTTAATACCAGGACAGATAAAAAATAAGAATGTTGAGTGGATGTACGGTGCTCATTATCGAATTGAGCTTCGCAAAGAAGAGGGTTTGTGGAAGTTCAGCTGGAGCGAGTACGTTCCCGGCTGGTTCTCTGAAGAAAATCCTCCTTTTCTGAACTGAAACTCTTCGCGCATTCTCTGGCAATTAAGCTTTCTGGTTGTGAAGGCTTAATTGCTGAGAAGTTGTTTGTTTGAGGTCCCCCCCTCAACACCATACATTCCATAAACAAGGTCCGCTGTTCGCTCATAGCTGCCCGTCAACTTTGTGCCAGAAGCGGACAATGTCGCTGGTTTCCTGACCCACAAAATCATTATTAATACCCAGCCCTTGTATAATATAAGTCACATAGCACCTAGAGTAAGGTAATGCGTGGCGTTCGCCTGAATCGCTACCCGGGCGGAATAGGCGCTTATATGCGCTATGTGAGGCAAGATCCGACGTATAGGTTGGTTGTGTCTGTAGAGGGGCATTTTCACTCCTGACGGGCGCAGTCAGCTGCGCCCGTTATTTAGTCAATCAGCAATGATGATTACTTCGCTGCATCACGTAGAGCCTTTTCAATAAAGGCGACTGAACTCTCAAGCGCCTGTACCGCTTCTGGCTGCAACGTGGAGAAGAAATGCCAGGCGTGGAACATGCCCGGCCAGACTTCCAGATTTACGCGTACGCGGTTATCCCCCAGATGAGTTGCCAAACGCATCGCGTCGGTCAGCATCAGTTCGTTTTCGCCAATTTGAACCAGCACCGGCGGCAGGCCCGTTACATCAGCAAACACCGGTGATGCCATTGGATGGTTAGGCAATGCATCGCCGAGGAACGTACGTGCGAGAAAATCAAGACCCGCTTTGGTGTTCAGAGGATCAAGGCCTTCTCTGTTGGTCATAGAGACACCCGTGTGCTCAAGGTTAGCCCAGGGTGAAATAGCGACCCCGCCGGCTGGAAGTGGCAGGCCCTTGTTGCGTGCAGCAACCATAACGGTAACCACCATCGCGCCGCCCGCAGACTCGCCTGCCAGCACGATTTTACTGGCGTCAAATCCCTGTTCAATTAACCACTCATATGCACGAACGGTATCGGTAACGGGCGTAGGGAAAGGATACTCCGGTGCCAGTCGGTAATCTGGCATGTAAACCCGGGCGCCCGGCATGCTGGCATAGTTGCCACCAATACCGTGATAGCCAGCAGATTCACCGACAATGTATGCCCCACCGTGGATGTACATGACGATGGCATCGGTTTTAAGATTTTCAGGAGTCACCAGCGTTCCCGGCATGCCCCCCATATCGACCTCAGTAAAGCCAACACCTGCAGGTGCAGGATTTTTAGCCAGCATACGGGTATAGGCGTCACGCACTTCACTCATTGGCGTTACGGTATCTTCACCCGTAAGGATTGGTCCCAGACCGGCCAGGCTTTCTGACCATTCTTTTACGGCTTTCTTTGTTTGTTGATTCATCATCGGTATTCCTGTTTGTATTTGCGCTAAATTGGAACAGGAATATATAATATAACAATATTTGGGGAATGTGCTTCCCATATAAGGGTACAACAACGACCATATTGGATGAGAAAATATAGTATGGAGATCAACAGCATTGGTGATATCGCCGCGTTCGTCGCGGCTGTAAAAGCCGGGAGTTACACACACGCCGCAAGTTCCCTTGGGCTTACACGTTCTGCGATTGGTAAAAGTATCGTCCGGCTCGAAACGCGTATGGGGGTTCGTCTTCTTAACCGTACCACCCGAAGTCTGAGTCTTACCGATGAAGGGAGGGTCATGTTTGATCGTTGCCGCCAGATACTTGAGGACCTGGAAGAAGTCGATGCCGCCATGGCCATGCGCAGGGGTAAGCCAACGGGGACTCTCCGGCTGAGTGCGCCGCTTTCTTTTGGGCAGCGACATATCCTTCCCATTCTGGATATTTATCTGAAAAAGTGGCCGGAAATTCGTGCCGAAGTGTCCTTTAGCGACAGGTTTGTTGACCTGATAGAGGAAGGCTTTGATATTGCCATTCGTATAGGTGAACCTCGCGATGACTCACGTATTCTTACCCGCACGATTGCTTCGCAGCATATTGTCACTTGTGCATCCCCGGAGTACTTATCTTCACGGGGCGTTCCGGAAACACCCGCAGACTTAACCAGGCATGACACTATTTTTCTTCTGAGTGCAGAAAAGAGACGCAGTTGGCGGTTTGCGACACCGGAAGGCACTTTTGTGTATGAAGGACCCGGGCGGTTAAACCTCGACAGTTCGGAAGCCATGCGGGCATCGGCAATTTCCGGATTCGGTATCGTTCACTTACCCACCTATATGCTTGGAGAAGATTTGCGTAGCGGTAAATTGATACCGGTGCTTGAGAAGTATCCTTTCCCTCCGGAACCTATTCGACTCATTTATCCCAGTAAACGACATTTATCCCCGCGAATCCGGGCCTTTATTGACCTGCTTGTGGAAAGCTGGGAGCAAGGTTTACCTTGGGAATAAAGTATATCCAAACGCAGTTGTCCGGCAGCATTTTCAGGCACAATGTCCGCTCCTCGCTCATAGCTGCCCGTCAACTTTGTGCCAAAAGGGGACATTTTCAAATCTCGCTCTATTCATAAATGGCTACCCATTCTTTAAACCTCAAAGACTGTACTTTTTCATTTTTATACTTGTTTTTAAGAAAACTGTTGACCATGGAGAACGATTGTTCTACCTTCATCTCATGAACAAGAAGCCAACAGATACCCGCGAAAAAATCCTGACTACCGCTGAGCAATTGATTTATAGGAATGGAATTCATGCCACAGGCATGGACCTTCTGGTCAAGACCTCAGGCGTAGCAAGAAAAAGTATTTATCGCTATTTCGCGAACAAGGATGACGTGGCAGCCGCCGCGTTGAAAGAACGTGATGAACGCTGGATGCACTGGTTCAGAACTGAATCTGATAAAGGTGATACTCCTCAGAAGCGCATTTTGAATATGTTCAGTGTGCTCAGGGGCTGGTTTGATTCAGAAGGCTTTCGTGGTTGTGCTTTTATAAATACAGCCGGAGAAGTGGGTGATCATAACGACCCCATTCGTCAGATAGCAAAGCTGCATAAACAAAAATTGCTGGATTACACGCTCGATCTCACGGAGCAATTAAACATTGAGCAACCTGTCGTTCTGGCCAAACAGTTGCTGATTCTGATAGAGGGCGCAATCACCATATCCTATGTGATGGGCGATAGCAGCTCCGCCGACAGTGCAAGGGAAGTTGCAGAACGTTTGCTGGAACAGGTCTCTCCTTAGGTCTGAGTAACAAAACTGTTTCTATTTATAGTTCCAATTTTACGGGAGGTTTTACCATGTCCGATACACACATTCGCCAGCCACTTCCACCTTTCACTCACGAATCGGCGACTGAGAAAGTTCGGCTCGCTGAAGATGGCTGGAACAGCCGCGATGCCGAAAAAGTATCGCTGGCGTACTCACTGGAGACCAAATGGCGGAATCGAACAGAGTTTGCAAATAATCGTGAAGAAGCCAAAGAATTCCTCACACGTAAGTGGAACAAAGAACTTGAGTATCGTCTCATTAAAGAGTTGTGGACGTTCGGTAGCAACCGCATTGCTGTCCGATACGCTTATGAATGGCGTGACGACTCAGGTAATTGGTTTCGTTCTTACGGGAATGAAAACTGGGAATTTGAAGCAGATGGCCTGATGCACCGTCGCTTCGCCTGTATCAATGACATGCCTATCAAAGAAGGTGACCGCAAGTTTCACTGGCCCCTGGGGCGTCGCCCGGATGACCATCCGGGGCTGTCGGAGTTAGGTCTGTAAATTTGACGGTTATCTCGCCAGAAGCGGACCTACAGGGGTTTTAGATGGCCACCTCATGAAGTGGCCAATTTTTATCGACCACTTCACTAATGATCCAGATAGAGGTAGTGCATCCAACTGGTCATACGCAGCAGCACTTTACGCATCACTGAAACGTGGGCGAAATGGTCTGAGTACACGGCCACTTGTGCGTAAATACCATCAGGCAAAACGTCAATTTCATTGTTTGGCGCCAGTTCAATGATGGCAATCACGCTGTCGCTGCCCGCGACGTTACTCAGTGACTGAAGGGCACCCTGAGCCTGATATGCCCCTCCTGGTACTACGGGAAGAATACTGGTTAATTTTCCAGAAAATACTTGCCCTGGGAGTGCGTTGAATACAACTTCAGCCTCATCGCCAGCCTCCAGTCGTAGCAGCGAGTTTTGTCTGAACTGAGCTATGATTTGCCTTTTTTGCTGAGGAATAAATATCATTACCGGGCGCAGGGGAAGGGAAGCCGCATATGTTCCAGGTCGAATCAATACCTGAGTTACATAACCGTTACTCGGGGCTCGAACGACGGTTTGCTCAAGATTATATTTAGCTTCTGCTAGCTGAGCTCTGATACTCACTATTTGCGATTGCTCCCCGTTCAGCACACTGTCTAACTGACTTCGAATCTGTGACTGCTCGGCAACCGATCCTTTCACAAGCGCATCCTGAGCCAGGTAGTTTTGCCGGGCATTATCAATGTCGCTTTCAGAAAAAGGGTTTACACGCGCTTTGCTGCCGGTAAGGTAACGTTGGTAGTCTTTATATAAACGATCGCGTTCGGCACTGACACGCGATGTATTAGCGATAGCGCCCTCTAATTGTCCCTTGAGTACTTGATTATTGTGAATAGCCGTCACCAGATCAGCTTGTAATTTATCAACACGAGCCTGGAATCGGGATGGGTCGATCCTGAAAAGAAGGTCTCCTTTTTTCATTAACGTATTTTGTTTATTGGTTACCTCACTAACAATCCCCGTTACCTGAGGAGTAATAGGAATTGAAATAACCGCTTTTTGCGCCAAATCTGTATAGGGATGGTTGTAATTCATCAATAAAATGAGCGCGCCAATTAAAAAAACGCCACCTAAGGCCGCAGTGGGTATTGTCCATTTATTTACCGGTATTTTGAAAATCTTAAATATTGCCCACGCAAAGGCGACATAAGTCAGGATAATGAGTAAATCCATCGTGTTACTCCAATGGAGGAATGTTGGTGTTTACCAGTTTTTGTTCTAATTCCGTGACCCGTTGCTGCAACTGGGTCAGCGAAGCTTCCTGAGTTTGCATGCCCCATCCGCGTTCGGGACGATACAATGTGGCCCATATCCATAAAAACGGCCAAATAACATGTAGCGTAAATAAACTCACCCAGCCTGCCACGTGGATAGCATCAGCATGAGGATGATTTCTGGATTTGGCAATGAGATAGGGAATATCATGAAGAATAATAATCCCATAGAAGATAATGAGGAAGACTACAATAAGGACACCCAACGCAAAATAATTCAGGAACATAGCGGCCTGGAACCTCAATGAGTGGTGTTGAGTAAATAATAGACGTTAAATAACATTGCCGCCTTTTTTTTCTGCGCATTAATACACTATACTGAATGTTTACAGAGTACTTAAATTTAAATCCATGAAATTAATGCTGTTTTATAAAAGATGGACTGCTTTTCATAGTGCTTTCTCAGCACTCATTTAAAGAATAAACATTTAATATAACTATATACCACCAGCAAAGGGTTTTAATGGAGCCAAGTATGGTGATGCGGTTCGCAAATTATCAGTTCAAAATAGTCATCTTATTAATACTATTGCTGGGAAATGCGAAGACTTTTTCCGCCGGTGGGGACCTCATCAAGAAACGGGCCGATGCGGTTCTTTCACTGATGACCTATACGGTGGTGCCTGATATCACCGCCAGCGACCTCAATATCCGCAATACATCCAACGAGAGTACGGCGCTCTCTCTCACTCAGATCGGGGGCGGAGCTACGTTGAGTGAAACGGTCCCCATCTATCTGGAAGGAGTTCTGGGATATAGTCGATACGATCCGCAGTTCGTTGTCTCCAATGGCAGCGAGAGTCGTAATATCCCGGTCAAATGGAACAGCGTGACTGCCACCGGGGGCATTGGCTGGGACATCAGGCTACTCAAAGATAAATTGGGGGGGAACCTGGTATTACGCCCGATCGCTAACTTTTCGTTAGGTACTGTGGCGAGCGATTTACGCATCGGCGCCCGGGCGCTTGAACGCCAAAGCGGCGGTGAGTACGACTTCCTCGACGGTGGACGCCTCAATGCCTACGGGTTGGGCGGAGCACTGATGCTTGACTACGAACTGTTCTCTAAGACCCAGGATATTGACCTGGAGTTACGCTATTCCTATCAACATTTGCAAAGTTTCGCTACTAGCCCGGACGTTGTCAGCGGCAACGCCGACGCGGAAAATATCGGGCTATATCTGCGCCGTAGAGCGCCAATAGCCGACTGGACGCTATTGGGTAAACCAGTACGGTATGTAATGGAAGGTGCACGCACAGAATACCTTGGAAATCAACGAGGTCAGTTAGGTTTTGATAGCTTAAATTCGTTAGGTCTGGGGCTGGAACTCGACAGCAGCAAGTATGATATTGTGATCAGCCGTACACGCGTGGTCGCACGCTACATGTTCGGAAATAACACCTCGGGTTACGGTATCGGCATGGCAATCAGTTTTTGATTGCGCAACCTGGCCGGTGGCGATTTCAGGGCATCGGGACATGAGGTAGACTTTTTAAGTATTCGGCTGTCAATTTAAACTTACTACATACTATTTTTTCTTATCACCATTGCGGTGCCGGAAATTTTATTCGGGGTATTTGCTGAGGTAAAAACGTAGATATCACCACCTTTATCATCCGATTTTTTTCGAAAGTTCATTCTTCGCTTTAGACTGTGCTACTACCAAAAAAGCTTTTCAGCAATTCTTCTTCAGTTTACGGTGTTTCCAGACTTGAGCCGGAAACTCTTTAACTTAAATCAAAAGCTCACTGCGGGTCATTCCCTGTCTGTTTTCTAAAGGGTTAACCAACTCGCCCCGCAAATCCCTCCAGCAGCCAGTCGATAAATACCCTCAGGCGCTGGGGGACGTGGCGGTTCTGCGGATAAACCACGTGGAACGGATACACCGCCGGCCGCCATTCTTTCAGGATTTCCACCAGCGTGCCTTCGCGCAACGCGTTGTTTGCCGAATAACTGAATGTCTGGATGATCCCGAGTCCCGCCAGTCCGGCGGCTAAATGGGCATTGCTTTCGTTGACGCCGACGCGATGCGCGACTTTGATTTCAGTTTTTTCACCGTCACGTTCAAAACGGAAAGGAAAGGCGCGGCCATTTTGCGACGAGACATAGCTGACCAGCCGGTGACCGTTTTTTAATTCATCGGGATAGGCCGGAGTGCCGAAAGTTTTCAGGTAAGCCGGTGTTGCGCAGGTTATCAGCGTGGCGACGCCAATCTTGCGGGCAATCAGCGATGAGTTATCCAGCGGTCCGCCGCGGATCACGCAATCTATGTTATCGCTGATCAGATCGACAGGCCGGTCGGAGACGCCCAGATCCAGGCAAATATCAGGATAGCGCGCCATAAAATCCGGCAGCATCGGGATCAGGACATCACGCGCTGTGGAACCGCCAACGTCAACGCGTAAAAGACCGCGCGGTTTGCTGCGCGCCGTATTGAGCGAGGTATCGATGTCTTCCAGGTCGCGTAGTACACGCGCTGTTTTTTCATAATACCCGCGACCTTCTGGCGTGACCGTCACCCGCCGCGTGGTGCGCTGCAACAGCCGCACGCCGAGATAGGCTTCCAGATCCTGCACTAGTTTGCTCAGCGTTGCATTGGGCATATCCAGTGAATCTGCCGCTTTGGTAAAATTTCCGGCTTCCACCACGCGGGCAAAAGCCCGTATCGCTGTCAGCTGATCCATCTGTTTTCTCCGCCAGTCAGTAGGTTTTGATTATACACATTCATGAATAGTCATTTTCATTTTCCACTATTTTTCAATAAACCGCGCAGGACTACAGTAAGTCCATGCCGCAAACGCGGCTCACCG
Organism: Rahnella sp. ATs2; assembly: GCF_051851855.1. Taxonomy (NCBI): domain Bacteria; kingdom Pseudomonadati; phylum Pseudomonadota; class Gammaproteobacteria; order Enterobacterales; family Yersiniaceae; genus Rahnella; species Rahnella sp. ATs2. The sequence continues at coordinate 122,326 of NZ_JBLYPL010000011.1, read as the reverse complement.
AAACTCCATTGATATTGAGGAATGAAAATGAGCAAATTACTGAATGGAAAAATTGCACTGGTTACCGGCGGCACCAGCGGTATTGGTCTGGCGAGCGCAAAAGAACTGGCTGAGCAGGGCGCACAGGTATTTATCACCGGTCGTCGTCAGGCAGAACTTGATGCGGCAGTCAGTGAAATCGGCAGTGCCGCAACGGGGATCCGTGCGGATGCCTTGGTGCTGAGCGAACTCGATGCGGTTTATGCACAAATAGCCAAAAGCGCAGGGCATTTGGATATTCTGTTTGCCAATGCGGGCGGCGGGGATATGCAGCCACTGGGCGCGATCACGGAAGAACATTTCGACCGTATTTTTGGCACCAATGTGCGTGGCGTACTGTTCACCGTGCAAAAAGCGTTACCGTTGCTGCGCGTAGGGGGTTCAGTGATCCTGACCGGTTCGACGACGTCGATTCAGGGCACCGAAAGTTTCAGCGTGTACAGCGCGAGTAAAGCGGCGGTGCGTAATTTTGTCCGCTCCTGGGCGCTGGATCTGAAAGGGCGCGGCATTCGTGTGAACGTCGTCAGTCCGGGGCCGGTACGCACACCGGGTCTTGGCGGGCTAGTGCCTGATGAACACCGCCAGGGATTATTCGATGCGCTCGCCGCACAGGTACCGCTGGGGCGACTGGGTGAGCCGGAAGAAATCGGTAAAGTGGTGGCGTTTCTAGCTTCCGATTCCGCCAGCTTTATCAACGGCACTGAGCTGTTTGTAGACGGCGGTATGGCGCAGGTGTGATGCGCGATTAATACCAGGATAAAAAAAACCGGCCAGCGGTAATCCACTGGCCGGTTGTGCTTTTTCAGAAAGCCTATCAGAACATCAATACCATCCACGGATAGGCAATCAGCATCATGCCGCCGAGGAAGATAGCACCGAAGATGGTGCCAAGACGCCAGTAGTCTTTGGTTGGCAGATAGCCGCTGCCGTAGTAAATCGGGCTCGGGCCGGTGCCGTACGGGGTGATGATCCCCATCACGCCCAGCGATGTCACCATCATCAGGCAGTAAACCGGCATGTTGATGCCCGGAATAGCCGCCGCAATGGTCAGCATAGCGGGTAACAGCGCGGTGGTGTGCGCCGTGGTACTGGCGAATAAATAGTGCAGCAGGAAGAACGCAATCAGCAGCATGACGGCCGCCACCTGCGGGTCGAATCCGTCGAGCAGTTGGCCGCCTTCTTTACCCAGCCAGGCAATAAAGCCGACGCGGGCCAGACCATCCGCCAGTGCCACCAGCGTTGCAAACCATGCAAAAGTGTTCCAGGCCGGTTTGTTGCTGGTGATGTCGTTCCAGTTCAGCACGCCGGTCCACAGCATCAGCACCACAACCAGGAGCGCAGCCATGGCAGGTTCAATCCATGACGCGGCAAAAATCCACATCAGCAGGGCAGAACAGACGAAGATCAGCAGCAGGATTTCGTTGCGTGACAGCTTACCCAGTTTGTCGAGTTCGCTTTTCGCCCAGCGCGGTACCTCATCATTGATCTTCACTTCCGGCGGATAGAACCAGTAGGCCAGCAGCGGCATGGTCAGGATCAACAGCACGCCCAGCGGCAGGAATGCCAGGAACCACATGCCCCAGGAGATGGTAAAGCCGGTGATGCTTTTGACTAACGCCAGCGCCAGCAGATTCGGCGCAAGTGCAGAAAGAAACATCGAGCTGGTGATACACGCGGCGGTAATCGCCACCCACATCAGATAAGAACCGATTTTACGCGCACTCGGGTCATTGGGCTTGGAGCCGTATAACGGTGGCAGGTTGGCGATGATCGGGTAAATCGTCCCGCCGCTGCGCGCGGTGTTGGACGGCGTGAAGGGCGCCAGCAACAGGTCCGCAAAGGTAATGGCATAACCTAACGTCAGACTGCGGCGACCGAGATATTTCACCAGGATCAGCGCCAGACGGCGGCCAAACTGCGTTTTGTCATACCCTGCGGCAAACATAAACGCGCCAAAAATCAGCCAGACCGTTGAGTTACCGAAGCCGCTCACTGCCCATTTGAAGGCTTCAGTTGGCATCTTAAATTTAGGGTTGGCGATTTCTTCCGGACTGAATAACAGCCACTGGCTGAACAGGGCGATGACGACCACACCGGTCAGGCCAATTACCGCGCCCGGCAGGGGTTCGAAGATCAACCCGACAATCACGCCGACGAAGATGGCGAAGAAGTGCCATGCATAAGGTTCAAGCCCCGTAGGCACTGGCGTCAGCAGTAACAGCACCGCCACCAGCACCGGCAGAAATAGCATAATCAGATGTTTTTTTTGACTCGCGGCAGGCGGTGCGGCCTTGGCGGGATCATTCAGCGTGGATGTGGGTTTCATAAATTTTATCTGCCCGTAATTGAGAGTGAGCCTGACGCCCCGGTTATCGTGTTCTGGTTCAACGAACCCTTTATTATGCTTTATCAGAAATGTGTTAAGCGGTACGTAATGATGATGCAGCCTTTGTGACGCAATTAAGACGTTACTATTATTCTTAGGATAAATGACACGCGCCATTCACTAATATTTAAATGAATGTCATTACAAAAATTGTGGTTATTTATTTCCTGAAAGAGTCCGCTTATGTGAATGTAGAGTAAATTTGAGTAAACGCCAACATTCCATCCAACTTGCTGATTTTGCAGGTGAGATTTTTTATGTTAATCTAAAGTTGATTTTTGTCAACTCATCATTAACACTTGAAGGTGGTATTGGTTTTCATGTCGGGTAAATAAACAACTCCTGCTTCCAGCACGTTTATAACGCCAATTTCATCGCCTGATGCAAATAAATTAGCCAACAGATTTCTATATTCGCCTGCTTCGTATTGCTTAATTAATCGGTAGTTTTCTAACGGTAGGTAATGCGGCCACGGAAAAATTCAAGACTTACATATTTCGGAGTTGATCATAATGAATAAGCTGACCCCGGTACTAAATCCGCTCACGCTTCCTAACGGCGCGGTACTGAAAAACCGTCTGCTGATGGCACCCATGACCACCTGTACCGGCTTTTATGACGGTACCGTCACCAGTGAACTGGTGGAATATTACCGCGACCGTGCTGGCAGCATCGGCACCATCATCGTCGAATGTTGCTTCATAGATCGTATGGGTCCGGCGTTCCCCGGCGCTATCGCTATCGACAGCGACAACAAAATTTCCGGTCTGAAGAAAATTGCCGATGCCATTAAATCCAAGGGCTCGAAAGCGATTTTGCAGATTTACCACGGCGGCAGAATGGTGGAGCCGGAACTGATCGGCGGCCGTACGCCTGTCGCGCCAAGTGCTATCGCTGCTCCGCGTGAAGGCGCAACCCAGCCGAAAGAACTGACCGGTGAAGAAGTAGAAACCATGATCACCAAGTTTGGTGATGCCGTTAACCGTGCGATCAAAGCAGGCTTCGACGGCGTGGAAATCCACGGCGCTAACACCTATCTGATCCAGCAATTCTATTCGCCGAACTCCAACCAGCGCACCGACCAATGGGGCGGTGACCGCGACAAACGCGCCCGTTTCCCGCTGGAAGTCCTGGAAATCACCCATAAGATGGCAGAACGTTTCGCCGACAACTCTTTCATTATCGGCTACCGTTTCTCGCCGGAAGAGCTGGAAGTGCCGGGCATCCGCTTCGACGACACGATGTATCTGCTGGAAAAACTCGCCGCGCGCGGGCTGGACTACGTGCATTTCTCTGTCGGTCAGCTGCTGCGTCCTTCCATCGTCGATACGCAGGATCCGACCCCGCTGATCACCAAATTCCGCGCCATGCGTTCTGAAACGCTGGCCAAAGTGCCGGTAATTGGCGTCGGCGGCGTGATTAACAAAGCCGATGCCGAGAAAGGGCTGGAATACGGCTTTGATCTGATTGCTGTCGGTAAAGCCTGTATCGCCTATCCGGACTGGGCCGATCGCATCATTAACAACGATCATCTCGAGCTGTTTATCGACAGCCACAAACGCGAAGAACTGAATATCCCTGAACCGCTGTGGCGCTTCTCACTGGTTGACGCCATGATCCGCGACACCAGTGTTACCGGCCGTAAATACAAAGCGGGCGTTTATCAGGAGAAAGTCGAAGCCGAAGCGCTGAAGCTGAAAATCAGCGTTACGCTCGACACCGACCGTATTACCGACATTGCACTGGTCAAAGACGATTCGCTGGACGTCGATTTCACCACCACGTTCGAGAGCCTGCGTACCCGTATGCTGGTCGCCAACAGTCCGCACGTTGATGCGATCACCGGCGCGACCACGCAAAGTGAGGCGCTGAAAAAAGCCGTTTCCCGCGCACTGGCGACCTCCAGCAAAGAACACGTGATTGAAGAAGGCGGCAATCCGCAGGCGCCGCAAAACTTCGATGTTGTGGTCATCGGCAGCGGCGGCGCAGGTCTGGCAGCGGCGATTCAGGCGCATGACGAAGGCGCGCATGTGGTGATTATTGAGAAAATGCCGACCATCGGCGGCAACACGATTAAAGCCTCAGTCGGGATGAACGCAGCAGAAACGCGCTTCCAGAAACTGAAAGGTATCGAAGACAGTAAAGAGCTGTTTTATGACGAAACGCTGAAAGGCGGCAAGTTCAAAAACAACCCGGTCTTGCTGCGTGAGTTTGTGGAGCTGGCACCGGAAGCCGTCGAATGGCTGGCAGCGAAAGAAATTGAACTGAATGACATCACCATCACCGGCGGGATGAGCATCGACCGTACGCACCGTCCGGCGGATCGTTCAGCGGTGGGTGGCTTCCTGATCAGCGGTCTGGTGAAAAACATCAACAAGCGCGAAATTGAAGTGCTGCTGGAAACCTCGGTCGCGGAAATTTTGTCTGATAACGGCGTAGTGACTGGCGTGAAAGTGGTGGATGAGTATAACGACAGCCGCATTCTGAATGCGAAAAGCGTGATTGTCGCCACCGGTGGTTTCAGTGCTAACCGCGAGATGGTGGTGAAATATCGCCCTGAACTCGATGGTTTTGTGACGACCAACCACCCTGGCGCGACCGGCAGCGGTATCGCCATGTTGCAAAAGCTGGGCGCAGACACCGTGGATATGGGTGAAATTCAGATCCACCCGACGGTTGAGCAAACCACGTCCTATCTGATTTCAGAAGCTATCCGTGGCGGCGGCGCGATCCTGATCAGTCAGGCCGGGAAGCGTTTCTACAACGAGATGGAAACCCGCGACAAAGTGTCTGCTGAAATCATCGCCTTACCGGAAAAAAGCGCGTGGGTTATTTTCGACGAACAGGTGCGGTCGAATAACAAAGCGGCCGATGAGTATATCGCCAAAGGCTTTGTAATCAGCGCACCAACGCCGGAAGAACTGGCGGTGAAACTGAATATGGATCCTCAGACACTTTCTGAAACCCTGCTGCGCTACAACCTGTTTGTGGTGGAGAAAAAGGATGAAGACTTTGGCCGTACCACCGCGCTGCGTCATCCGCTCAATCAGGGACCGTTCTTTGCCATCCGCATCGCGCCGGGCGTGCATCACACCATGGGCGGTGTGACCATCAGTCCGGAAACCGCGGTGCTTGATGCGCAAAAACAGGTGATTACAGGTGCCTGGGCCGCAGGTGAAGTGGTCGGCGGTATTCACGGCGCAAACCGCATCGGTGGTAACGCTGTCGCCGACATCATTATCTTCGGCATTCTCGCCGGTAAGAATGCGGCGGCGCTGGCGAGACAATAATCGTCAGAATGTTAAAGGCTAAAAATGCGAAAACCCACGTGCGAGCGTGGGTTTTTTTATGGACAAGGGATTCAGCCAAATGTCTCACGCACGGCCTGAATAAAACTGCGGATTTTCACAGTTTGCCTTAATCCTGCCGGTGTCAGCACATGCATAGGTCGTGAAGGCCCGTCGTAATCCGGTAACACCTGCACCAGTCGTCCCGCCCTGATTTCTTCACGCAGCACATCTTCCGGCCCCAGCGTGACGCCATATCCGCTGACGGCGGCGTGCAGCAGTGCCCGCCAGTCATTGGAGCGCAGACGGCCTGCCGGCTGGATTTCCTGCATTTTCCCGTCCTGGTAAAATTGCCAGCGGCAGGGTGCCTGTGGCGACCAGATACCGTAAACCAGACAGGAATGGGCGGCGAGATCCGCCGGTGTTTCAGGCACACCATTTTGCATGAGATAACCGGGGGAGGCGCAGGCAATCAGCCTGTACGGTCGCAGCGGATAGGCAATCATCTGGCTGTCGCTGAGTACACCAATTCTCAGGATCACTTCGTAACCTTCTTCAACCGGATCGACCATCCGGTCACTGAGCGTCAGCTCGACCTGCGTTTCAGGGTATTGCGCCAGATACTGCGTAATGAAAGGTGCCAGCGAGGACGTGCCAAAAGTCACCGGCGCATTCACGCGCAACGTGCCGGAGGGCGTGACTTTCATTTCCAGCGCGATGGCATCAGCAGCCTCGGCCTCAGAAAGCACGATCTTACAGCGTTCATAATAGCTGCGCCCGATGTCTGTCAGGTGCTGACGCCGCGTCGTGCGGTTAATCAGCGCCGTCCCCAGCCGGGATTCGAGGCGCGCGATATGTTTCGCCACCATCTGCGGCGAAATGCGTAATACTTCTGCCGCCGCCGCGAAAGAGCCCAGATCGGCAGTTCTGACGAACACATTCATGCTGGTTAAACGATCCACGATTCCCTCTTATTTGTTGTTTAATTATGTCTGTGAAGGAGATTTATCAATAATGAGTATGGAATTATTCTTACCCTATCGACAACAAAATGAAAGGTGAGAATCATGAAAATAGGCATTATTGGTGCAGGATTTGTGGGCAGGGCGGTGGCTAAACTGGCAATCAAGGCCGGACATCAGGTTATGCTCAGTAATTCACGCGGCCCTCAGACGCTGTTCAGCCTGAAGCCGATGATCGGCTGTGAAATCGGTAACGCGGCAGACGCCGCTTCTTTTGGCGATATTGTGCTGATAGCCGTGCCACTGACGGCTATCGGGCAACTGCCGGTGGCCGAAATCGGTGGAAAACCGGTAATTGATGCAGTGAATTATTACCCTGAACGCGACGGGCAGATTGCTGAACTTGATGATCAGACGACGACTACCAGCGAATATCTCGCAGGGTTTCTGCCACACGCCCAAATCACCAAAGCATTCAATGCGATTCAGATGACGGATCTCGAAAGCGACGGTTTGCCCGCTGGCGACCCGCAACGTCGTGCGCTGCCCGTCGCCGGTGATGATGGAGAAACGAAAAAGGCAGTGATGGCGCTGTATGACGCCTTTGGTTTTAACGCTGTTGACGTCGGCGCACTTTCAGAAGGCTGGCGCTTCCAGAAAGGCATGCCGGCTTATTGTGTGCGGATGACGGAGAATGAATTAAAGGCAGCGCTGGAAAGGGCGGTAAGACCGGAACCCGCAGGAAGATAAAAGCAGGGCTTTACCTTGCTCGTCCCGCTTAGCAGGGGGACGAGCTGATCGCGCTGTCAGTTGTCAGCGACGGTAACAACCCGAGTGGTCAGCGCAATCCCGGCGCTGATCAGCGTAACCAACGCGATGGTCCACGCCATCGTCCACGGCGTGCCATCACCCGCCAGCGCCAGTAATAATGAAGAAATAATCCCGCTGCCGTATTGCAACGAACCCATCAGTGCAGACGCTGAACCGGCAACATTCGGTACGGCGTCCAGCGCGGCCGCCGCCGATGTTGCCGCTATCACGCCGTTCATTGAGAAGAAGATAAACACCGTCACGACGATCAGAACCACACCGCCTGTGTGCATCCTTACGCCCAATGCCAGTACCAGTGCGGCGAGTGCGGCAACAGTTACGGCGCATTTTAGCAAAGTCTCCAGCGGGTAACGATGCACCAGCCGTCGGTTGACCACACTTACTGCCATCAGCCCGACAATATTGACCGCGAACAGCCAGCCGTAATGTTGTGGATCGACGCCGAAATAGCTGATGTAAACAAAAGGTGAGCCGGTGATAAATGCGTAAGCGGCGATGTAATAGAACGTCAGGCACAGCGTAAATCGCATATACCGCGCATTGGACAGCAGGGTGTAATAGTTTCGAAACGCGCCCGCTAACGAGGCTTTTTCACGTTTTTCTTCCGGCAGGGTTTCCGGCAACCAGATTAAAGAGATCAGCATCAGGGTGCCGATCACCGTCAGCAGCCAGAATATGCTGTGCCATGATGTTATTTTGATCATCTGCCCGCCCAGCAGCGGACCGGCGATTGGCGCGATAGCCATGATGATCATCAGCGTTGAAAGCATCTGTGCGGCACGAGTCCGGCTGAACAAATCACGGATCATTGCCCGCCCAAGCATCGGGCCAGTACAGGCACCGAGTGCCTGGAAGACCCGCCAGAAAACAATTTGTCCGATATTTTCTGACAGCGCGCAACCGACTGAACCGACAATAAACAGCACCATTCCGGCGAACAGCGGCAGGCGACGACCGAAGTGATCGCTGACCGGCCCCCAGATCAGCTGGGCAATACAAAAACCGATTAAAAAGCCGGTGATGGTCAGTTCCGCATCACCGTGTAAATCTTTTGCCATTACGGGCATCGCAGGTAAATAAATGTCGGTTGATAAGGACGTAAATGCCATTAACGCGCTGAGGATGAGGATAAAACTAAGGCCCGTTGTGTTGCGCGCAGCGCCCGGAGTCTGCGACTGAGAATCAATCATGATTTTTCTTATGAAGATAATGAAGAAAAGCGATGTTACCGGTAAATGGGCGGGGAATAATCAGGTGTAAAGGCATAAACGTTATGAATAAAATTCATGAATATACTTACTGTATTTATACAAAAATATTTTATTCTTTTACAGACATGAAAACTGTGTCGTGAGAAAAAATATCTGTTCAATATTATTGTCGTGCAGTCACTTCGAAGACGCCCCCCTTTGACTCTGCCTTCTTGAACGTCAGCGATGGTATTCATCAACGAAATATCATTGTGAAAAATATCTGGCTAGTGAATTAAATTGGTTAGTGACTTTACTTAAAGCGAATAAAAAGAGAGTGCCGCTTTACTCTCTTAAAGAGTATAATCACATTTTTATTTAGTGCGGAACTCTAGAAATAATGCATTTTGAAACAAAAAGAGACATCCTCAACGCGCATATTAAAATAATATTTGACTCACTTATTCCCTATTCAACGAAACTTTCAGTGATGGATGGTAGTGATTTTTTTATACTGATGAGCAAAATATTTCATTTGTCTATTTAGTGAAGTCTGGACATTTTCTCGTCAAAGACCTCTCTGCGGGAATGAGCATTAAAACGGTATCAGCACCTTATATTTTTGGTATGGCACAAGTGTTATATCCGGAAAAAATGGGTCTTTTGGCCATTGAGCATATTTCAGATGGTGTGATTTATCGGTTAGAAAGTCAGCGGGCCATTGAAATAATTTCCAAAAAACAATGCTGGAGTTCTCTGGCGCATTTTCTGGCATTTCAGGTCGGTTTCCTGTCCAGTCGGTACTATGATATTTCGCATAGAAGTAGCTATCTGGTGATTAAGTCATTATTGCTCGAAATGAACAATGAGCCTGATGAAATAATCCAAAATTACAGTATTGAAAAATATATCTCAGAAAGATGTTACCTTGGCAGAAGTGGAATAATGAAGATTCTCTCTGATCTGCGTAAGGGCGGATATATTGAAATAAAAAGAGGAAGGTTGATAAAAATAAATAAACTCCCTGAAAAATACTGATGACTTATGAGGGAGTCACCGATGACTCCCTCATAAACGTATTAGTCGTAGCGTATATTAAATGTCGCTTTACCATTGGCTTTACCCGCAACCACATTATCCATTATCTGGTAGTATTCAACACTGAATAATAACGAGGTTGTCCCCATCACGTCTGATGTGAAGGGGATATCTTTCCTCAACTCAACTGGCTGACTGTTATGCTTGATTCTTAGACTGATCCCTTCGGCACTGCCTGAGGTTTTATCTAATGCAATCAGTCCATTGGAAGACTTTGCTTCCGGCTCTGTGCCGTCAAATACAATACTGTATTGCATTTGGGCATCACAATTGAGATCAATTCTGAAATTTCGCTCGCCTACGCTGCTACCCGGCCCTTTAAAATCTTTAACATCAAAGCGCCCTAAATCAACGTGAATATTTTCATCGGAAAGTGTACACGCAGAGGGCGCGATTATGGTACTGCCAATATTAATGTGAGTAATATCACTCCCGCCGTCAGTCATTAATTTAGCATAACGCCCTGCGGATAAAACGCCTGCCGTTGTTTTTCGGTCATTAGTTTTAATCAACTCAAGTTTGTATTGTGTATTGACCGGAATATCACGTTGGCAAATCGTATTGTTACATTTTAAATCAAGATCCCAGGGGAATGGGTGTTCAGTTAATGATAAACGATATCCGACCCCCGGAATATTTGTACTGTAAATATTGTTTTTTAATAAATTCCCCAGATTAATCCTGGCGTTTATTTTCCCGCCCCCCTGACAGTTGAGTATCTTACTGGTTCCTCCACTGGAAGGGTCCGTCAATACCTGTTCATAAAGCACGTAACCCGCCGGACGATTGTGCGGGATCACGATATGTCCGGGTGTAAATGTTAATTCCCGCGCTTGCTCAGTCGATGTGCATTGTGCATGGCCTTGTGCGGAAAAAAAGAAAAGAAAAAATACCCCTGTAGTCGTGAGTAATCGTGACCTTTTAGTCACTGGCTTTCTTGCTGTTCCTGGCTGTAACATTATTTATCTCCTAAACACATAATCCATTAACTTCTACCATTGAGAATTTTTTTACTTTACTGTCTTTGGGAAGATCGGGAAGTTCAAACGCTGCCTTACATTGCTCATCCTCTTCATCTCCCCATTTTACGGTCACGATTCCTTTTTTTGGCATACCAATTAAATACACCAAGCCATTATCCGCAACAATACTATTGCTGCTGTTTTCACCTGCTGTTGCTGTCGCGCCGAAAGGAATTTCATGATTGTCAGGGCGCGATAATGTCATTAATACACGTTCTCCTGTTCGGACATTAAAGTCAGCTAAAACTAATGCACCATCCGTAGGGATGACATTATTCATCGTTGTGGCAATCTCTAAATTACTTCCCAGAGAATCAGTGTCGAGCCCAATTGCGTTGACACGGTAGGGCTGTATATTTGGCACGACGGCATATCCCCGGCTGTCGGTTTTAATTCCGATACCATTTGTAATCGAAATATTTTCCTGGTCAGGTATTCTGACTAATGCAATAGGCGCATCGGAAGATAATGGCTGGGAGAGTGTTACACCATAAGGATGTGCCAGTATTGCCCCCCGGATACCATAACTTAAGCGTCGGTTTGATAAAGACTCGCTGTAATTGCTGGTCAGTTCAGCAGATGCTCCTTTATAGACCGCATTAATGCTGCCGCCATCACTATCGTTTCCCACAGTGGAATTGATACCATAATTCAGGTTGTTGTCTTCAAGAAGGGTGCCATTGATTCCTGCCGTCTGGGTAATGTGGTTGGAACTGTCTGATGTCATGGAATATGTTGCCCAGGTTTGCGGCAATAAACTTTCTAAAGGTACCTGTAGATTTAAGGCGAGTTGTTTATCCGGCTTGCCGTTTTCGCTCTGTGTATAGTTATAGTTAATGCTTAGCGTCGTAGCCCCATAGCTACCGCTATAGGAAACAGAAAAATAATTATCGGGTTCCTGATCCCAATAGTTTTGTCTGTATGCATAGACTGAAATGGAACCATAATCTTTCAGAGGTTGGCTGAAACTTACTTCATAGCGGTTATGTTTTTGGTCAGATGAAGAATTTGAATCATTACTGATAATATCCAGCGCATCTTCAAAAGAGTAATAGTCTTTATCCGGGAAAAGGATAGCAGATAAATTAATTTGTGTTCCCGTGCTGTTAAGAGATTTCGCATACTTTAAACGGTATGACTCTCCTGAAAAAACTTTACCGTCAGTGCGCGTTTCAGAATGTGTTGCATCAACAGACACAGAACCGAAAGACCCCAATCCGAGGCCATAGCCAAGCTGTTGCGCTGTATATTTTTCGCTGTTGGTTATGCCACCGTATACGGTCATGTCATGTGGCAAGCCATAAAGCCCGGTAATTAAAGCAACATTTGGGTCTTGAGACGAACTACTGTCATTGTTATATTTACCCGCCATCACTTCGTATTTCAGATGTCCTTCCCGCTGCATGACAGGGACTGAACCGAAACTTTGCGTAAATTTGCGTTCACTACCGTCAGCTTCCTTAACGGTGACGTCAAGGTCTCCACCTCCCGTACTGGGAAATAAATCAGTGATCTCAAACGGACCCGCGGGGACATAGGCCTGATAAACCACATAGCCACCCTGACTGACTGTGACCTGAGCATTTGCGGTATTCGCTATGCCGCGAATAACAGGCGCAAAACCACTTTCTCTGCTTGACATCATTCTGTCTTCCGAGGCAATTTCCACCCCACGGAAGGCTAAACTATCAAAAACATCACTCTGGGTTGAATCGTCACCCAGTGTTAATTTACCTTTTATTTTTGCAATATCCTTTTGCAGGTAAGTATTGATATTATTCCATTTATCGCCACTGGAATTATGACTCCAGGTTGTGTAATTTCTTAATCGCCATGCTCCCAGATTTACACCATTACGTAAATTAAGGTACTGATCACCTTCTTCAGAACCGATATTTTTATCATGGGTTTGAGCACCGCTAAAGTCATAGCTGGTAAAAACAGTTGTCAGCCCCTGACTCCATTGTTCGGGATCAATGTAATCGGAAGGGATATTTTTCATTAAGATTTGTGGGATATTAATCATAACGCGTTGTTGTTTGAAATTAAACTTAGCGTATGCTCCTTCAATTTTCTTATCAAGATCTACAATGATGCTGTCGTCTTTAGTGTCTGCAAATGCAGGAATTTCATCAATTTTAACACCTGCTTTACGGTATTGGCTGAATGGGATCTCTGGTTCTAATTCTCCTTTTTCATTCTCTACAAAATTAATTTCATGTTGTCCGATGCTTTGTTCATTTATGTATATTTCGACGTGATATATACCAGGTAACTGTTTACCCGGCGTATTGAATCGAGACAGGTCTACCTGCTGTTCACCTTCTGGGCCATCTAATTCGAGTGCGCTTGCGTCATAATATTTTTCTGCGCTTAAGGCTAACGTCGGGTTCAGGATGATCAATAATTCAGCACACGTTATGCAGGCTATTTTACTCCAGGAATATTTTGGCCTTTTTGCGGCTTTTAGGTAGAACAATTTTGACATGATCAATCCTTTAATCTTACAGCTGCGCCTTCCTGCGATATGAATAAAAAGGGAGCAATTCTGACGTCTTGTCAGCGAGACTTCTTAAGTAAAAACACAAAAAACAAAATGCCGTCCTCATCAGTAAATGCGGACGGCATAAAAAATTAACTGAAAAATCAGAGCTTCGATGTTTCTGCCGGTGTTGTCTGGCCTTGATCGCCCAGCGTTGTCCATGAAACCGTCGCTGTGCTTGACGAATTTCCTAATTCATAAGTCATTGATGAAACAGGCGCGAGCATTGCTTTGTTTTTAATCACCAGTTCTTTGCCATCAACTTTGACTGAGGAAAATGTCAGATAATAGGGAGTTGGATTCGTGGCAACGAGTTGGTTTCCCTGCTTTTTAAACGTGATTTTTTGATAAGCGCGGGTGGCTTTATCCCCGGAGAGCGCTTCAGGACGATAAATAAGTTTCAACGTTGACTTGACTGAAAAAACCATCGTGTTCGAGTCTTTCTTTTCCGTCTCAGGTATGGACTTAATATTCAGCCAAAAGACGGACTCGTGATCAGCGGGCAGAGCGGCACCATTATGAATAATACGCAACACATTTTCTTCGCCTGCAGAAAGGCTGAAGAGGGGAGGAGTAACGATAAAAGGAGATTTAACTTTCGATTTTGATTTTTTCTTTATGGCATCTGTTGCAGATGGGGCGTCTGATAATGATTCAACCCAAGATTGGATCAGATAATTGTTGGTTTTGTCTGGGTTTGATATCTTTATGACGGAATCCTGTCTCTGTTCCTCATAAATAACACGTGTCGCACCGATTTGTATACCCGCGAAAACGAATGATGATTGGGTTAATAAAATGAGAGGCAACAGGGCCTTTTTAACAAATGACATAAAGAGATCCACAAATTGAAAAAAATAGTGAGCCTTATTTTATGAGACACCCTTTTCAGGTTGTCTCATAAAGGACTATTGTTTACGGCTATCTGTTATTCGTACAAAACAGAAATATTGGTAGCCATAACAAACTGACCCACTGCGGCATCACCTTTGGTAGAGCGAATATTTGCAGTGAAAGGCAGTTCTATTCTTGTATCACTACTGGCCGGTGCAGCCACCTGGATCGGTGTGTTAGGTGATATCTGGGTGCCATGGCTATCTTTCAGCTCAATAACGACACCGTCATCCTGTCCATGCGATACAGCAAAGTCGCCGGTTGAACCATATTCATCACCAGAAAACTGGAACTGAAAGCTGGAATAACCTGACGGGCAACCTGTCATATTGACTTTGAAGTTGACGGCCGGAGATGTTGCACCCACGGCTTTGAGAGCATTAGCATCGATATTACCCAGTTCGATAATGCTATTGTCTGTACCCGTATTATTGACATCAATTGTACAGATACTGCCTGCTAAATTTCCTTTAAAATTAACGGTACCGGTTGCCGAGGCGGTTTCCATTAAACCCAGAGTAAGTAAGATACTCAAAGGAAGTGCGATAATTTTTTTGTTCATAATATATCCGTATATTGGTGATGTTTATTAACGTTAATTATTTATGCGTAGTGGGAAAGTGTGCATCAAACATCATTCATAATGAACATTTATACCATTAGCCATAACGAAACTACCTTGATTAACCAATTCGTTTACTGCCAATAAGTTTACAGTGAAATGCATGTTAGCAGACTGTTCATCTTTAGAGATATTAGCTGCAATTAACTCTTTAGATTTGACGTTCCGACCTTCGCTGTCTTTGATTTCATAGAATACACCGGAACCCATTGACTCCGGAGCAAGGTAGTAATTGTCATTGAAAGATGAGCTGGTGCCAGCAAATTCAATTGAATAATTTGAACCACCGGTACAATTCTTAAGGCTTATAGTGAATGGAACGGCAGCTGAAGTTGCGACACTATTAGCGGTCAGCGCACTAACCGAAATGCTGCCCATATCGACATCGCCTACTGTAGAACCACTGTTATTCACATCAAGGACGCAACTACTCGCCCCTATTGTACCGGTGAAAAGTATAGAAGCAGCAGAGGCAGTATTCATACCGCCAATCATCATTAAAGCTGCAATGGATACAGGAAGTAATTTTTTGTTCATATTTAATCCTTTAATTTACGAGTAATGCCCGACGTATCTATCCGTATAAGGAATGTTTACCTACCTAAATATAATAAATACATATTATATAGAGCTTGCTAACTATAAAGACAGATTGATGTTATAGCTATAGCAATTTTCTAATTGTCCAAATTCGGATTTTAAAAAAGAATTAAATAAAACTAAGGAAAAGTTGTAATGAGACAACAGGGAAGGGGCGTGAATATTAAGCTTATTAATTAGATGAAGAGAGGTGAAACCCATCTTCCGCAATGCCATTTAATAATAAGGCGGTGCTGCAAAAGATGGGACAGAACAGTGTATTATTTAATCTCAGTCACGAAGTTCTCCCGGCTGCGGCGAACTTTTTTCAGGTTCACAAGCCAGTCGCCTTCGTGAGCACGGTAGCCCAACGGCAGCATTACTACGCTGCGTAAGTTTTTCTCTTTCAGACCGAGAATTTCATCCACGGCGGCAGGATCAAAGCCTTCCATCGGGGTGGCATCGACTTCTTCAAAGGCGGCAGCAATCAGCGCGGCGCCCAGACCGATATAGGCCTGACGTGCAGCGGCCTGATAATTTGCCTCGGTACCGCGTTCTGCCACGATGCCCAGCAGCATCTGGCGGTAGTTTTCCCAGCCTTCGTTTTTAAAACCACGGATATCATTGGTCAGGTCAAACATCATGTTGACGCGTTCCGGCGTGATGTCGTCCCATGCAGCGAATACCAGCAGGTGAGAACAGTCAGTGACCTGCGCCTGATCCCAGGACACAGTACGGATTTTGGCGCGGATATCCGGATTGGTAACTACAAACAGTTCGAAGGGTTGCAGTCCGCTGGATGTCGGTGCCAGACGAACGGCTTCGAGAATGCGTTCCAGTTTTTCAGTTTCTACCGTTTTGCTGGCATCAAATTTCTTGGTGGCATAGCGCCACTCCAGGCGTTCATTCAAGGTCGTCATATTTCATTTCCTTTGAGGTGTGTAAGGCGTGAATATTCGCATGAACCCGCACCGCAGTTTTATGGATTTGAGCCCTGCGCAGTACTTATAAGGGCTGATAAATCGCGTTCATATTCAATAGGGTTTAGGCGTATTCGTGAGCTTCGCCAGTTCTTCCATGAAGTGCTCAGAAAAAGCGGACACCAGTGGTGCAGGGCGGTTAGGCAGCCTGAGCAGGTGCATTGGTCTGGATACCGGCGCGTAATCAGGCAACACGCGACACAGCCTTCCGGCATCGATGTCTTCCTGTAACACCACGCACGAATGCATGACGATCCCAAGCCCCGATAATGCCGCCTGACGGATAGCTTCACCAGAATCGACGGTGAGTCTCGGGGAAACCTGTGCATCGACCAGCCCCTGCGGTCCGTTAAGTGGCCAGAGATGATCAGCACGCCATTGGCTGAAACTGATGCAGTTATGAGCGGACAAATCAGCCGGAGTCACGGGCGTGCCGTGTTTATCCAGATATGCAGGCGATGCCGCCAGCAGCATTTCATACGCAGGAAGCGGCACGGCGATATAGCCTTCATCCTGCAAGCTGCCAATCCGGATGGCTACCTGGAAGCGTTCCTCAATCATATCCACCCGCCGGTCGCTCAGCACCAGACAGGCATTCACGGCGGGATAGCGCTGTAAAAAGGTCGACAAGATCGGCGTCAGGATCCGCTGTCCGAACGAAACCGGTGCGCTGATACGCAACAGACCGGTGACTTCTTCGTTGAGATGCCGCGCCAGTGAATCCGCATCTTCCACAGTCGCGAGGATCTGCACGCCGTACAAATAAAAACGATGCCCGGCTTCTGTCAGTCCCTGACGCCGTGTCGTGCGGTTGATCAGCACGCAACCTGTACGCTTTTCCAGCATCTGAATATGTTTGCCCACCATCGCTGGTGTAATGCCCAGCTTATCGGCGGCTGCGGTAAAACTGCCGGACTCTGTCGCGCTGATAAAGGATTCAATGCACTTTAAGTAATCCATTGTTTCGTCCGGTGAGAATAAAGAATCACATTATAAATTTTTATTATCGAATTAATAAAGCAGACGTCACTTTATCTGCGCTATCCACATGCCGATAATCGCCGCCATACCCGTAAAATTCTATTTTAAGGAACGGCAATGCAGGCACTGGTTTTTGAAAGTACAGGTACGGCAGAGGTATTACACATGCATGAAGCGCCAGATCCGGTGCCGGCCGCCGATGAACTGCTGGTGGAGGTGACCGCTGCCGGACTGAATTTCGCCGATATTTATCGCCGTCAGGGACGTTATCCGCTGGCAGGCAATTCACCGTATATCGCCGGTTATGAAGGTGCCGGGCAGGTGATTGCCGTCGGAGAAAACGTGAAAGGCTGGAAAGCCGGAGACCGCGTCGGTTTCGCTGATGTCCCTCTGGCACATGCCAGTCATATCCGTGTCCCCGTTGAACACGCTATCCGCCTGCCGGAATGGTTGTCAGAATCCGATGCCGCAGCCGTGTTATTACAGGGGCTGACTGCCGATTATTTGCTGCACGATGTATTACCTCTGCGTGCAGGAATGCACGTCGCGGTACTGGCGGCGGCGGGGGGCGTTGGCCGCTTGTTGTTGCAGATGTTGAAACATCAGGGCATACATGCGTTTGCTGTTGCGTCGAATCAGGACAAGCAGTCTGCCTGTGTTGAACTCGGCGCAGAAGCCGCGGCCGGTTACAATACCTGGCCTGCAAAGGTGCGGGAATGGCAGGGCGCGGGCCTTGACGTGGTGTTTGATTCTGTCGGTACAACGCTGACAGAAAGTCTTGATTCGCTCAAAGACGGCGGGCGGGTGGTGTTGTTCGGTATGTCAGGCGGCGCGCTTTCTGCATTTGATCCCTCACGTCTTCAGCTAAATTCGCACGGTATATTGGGTGCCGATCTCTGGACTTATCTGGTATCCGGTGAAGAGCGCCAGCGTCGCGCAGACCGTCTTTTCGCCCTGATAAAAGACGGAAAGGTGATATTGCCGCCGGTCACTGAGTTCGCATTATCTTCCGGTGCAAAGGCTCACCGTTTGCTCGAAACCCGCAGTTTCAGTGGCAAAATTATTCTTAAGCCATAAAAGACTGCTGCGGAGAGTATTGTTAACACCAGTTGTCTCATGATAAGAAAAATCCATGCATTGCGTGGATTTTTTGTCTGTGCTCGAGCGCCTATTTTTTCTGAAAAAGTGTTCTAGAATTGAAGCACAACTTGTCTGGTAAATAGCTTCTTACTTTCTGATAAGACTTACTTAAAAGAACAATTATTCTCAAACATAAGTGGGTGCTGTTTATGGTTACGCGGCGTGACTTGATTACCTATACTTCATTTTCAATGGTGCTCTCCGCGCTGGGTTTCACGCCAGCCGTCTTTGCAGCACAAGGTTTAAAACTGGGAACTGATACACCTTTTAGCTTCGAAGGGCTCATCCAACAGGCAAAAGAAAGCGTCAAAAGTCCTTATGTTGCGCCCCAACAGGTGCCCGACAGTGCAGTGGCCAGCATCAATTACGACATCTACAGCAAGGTCATGTATAAGCCGGAATATGCGCTTTTCAATGAGGGCGTCAGTCGTTTTCCGGTGACCTTCTTTAGCGTCAGCAATTTGCATAAATTGCCGGTAAAAATGGCGGTGGTTGAAAACAAACGCGCCCGTGAGATCATCCAGAATGCGGATTATTTTATCTTCCCGGATAATAGTCAGGGTGCGCTGTCCGCTGTGAAAGGTAACGTTTTCAGTGGCTTTCGCGTGCTGGAACATCGGCAACCCCTTAACAAGCCGCCAGTGAAAGACTGGGTATCATTTCTGGGGGCATCCTATTTCCGTGCTGTGGGCGAACTCGGCCAGTTTGGGGTGTCTGCACGCGGCGTGGCAATTAACACCGTTTTTGGCGACACCAAAGAAGAGTTCCCCGACTTCACGCAGTTCTGGTTCGAATCTCCGGAGAAAGACAGCGATCGTCTGGTGGTTTATGCACTGCTGGATGGGCCGAGTGTCTGTGGTGCCTACCGTTTTGACCTGCAGCGCACCCAGGGCGTGGTGATGGATGTCGACTGCGTCCTGTTTTTACGCCGTGACGTGGGGCGTTTGGGTATCGCCCCGCAAACCTCGATGTTTTGGTTTTCCGAAATGGCGAAAGGATCCGCTTCCGACTGGCGACCTGAAGTCCATGATTCCGACGGTTTAGCGGTCCTGACCGGCAGTGACGAACATATCTGGCGGCCACTGAACAATCCCTTGCAAATCAGAGTCTCAGCATTTAGTGACAATAATCCGCGGGGTTTTGGCCTCATGCAGAAACAACGCGATCCTGAAAGCTATCTTGGCTCAGCGGGATATGAGCGGCGCCCGGATTTGTGGGTTGAACCGAAAGGTGACTGGGGCAAAGGCTCAGTACAGCTGATAGAAATCCCTACTGACGACGAGATTTTCGATAACATTGTTGCGATGTGGGTACCTGAGCAGGAAGCCAAAGCCGGCAGTGAACATCAGTTTAGTTATCGTATGCACTGGCTGGCCGATGAGCCTTATCCCTCAACACTGGCGCGCTGTGGGATAACCCGGCTGGGAAGAGGGGGCAATCCCGGCGCTTATACCGATCCTGCGGCACGCAAATTTATGGTTGAATTCCACGGCGACGTACTGGAGCAACTGCCCGCAGATGTACATATTGATGCGGTGGTCAGCGCATCACGCGGTACGCTGAAAGATATTAAGGTGAACAAACTCCCTTCAGGTAAAGGCCACTGGCGGACGTTTTTTGATTTGCACGTCGACGGCAAAGAACCGGTTGAGCTCCGGCTCTACCTCAAATCTGGCGACAAAACGCTGTCAGAAACCTGGATGTACCAGTATCTGCCGTTTACCTCGTCACCGAAACCGTTACAGGGAGTATGAAGGCTAAACCTGCATAAAAAACGGGGATGCAAATTGCATCCCCGTTGTTCATTACGCTCAGGATCAGAAGTCGTAAGTCATGGAGACTTTCAGAGAACGCGGATCACCCTGATAGATATAGGTGCCGGTACTGTCGATATTTGACCAGTATTTTTCGTTGGTCACGTTATCCACCCCAGCACGCCAGACCATATCGTTCTGGTTGATTTTAGTCCGGTAACGCACGCCGAGATCCAGAACGGTGTACGAGTCAATTTTCTTCGTGTTAGCAGAATCAGCCCATTGGGAGCCGGAATGATTAATTAGCGCGGTTGCCGTCAGACCTTCCACCGGTTTGATGTCATATTCTGCACCCAGCACCAGATTGTATCGCGGCACACCAATCGCATCTTTGCCGTTGTATGTGTCATCTTCAGTTTTGGTCATCTTCGGATCAATCCAGGTCGCGCTGCCGTTCAGGCGCAGGCCGAGCACCGGTTCGCCAAATACGTTCAGCTCGACGCCACGGTTACGTTGTTCACCGTCCATGCCGTAATAGCCATCACTGTTCAGGATGCCGGAAGGTTTTTTGATTTCAAATAACGCCAGTGAACCTCCGATGCGACCAAAATCTGTTTTTACGCCCACTTCATTCTGTTTTGAATGCGCAATCCCGGTGGTTGTACCGTAGTTTTTCGCGGTATCCGGTGCGACATCGCCCGGCTGCAAAGACTCGGTATGGTTGGCGTAGAGGGAAAGTACCTGCCACGGTTTATAAACCACGCCGTACGTCGGCATCCAGCGACTGTCGTCGTAACGCGATGAAACATCTTCTGCGCCGGTCTTATTGCTGTAGTTACGCACGACTACTTCCTGATGACGGGCACCGACGGTGAACAACACGGTGTCATCGAGCACACCCAACGTATCGCTGAGTAAATAGCCCTGAGTGCGGTTACGTCCGGTCGTCAGCGGATCGTTGTAATTGCCGCCTGACAGATTAGGTGTCGGGTTCGGGACATTCGGGGTGTCATAAATATTGGTGTTTTCTGCATTGGCACCGTAAGCCATACGCCAGGCGGTGTTATTGCGTGACGTCAGTGCGGAATAACCGAAGTTCACTTTGTGAGTGATAAATGCAGTTTCGAAATTGCCGCGAATGCCCGCCATACCGCTGAAGTTGTTGATGATGCGGTTAGTGTCCAGACGGCCAATCGTCGCCGTTCCGTCTTCATCTTTCAGGGCAGGGGACGCGTAGTCGCCAGTTTCATGCGAATGCTGTGCGCCAACGCCGCCATAGACGGTCCAGTTATCGGTGACATCGTATTCCGCTTTGGCCATCCCGAACTCAGATTCAATGTTGCTGTAAATCCAGTCCTGACTGTAGTTGTGGCTGTTGGACGGCACTTTCGGAATGAAATCCACTCCGCTGATATTCACGCCAAGACGGGCGTCGTGGAAGGTCTTCTTCTGATAGCCCATGTCCAGAGAAGTGCGAAGACGATCGCCGCGATAATCGAGCCCGAGTGACGCTGCCGTGGTACGTTTTTTCTCACCATCAATATCGGTTTCACCTTCACGGTTAACCGCATTGAGACGGACACCAAACTGATTATCATCACCAAAACGACGCCCCAGATCCAGCGTGCCGCCAACCTGTGAGGACGACGTGTAATCAACACCGACGCGGGTCAGTGGCGTGTCATCCGCATGTTTCGGTTCGAGGTTGATCATGCCGCCGACGCCGGTCGCTGCCGCGCCGTTCATCAATCCGTTGGCACCTTTAAAAATTTCCACACGGTCGATTAACGAGGCATCCATCACCTGACGGGGAACGACGCCCGGCAGTCCGCCATAGGTCATGTCATCGCCATCGAGTTCAAAACCACGGATGCGGTAGGTTTCAGCAAAGTTGCCGTATCCCTGCACGTTCTGGACGGTGGCATCATTACGCACTACATCAGCGATGGTTTTTGCCTGCTGATCCTGCACCAGTTTTGAGGTGAAGCTCATCACGTTGAACGGCACATCCATGGCGTTTTGTTCGCCGAGCATACCGAGACGGCCGCCGTGCGCCACCTGTCCATCGAGATACGCCGGAACCAGATCATTTCCGCCTGGTTTGAATTCATTATCTGGCGCGCTGACGATGGTCATGGTATCGCCTGACGCTGCTGTCGAAGAGGTCGCCGGAGCAGTCGCCGCCATCGCCGGTATACAGGTGACGCTGACAAAGAGTGCCAGCAGGCTCGGTTTGAACCCTGTGAATGTAACTGAATCGCGCATAATGTCACCCTGATATAAAAAGGACTGAGAATCATTATTATTTGGATTTGCGATTATGCTTACGACAATTTGGGATGCAAGGAAAATCTTAGGGGACTAACTTTTTTGGCTGGAATCGCCCCGTACATCATAAAAAAATCCACGGCATCGCGTGGATTTTGGTTAATGCCGAGGTTTTTAGTTTTGCCGAAGGAGCGTAATTGAATCTATTTCTTCTTATTCAGCATCGCCTGTAAATCAGCAAACGGATTATAGGTGGCAGCGCCGACATCATCTTGTGCATCCTCACCGGCTACAACCGTTGAACCGTACTGGTCGGCTTCGGTGTATTTCGAGTGCTCATGGTCATGGCAATACAGACACAATAACTCCCAGTTACTGCCATCTGCCGGGTTATTGGTATGGTCGTGATCGATATGGTGAACCGTCAGTTCACGCAGGTTTGAATACACAAACTCCCGCGAACAGCGTCCGCACACCCACGGATAGATTTTGAGCGCTTTCTCACGATAGCCGCTTTCCAGCCGCTGGTAGTTTTTTGGGATCAGTGCCATTGAGATGTTACCTGTTACGAAGAGAAAATTTTATGAGAATGCCTCTAATATATCGCGTAATGAGGGAGAGGCGAAATGAAAGAGGGAGTCGGGCGCCAGCAGCCTGATCATAAAAAGAAAAACCCACGACAATGCGTGGGTTTTAAGTTAATGCAGAAACTGAAGTGCGGTTTAGACGTTGAACAGGAAGTTCATCACGTCGCCATCTTTAACGATGTAGTCTTTACCTTCAGAACGCATTTTGCCGGCTTCTTTCGCGCCTTGCTCACCTTTGTAGGTGATGAAGTCTTCGAACGCGATGGTTTGTGCGCGGATGAAGCCTTTCTCGAAGTCGGTGTGGATTTTACCGGCAGCTTGTGGCGCGGTGGCACCCACTGGGATGGTCCATGCGCGGACTTCTTTCACACCAGCGGTGAAGTAAGTTTGCAGGTTCAGCAGTTCGTAACCGGCGCGGATCACGCGGTTCAGGCCCGGCTCTTCAATGCCCAGTTCAGCCATGAACTCTTCGCGGTCAGCATCTTCCAGCTCAGCAATATCAGACTCAACCGCTGCACAGACGGCCACAACCACAGAGCCTTCGGCGTCTGCGATTTTACGCACCACGTCGAGGTAAGGGTTGTTTTCGAAACCGTCTTCGTTGACGTTCGCGATGTACATGGTTGGTTTCAGCGTCAGGAAGCTCAGGTAACGGATGGCCGCTTTGTCTTCTTCGGTCAGGTCCAGCGCACGCAGCATACCGGCGTTTTCAAGCTGTGGCAGGCATTTTTCCAGCGCAGCCAGTTCTGCTTTGGCATCTTTATCGCCACCTTTAGCGCGTTTCTGCACACGGTGAATGGCGCGCTCACAGGTATCGAGGTCAGATAACGCCAGTTCGGTGTTGATGACATCGATGTCGTCAGCCGGATCCACTTTGTTGTTAACGTGGATGATGTTGTCGTTTTCGAAACAACGTACAACGTGGCCGATCGCTTCGGTTTCACGGATGTTGGTCAGAAACTGGTTACCCAGGCCTTCACCTTTAGATGCGCCTTTTACCAGACCTGCGATATCCACGAATTCCATGGTAGTTGGCAGAATGCGCTGCGGTTTTACAATCTCGGCCAGCTTGTCGAGACGCGGATCAGGCATTGGCACCACACCGGTATTCGGTTCGATGGTGCAGAACGGGAAGTTTGCTGCTTCGATACCCGCTTTGGTCAGCGCATTGAACAGAGTAGATTTACCGACGTTCGGCAGGCCCACGATACCGCATTTGAATCCCATGTTTTTCTCACCTTAATAGCTTAGTTATCAAGCGATTAACTCTAACCGCACGATGTAATGTCCATAATTCTCCGCATTATACACGTAAACGACATTTATCTCGATCCGCTTGTGATCCCACGTGGTGCAGGCTGCGGATTAAACCTTGCCTCAGTTCCGTCATTTTTAGATACTTGTCACAATTTTTTAACTGAGCTGGAAATATACCGGATGTCTTATGTTTAGCCTGCGTGGTTTGAAGTTGTCAGAAGTGAAGAATGAAACGCTGGCCGGATTTGTGGTGGCGGTGTCGATGATCCCGGAAGCGGTGGGGTTCTCGCTGGTGGCTGGATTGTCGCCGATTGTCGGTCTGCACACGGCGTTTATTATCGGGCTGGTGACCGCGCTGTTCGGCGGCAAACCGGGCATGGTTTCCGGCGCGGCAGGTTCTATTGTGGTGGTGCTGATGAGTCTGGCGGCACAGCACGGCATGGGATACGTCCTGTGGGCGACGATTTTTGCCGGGATCATTCAGATCCTGATTGGCGTTTTCCGCCTCGGTAAATTTATCCGTCTGGTGCCGTTGCCCGCGGTTCACGGCTTTGTGAACGGGCTGGCGATTGTCATTATGCTGGCGCAGTTACACATGATTGCCGGGCAGGGACCGCTGATGTACGGGCTGGTTCTGCTGGCGATTCTGGTGGTGGTGCTGTTCCCTAAACTGACCAAAATCATTCCGTCTTCGCTGGCTGCGCTGATTGTGGTCTCCGCCGTCGCGATTGGCTTTAATCTGCATACTTTACGTGTGGGAGATCTCGCGGATATTTCCGGCGCGTTGCCGCATTTCAGCCTGCCGGTCGCTCCGTTCAATGCTGAAATGCTGAAAGTCGTGTTGCCTTATGCGGTCGTCATCGCGCTGGTCGGTTTGATTGAATCGCTGCTGACCATGACTGTGCTCGATGAAATGGGCAATAAGAAAGGTAACGGTAACCGCGAAAGTATTGCGCAGGGTGCTGGAAATACGATTTGCGGATTGTTTGGCTGTTTCGCCGGTTGTGCAATGATCGGGCAGTCGATCATTAACTTCACGTCCGGCGGTCGCGGACGCATTTCCGGTACGGTGGGCGCTATTTTGCTGATCTTGTTCGTGGTCAGTCTCTCCGGATATATCGGTCTGCTGCCGGTTGCCGCGCTGGCCGGGATTATGCTGGTTGTCTGCTACAACACCTTTGAGTGGAGTTCGTTGCGCCGCTTGCGCCGTATGCCGAAAGCCGATGTGCTGGTGATGCTGATTGTTACCGTCATTACCATTTTCACCGATCTGGCTGTGGCGGTGATCAGCGGTGTGATTATCTCGGCGCTGGTTTTCGCCTGGCAGCAGGCGCGTATCCGTATTCGTGAGCACAAAACCAAAGGCGACCTAGCGGTATATAAACTGGACGGGCCGCTGTTCTTTGGCTCTGCCGCAACCTTTGCTGAGCTGTTTAATCCTGAAAACGATCCGCAAAACGTGGTGCTGGATTTTGCCGGTACGCGGGTGATGGATTCGAGCGGGGTGGAGGCGATTGATAAGCTGACGACGCGTTATCTTGAAGCCGGTAAAAGCATCCGCCTGCGCCATCTGAGTCATGACTGCATAAGTCTGCTTAAGAAAGCCGGACCATTCTGCTCGCATGAACTCGACGATCCGCAATATTATGTCGCGGAAGATACTCTCTGAAATCCTCATGGTGTCGCCATGAAAATGGCGCACCTCTTATGTGACTTTCCTTTGACTTTACTTATAAAAACGGCTGGCAGAAAACCAATCTGCCGGACGTCCCGCCTTGCTGATAAATGCTTACAATTCGTGGCAAAAAAACGGCCAAATTCATATCGCTGAAAATTCTGTAATGTTATACGGTTACGCTCATCTGACTGCGTAATTGCTGGCTCCGTGCCCGCGTCGCGGGTTATTTTTTCTCTGCCGGAGCAGACATGAGCACAAACAAGGCATCCGGGGCTGATGACGCCGGTAAACCTCTGCGTTTTCAGGTGGCCGCCTCCCACATACGCTGGCTGACCGGGCTTATCAACGGCATTATGGTGATCAGCAGCGTGCTGTATCTGATATTGCTGATGCTGTATATGGTTTCCCCTGACTCAGTCTGGCCTTGGGTGACCGGCAATATTATGGCTGCCCTGTGGGTTTGCGCCGCCTCCCTGCAATGTGCGCGACGCATTACCCGCTGGCGCGGGCATCAGTTTGCATCTCCGGCTGAACCCGTTTTGCCGGAAAAACCTTCCGCTTTTCTCCATCGTCTCACTGCTTCAGCCCGCGTGCGCCCGCTGTTGCGTTATGTCGATGCGCACGTGTTCTTTCAGGCACTTCCAGCATTAGCCGCATTACTGCTCATCTTTCTTTTGTGGCAACTGCCTTTACCCGCTAACGAAGCAGGGGATGCGGGATATTTTGCCGGATCATTCTTCATTCTTTGCGCATTTGCGGTGCTGGTGCTTGAACGTCACTGGACGTTAAAAAATCCGCAGGAATGGCCGGAAGCCGCAAGACTGGCACCACTGCTGCGCATGCTGATTGGCGTTTTGCTACTGAGTGCCGCCGGCGTGATGTTTGCCCGTGGCACGGCGGTCTGGCCCGCGCATTTGCTGATGCTCACGGGAATTTTGCCGGCGCTGGTGGCGCTGGAACTTTTCCTGCGCGCGCTGATGGCGCTGTTTTCGCCACCGCGTGAGGACAAAGAGCCGGAGTTTATCGCGGGCAGCCTGCTGGCAGCACAAATTTGCTGGCCGCCGCGTCCGCTGCAGTTTGTGCAGAACGAATTGCATCAGCATTTCGGCATCGATCTGCGCCAGATCTGGGCATTCCATTTTATCCGCCGCGCGCTGTTGCCGCTGGCCGCATTCTTACTGCTGACGGGCTGGCTGCTGACCGGTGTCAGTGAAGTCCCGCTGACGCAGCGTGGGATTTATGAATCTTTCGGGAAACCGGTCGCGGTCAGGCAACCTGGTTTGCATCTCGGTCTGCCGTGGCCTTTCGGGCATACGCAAAGGGTCGACAACGGCGAAGTGCATGAACTTACCACCGGCGCGGAAGAACCGGCGACGGCATCGCCGGTTGAGGTTGCCGATACCGCCGAAGGCCCCGCGCCGGAAAGCGCCAACCGGTTATGGGATTCCAGCCACAGCAGCGACAAATCACAAATTATCGCCAGCGCGGGCAATGACCGGCAGAGCTTTCAAATCATGGATATGGACGTGCGGTTTGTGTACCGCATCGGCATGAACGATGACGCAGCAATGGCGAGTTTGTATCACACCGAAAATATGCCGGTGCTGATCCGCAGTATCGCCAATCAGGTGCTGGTGCATGATTTCTCCTCCCGAACGCTCGACAATCTGCTGGGCAGCGAACAGACCCGCCTTGCCGCCGATATCGGCCAGAAAGTGCAACGCCAGCTGGATAATCTCCACAGCGGTGTGGAACTGCTGGCGACGGTGATTGAATCCATCCATCCGCCAGCAGGGGCAGCGGATGCTTATCATGGCGTACAGGCCGCGCAGATCCTGGCACAAAGCGCGATTGCCGGTGAGAAAGGACAGGCCGCGCAGCAGCTGAATGCCGCGCAGCAATTTTCCCGTCTGGCGCTGGATGCTGCCACGGCACAAAGTCATGAAAATCTCGATCAGGCGCAGGTGATGACCTTGCGGTTTAACGCGGAAAATCAGGCGTATCAGGCTGGCGGGCAGTCGTTCCTGAATGAGCGTTATTTCAGCCAGCTGACGCTGGCGATGCAACAACATCCAAAAGTTTTGATTGTCGACAGCCGTATTGGTGGCGAAACGCCGCCGGTTCTGGATCTGAGAAATTTCACCCTGCCATTTACGCCCGGTGCGGATAAAGCGGCGCATTCTGTTAAAGCGGAGACTACCCGGTGAGTGATCCCCAACATACTCAATCCCACGACCATGACCAC
This sequence comes from Rahnella sp. ATs2, assembly GCF_051851855.1. NCBI lineage: Bacteria > Pseudomonadati > Pseudomonadota > Gammaproteobacteria > Enterobacterales > Yersiniaceae > Rahnella > Rahnella sp. ATs2. Next base: position 93,984 of record NZ_JBLYPL010000011.1, on the reverse strand, counting down.
GATGCCCAACACGTGCATCATCACGGTGGCGGACATCACCATCATCATCACGCGCATTCCGGACCCGCTGCGCCGAAATTCTGGCGGCGCGCGTCGGTTGCCATCGTGCTGGTGGCGCTGATTGCCGCGTCTGCCTGTCTGGTACAGGTGCGTTCCGGCGAAGCGATGGTGATCACCCGATTTGGTGATCCGGTACGGGTGCTGCTGAATCCCGGGCTGGCATGGCATCTGCCGGTGCCGCTGGAAACTGCCATTCCGGTAGATTTACGCATTCGTACCACGTCGAGCGGTTTGCAGGATGTCGGCACGCGCGACGGCCTGCGGATCATCGTGCAGGCGTATACCGTCTGGCAGGTGAAAAACGATCCTCAGCATGTGCAGCGTTTTATACGTGCGGTACAAAACCAGCCGGATATGGCTGCCGCGCAGATACGCACGTTTATCGGCTCGGCGCTGGAAACCACCACCAGCGGTTTTGCGCTGGCTGATCTGGTGAATACCGACGCCAGCAAAATTCGTCTTTCCGGTTTTGAACAGCATCTGCATGACCAGATTGCCCGCCAGTTACTCGACAGCTACGGCATCGAACTGGTGCAGGTTGGCGTTGAGCGCCTGACGCTGCCTTCCGTGACACTGGATGCAACCGTAGATCGTATGCGTGCTGAACGCGAAACCATCGCCACCCAGCGCTCTGCTGAAGGCAAACGTCAGGCGGCCGAAATCCGGTCTTCCGCCGAGCGCGATGCCCGCGTGATTAAGGCCGATGCGTCGGTTAACGCCGCCAATATTGAAGCGCAGGCGCAGGTACAAAGTGCGGTGATTTACGCCAAAGCGTGGGCCGGTAATCCCCCGTTGTACGATTTGCTGCGCTCGCTCGATACGCTCAACAGCGTGATCACGTCCGGCACACAGCTTGTATTGCGTACCGATGCCGCACCGTTCAGACAGCTGGTCGAAGGCCCGCCGGTTTTACCCGCCGCCAATAACGAACCACATCCATGAATCCGCTGGCCCGTTTTCAGGGCAATGCCTGGTTTCAGGCGGGAAGGATGGCGTATCTGGCCTTATTTGCCATAACGCTGATTGCCGCCGCCAGCTGGCTGTTCTCCAATGTCCGCCAGATTGAGCCGGACAAACGCGCGGTGGTGATGCGCTTCGGTGCCGTATCACGCACGGCAGGTGCCGGTCTGCTGCTGGCGTGGCCCGAACCGCTGGAGCAGGTGGAAATATTACCCGCCGCCGACAGGGTGATCGAACACCATGTTACAGCCTTGCTGAGAAAAGACATTGTGCCCGCGTGGACCAATACCGGCGGCGAGAAAAGTGACGCGGTTGCCGGTGCAGGATATTTGCTGACCGGTGATTCCGGCGTGGTCCAGCTGGATGTGCAGGTGTATTACGTCATCACGGATCCGGTGGCGTTTGTGTTACAGGGCGGGCATGTATTACCGGCGCTGGATCGCTTAACCGAACACGCGGCGGTGGCGATTTGTGCCTCACGCGACCTCGACACGATTCTGGTCGCACGACCAGAAATGGTGGGTAACAGTAGCAATATCGCCGAACGACGCGAGCGGCTGCGCGGTGATTTGCGTCAGGGCATCAATCAGCAACTCGCCGCGCTGAATGCGGCGGGCAGCAGCACCGGTATTGAAGTCATGCGTGTTGATGTGCAGTCTTCTTTGCCGCCCGCGGCGGTTGATGCTTTTAATGCCGTTCTGACTGCCAGTCAGCAGGCGGAGCAAAACATCGCCAGCGCCACTAATGAGGCGGCTCGTGTGCATCAGGACGCTGTTCAGTCGGCAGATCGCGCCTTACAGGTTTCACAGGCCAAAGCCAGTGAACAGATTGCGCGGGCTTCCACCGATACCGCGACGATTGTGCAACTGGCAAACGATCATTCTCCTGAATTGTTGTGGCGTTTATGGCGCGAGCGGATGCCTGCGATCCTGGCTCATGCCGGCAGCGTGACGGCGGTTGACCCCCATGACGACGCGCATCTGATCCTGCCGGGGCCAGACCGTCCATCCTCTCAACCCTGAGGTATTTGCCCTGTGACTTCTTTTACTTCTGAAGAACCGGCAGCGAAAAGCGTGCTGCTGACGCGTCATGAACAGCGGAGCCTGTCGGCGCAGCTGCTTCTGGCGATGACCGCGTTCGGTTTGCTCCTGTGCGGCTGGATCTGGCAGTGGCTGTTCCCGCAGCAAAGCGATGTCGGGCAGATTCTGTTCGGCGTAGCGTCTTTGCTGGTGGCGGTGCCGGTATTGCGTTCGGCGATTTACAGCTTGCGCAGCCCGAGTTTGCACGGTGTTACCGATCAGCTGATTGCACTGGCGATGCTCGGCGCGTGGGCGACCGGCGACCTGATGACCGCCGCATTGCTGCCGGGCATTATGATTTTTGGTCATATTCTGGAAGAACGTAGTGTGATCGGTTCGCAGGAAGCCATTGATGCGCTCAGCCGTCTGACCCGCAGCCGCGCACGGCGGATTTTGCCCGATGGTGAGATTGAAGAGATCGACAACCATCAGCTGCGAACCGGCGACCGGGTTGAAGTCCGCGCTGGCGACCGGCTGCCCGCCGACGGGCGTGTCATCTCCGGCAGTGCCAGTCTGGATACCGCACCTATCACTGGCGAATCCGTGCCACAGGAAGCCCGTGCAGGAGACGATGTTTTTGGTGGTGCCATTAATCTCGACGGATTGCTGTCTGTTGAAGTCACGCGAACCGGCGCGGATGCCACGCTGGGTAAAGTGATTGCGCTGATGCAAAAAGCTGAACATGCCAAACCGCCGATCACCCGTCTGCTCGAGCGTTATGCCGGGCAATATCTGGTGCTGATTTTGCTGATCGCGGCGGCGACCTGGTTCATCACGCGCGATGTCCACGCCATGCTGGCCGTGCTGGTGGCGGCCTGTCCGTGTGCGCTGGTGCTTTCCGCACCCGCGACCGCAATTGCCGGTATTGCTGTCGCGGCCCGTCACGGGATCCTGATCCGCAGCTCTGCTTTTCTGGAAGAACTGGCCGATCTCAACGCCATTGTGGTGGATAAAACCGGCACGCTGACGCACGGCGAACTGCATCTGCAACAAACGGTGCTGGAGGAAAACGAATCCCCGGATGCAGTGCTTGTTCTGACGGCCAGTCTCGGCGCGGCCAGCAGCCATCCGGTCAGCCGCGCGCTGGCGAAGTTATTTCCCCGCGAACAATATTTACCACTGGAAGAGTTTTCAGAACAGCAGGGCATGGGCGTGCGGGCGCAAACTGCGCAGGGCGAGGCATTGCTGGGTCGTCCGGCGTTTTTCAGCCAGAACAACGTCGCGGTGAGTGATGTCCCTGAGCATGACGGGCCGCTGGTCGGTCTGGCGCTGAACGGGCGTTTTCTTGGCTGGTTGCTGCTGGCAGATTCTTTACGGCCTGAAGCGCAGACTGCGTTAGCCGAACTGCGTCAGCTGGGGCTGCAACGACAGCTTTTACTGACCGGCGACCGCGCCAGTGTGGCGCATCGTATTGCCGGTGAACTGGGCATCATTGATGTGGTCGCTCAGGCTTTACCTGAAGATAAACTGCATCAGGTCTCCGCTGAAATTGCCCAGGGCTACCGCCCGATGGTGGTCGGTGACGGCATCAATGATTCTCTGGCGCTGAAGGCTGGCGTGGTGGGGATTGCGATGGGCGCAGGCGGCAGTGATATCGCGCTGGCCTCTGCCGATGTGGTGCTGATAGGCAGCGATTTACGTCGTCTCGGCACGTGTGTCCGCCTGAGCCGCGCGTGCCGCCGGACGCTGAAAATCAACGTATTCATCGGACTGGGCTGGACGCTGGTGGTGATGGCTGCTGCTGCAATGGGATTGCTCGGCGTGGCGGGCGTACTGATCGCCGCATTGCTGCATAATCTGAGCACGTTGCTGGTGCTGGGTAATGCCGGACGTTTACTGCGTTTCGACGAGCCGCTCTGAACGTCTGGATTTTGTTGTTCTGTTCATATAAAGAAAACGGGCGCAAATTTGCGCCCGCGTTTCATCTTGCTTGCCGGAAATGCGCGTTAAAGCTCGGCTTTAAAGGTATGCAGACGACGCATGGTTTTTTCCAGACCTTCCTTCATCAGCAATTCAGTGCAGCGCAATGACTCATCAATTGCATCATCAATCAGCTTCTGTTCACTGGCTGGAGGCTTGCCCAGCACAAATCCCACTACTTTGCTTTTATCGCCCGGATGGCCGATTCCGATACGCAAACGGTAGAAATTCGGGTTGTTACCGAATTTGCTCTGAATATCTTTCAGACCGTTGTGACCGCCGTTACCGCCGCCAAGTTTGATTTTCGCCATGCCCGGAGGGATATCCAGCTCATCATGCGCGACCAGAATCTCGTCCGGCTCGATGCGGTAGAACTGCGCCATCGCCAGAACCGCTTTGCCGCTGAGGTTCATAAAGGTGGTCGGCACCAGCAGACGGACGTCCTGACCGGCCAGCGACAGACGCGCGGTGTAACCAAAAAACTTACTTTCTTCTTTCAGCTGCTGGTTGTGCTGACGGGCGAGAAGATCAACATACCAGGCCCCTGCGTTATGGCGGGTCTGGGCGTATTCTGCGCCGGGATTGGCCAGTCCAACGATCAATTTAATGCTGCTCACGATTTTCGCTTCTTTATCCGGTGAGGTTTAGCGGGCTAGTTTACCTGTCGCGTTTCACTGTGCCAAACATCACAAAGAATAATTCGTGCCAGTTACGCAAAATATTGAATAGTTCATTGTGCTGACTATTAACCTTTCAAACCTATATATCTGGAAAACGTAAAGATTTGTCGTTCAATGTTCTCTCTCTGTGATCGCTGCCGCAAAGTGAACCGGATGGGACGTCTATAGTTAAAGGCAGGAAAAGACAAGACAGCAATGATGCTAAGACTATCGACAACTGGAGGTGACTTATGAAACGTAAAACCGCACGAATGATCGGCAATGGCCTGATGGGACTCGGTTTACTCACAATGGTCGGTGGTGTTGGTTATTCGATTTTGAACCAGATGCCTGAACTCGGGTTGCCGCAATTCCTGGCTCATGGCGCGATCGGCAGTATTTTCGTCGGCGCCATTTTATGGGTGGCAGGAGCGAGAGTCGGCGGGCATGAACGCGTCGCAGACCGTTACTGGTGGGTTCGCCACTTTGATTCCCGCTGCGCGAACAGCAAATCGCATCGCCATTCCTGAGTCTCTTAAACAAAGTTAACAAAGTTTTATAAACAGTGTTTTATAAACAATAAAAAACCGTTGTCGCTCGCGCGATAACGGTTTTTGCATTTCTGTTCATGGCAAAACGCATTCAGGCAAAACAAAACGCCCCTGAAACAGGGGCGTAATGATTAATGCTCGAACATCGCAGAAATGGATTCTTCGTTGCTGATGCGGCGGATAGCCTCAGCCAGCATGCCTGACAGGGTCAGGGTACGCACTTTTTTCAGTGCGCGGATTTCTGCGGACAGTGGAATGGTGTCGCACACAATCACTTCGTCGATGACGGAGTTCTTGATGTTTTCCACTGCATTGCCGGAGAAAATCGGGTGGGTAGCGTAAGCGAATACGCGTTTAGCACCGCGTTCTTTCAGTGCTTCAGCGGCTTTACACAGCGTACCACCGGTGTCGATCATATCATCGACCAGTACGCAGTCACGGCCAGCTACGTCACCGATAATGTGCATCACCTGAGAAACGTTTGCGCGTGGACGACGTTTATCAATGATAGCCATGTCGGTATCGTTCAGCAGTTTTGCCACAGCACGGGCACGAACAACACCACCGATATCCGGAGAAACCACAATCGGGTTTTCCAGGTTTTGTTGCAGCATGTCTTCGAGCAGAATAGGGCTGCCGAACACGTTATCTACAGGTACATCGAAGAAGCCCTGAATCTGCTCTGCATGCAGGTCTACAGTCAGAACACGGTCCACGCCGACGCTGGACAGGAAGTCAGCAACAACTTTAGCCGTGATGGGCACACGGGCAGAACGCACCCGGCGATCCTGACGTGCATAGCCGAAGTAAGGAATAACGGCTGTGATACGACCAGCGGAGGCGCGGCGTAAGGCATCAACCATCACGACCAGTTCCATCAGGTTATCGTTAGTAGGCGCGCAGGTGGACTGGATAATGAAAATATCTCCGCCACGTACATTTTCGTTAATTTGCACGCTTACTTCACCGTCGCTGAAACGACTGACGGCGGCGTCACCAAGGCTGGTGTATAAACGGTTGGCAATACGTTGTGCTAGTTCCGGGGTGGCGTTACCAGCAAAAAGCTTCATATCAGGCACGAGAAGAACCTCAGGCTTGCGTCCAGGGAAGACATTGGCTTTTGGTACCACCGGGCGGTGAGCGGTACCAAAGCATTATGCTCACGATACTTCTAAATCTTACTACTTAAATCTGTTGAATAATTGGCTGGCAAAGAACAGACACAAAACTGCTGTGACTCTCTACGCTTTGCCCGCAGTTCTCAACCAGACTTCGCGAAAACGGTGCAACGGCGAGATATTAACACCTTGCGCGACAAAACCCCGACTCCACGATGGCATTTTGTCCAAAACCTGACGGGCGGCAAACTCAGTGTCGAATTCTGCAAACACACAAGCACCTGTCCCGGTCAGTCGCGACGGCGCGTATTCTAACAGCCAAGAAAGTAGCTGTTCAACCTCGTAAAAACGTTTTCTCGCAATCGGTTCGCAATCATTTGCGTAAGGCGTGTCCAAAAGCACATTAACAGGGCGTTTTGGTGTATTTCTGGTCAGCTCGGGATCGCCGAAAATCACCGGCGTTGGAATACTGACGCCCGGATGTGCGATCAGATACCATTTTTCCGCTGGTTCGACCGGCTGTAAAATCTCGCCAATCCCTTCGGCGAAGGCGGCATGGCCCATCACAAATACCGGCACATCTGCGCCCAGCGTTACACCCAGTTGCGCCAGTTCAGTATCGGAAAGCCCGCAATTCCAGATCGTATTCAGCGCCACCAGCACGGTCGCAGCGTTAGAAGAACCGCCGCCCAGACCGCCGCCCATCGGAATACGTTTTTGCAGCGCAATGTCTGCTCCCTGAGGCGTGCCCGTATGCTGCTGCAATAAACGCGCGGCGCGCACCACCAGATTATCTTCGGCAGCCACACCCTCAACCGGGGTGGTCAGGACGATGTCGCCGTCGTCACGAACGTTAAAACTCAGGCTGTCACCGTAATCGACAAACTGAAACAGCGTCTGCAAATCATGGTAGCCATTCGGGCGCTGCCCGGTGATATAAAGGAACAAATTGAGTTTAGCCGGAGAAGGCCACAATTGCTGCGTCATCTCAGTTTAGCGTCCAGTTATCCATTTTCAGTTTGATACGCTGTTCGCCCTGAGTCATTTCCAGACGCTGCGGCAGGGAGGGTTTGGCGTCATCGTCATAGCTCTGATAGACCACGGTGCCCGCTTTGCCGTTCTGCGTGAATTTAACCTGAGACAGACGGTACTGGCTGTCGAGCGTGAAATCGGTGCCATCGCCTGGCAGGCCAAGCATCCAAAGACGCAGATTAGCCAGCGGGATCGACATGCCGGTCAGCTTCTGGATCATGTCATCAGGATTATCACTGGTATAGCGTTTGCCTTCATTATTGGTCAGCTGCGCAATACCGCTTTGCACTTTAAGCTCCATTTCGGTGCTGCCCAGCGGATTGGTCAGCAATAAACGGTAGCTGTCCGGGGAATATTGTTGCCAGAAGAAGCGGGCATAGACTTTCTGTTTATCGGAAAGATAAGCGAAAGAACCGCGGGTCTGATAATGCTCGAGCTGTTTAACCTGAGCTTCATGTTCACGCCACTGCGGAGAAGTCGGGCTGGTCGCCGGGCCTTTCGGCGCGTTAATCGAACAGGCGGCAAGCACTAAGCTTGCAAGAGGAAGAAGGCGGACAAAGTGTGCTTTACGCATTGGCATAACAGATAAAATCCTTTGTGCTTTGGCGAAATGGGATGCCATGGCAAATGTGGCGTGCGTCAGTTTAGCACAGCAGAAGCGTTGGATGATCTCAACCCTGCGCAGATGATCGGCGATCAATTCGTTTTGGGACAATGCTGATGTGTAAAAGGATTTAACCGAAGGTGCTGTTCGCCTTTTATTGATCTCGCGCATCTTGTAGAATGCGCAGCAGACGTAAACCCATACTATTATAAAGTATAAGCCGATAACCGCTCCCGATATGACCCTGCTTGCATTAGGTATCAACCACAAAACAGCCCCGGTGTCTCTGCGTGAACGGGTAACATTTTCACCCGAGACTCTCGATCAGGCGCTTTCCAGTCTGCTCCAGCAACCGCTGGTGCAGGGCGGAGTCGTGTTGTCTACCTGTAACCGCACTGAGTTGTATCTCAGCGTTGAGCAGCAGGAAAATCTGCAGGAACAGCTGGTTAAGTGGTTATGCGATTACCATCATCTGAGTGAAGATGAAGTCCGCAAAAGCCTTTACTGGCATCATGATAATGAAGCCGTCAGCCATCTGATGCGCGTCGCCAGCGGACTGGATTCACTGGTTCTCGGTGAGCCGCAAATTCTCGGGCAGGTGAAGAAAGCCTTTGCGGAATCGCAAAACGGTCAGGCCGTTTCCGGTGAACTGGAACGTCTGTTCCAGAAATCCTTCTCGGTGGCCAAGCGTGTCCGTACTGAAACGGATATCGGTGCCAGCGCCGTCTCTGTGGCGTTCGCTGCCTGTACGCTGGCGCGCCAGATTTTCGAATCCCTTTCAGATGTGAATGTGTTGCTGGTCGGTGCGGGTGAAACCATCGAGCTGGTTGCGCGTCATCTTCATCAGCATAATGTGCGTCACATGATGATTGCCAACCGTACGCGCGAACGTGCGCAGTCGCTGGCGACGGAAGTGAACGCAGAAGTGATCAGCCTGCAGGATATCGATTCCCGCCTCGCTGAAGCCGACATCATAATCAGTTCCACCGCCAGTCCGTTGCCGATTATCGGTAAAGGTATGGTCGAGCGTGCATTAAAAGCCCGCCGTAACCAGCCAATGCTGATGGTGGATATCGCCGTTCCACGTGATATTGAACCGGAAGTCGGCAAACTGGCGAACGTCTATCTGTACAGCGTCGATGACCTGCACAGCATCATTCAAAACAATCTTGCACAACGCAAAGCGGCGGCCATTCAGGCTGAAACTATCGTGGAGCAGGAGAGTTCAAACTTCATGGCCTGGCTGCGTTCGCAGGGAGCCGTTGAAATTATTCGTGATTATCGCTCGCGTGCTGATATTATTCGCGCCGACGCACAAGCAAAAGCTCTCGCCGCCATTGCGCAGGGCGCTGACGTCGAAGCGGTGATCCATGAATTAGCCCATAAATTGACAAACCGCCTTATTCACGCACCAACCCGTTCTCTGCAACAGGCAGCCAGCGACGGTGATGTGGAGCGTTTGCAAATTTTACGCGACAGCCTCGGGCTGGGTCAGCAATAGTTCTCCTTTTCTCACAGGGTTAAACACCACGCATGAAGCCTTCTATTGTTGCCAAACTGGAAGCGTTACAAGAGCGCCACGAAGAAGTGCAGGCGATGCTTGGCGATGCCAGCGTCATTGCCGATCAGGATAAATTCCGCAGTCTTTCCCGCGAATATTCACAGTTAACGGCTGTTTCTGAATGTTTTCTGGCCTGGCGTAAGGCACAGGAAGATTTAGAAACCGCTGAGATGATGCTCAACGATCCTGCTCTTAATGATAAAGAAATGCGCGAAATGGCGCAGGATGAGATCAAAGAGTGCAAAGCCAATATCGAAGAACTCGAAGAAAAATTACAGCTTCTGTTACTGCCAAAAGATCCAGACGATGAACGCGGTTGTTTTCTGGAAATTCGTGCTGGAACCGGCGGTGATGAGGCGGCTATTTTCGCCGGTGACTTATTCCGTATGTACAGCCGCTACGCCGAAATGCGTCGCTGGCGTGTAGAGATCGTGAGCGCCAGTGAAGGTGAGCACGGCGGTTACAAAGAAGTGATCGCCAAAATCAGTGGTGAAGGCGCTTACGGCCAGTTCAAATTTGAGTCAGGTGGTCATCGCGTTCAGCGTGTACCGGAAACCGAATCTCAGGGGCGTATTCATACCTCCGCCTGTACCGTAGCGGTGTTGCCTGAAATTCCTGAAGCCGAACTGCCAGAAATCAACGCCGGTGATTTGCGTATCGATACGTTCCGTTCATCGGGCGCGGGCGGTCAGCACGTTAATACCACCGATTCGGCTATTCGTATTACGCACATTCCTACCGGTATCGTGGTGGAATGTCAGGACGAACGTTCTCAGCACAAAAACAAAGCCAAAGCGATGTCAGTGCTGGGAGCGCGTATCCGTGCTGCTGAAATGGCGAAACGTCAGGCTGAAGAGTCTTCAACACGCCGTAACCTGCTCGGCAGCGGCGATCGTTCAGACCGTAACCGCACCTACAATTTCCCGCAGGGGCGCGTTACCGATCACCGTATCAACCTGACTATTTATCGTCTGGATGAAGTGATGGAAGGTAAACTGGACAGTCTTATCCAGCCGATCGTGCAGGAGTATCAGGCCGATCAGCTCGCCGCACTTTCAGAGCAGGATTGATGGATTTTCAGTCCTGGCTGCGTGACGCCACCGGTCGTCTGGCTGCGGGTGAAAGCCCGAAGCGTGATGCTGAAATCTTGCTCGGCTTTGTGACTGGCCGGGCAAGAACTTTCATCATGGCTTTTGGTGAAACACAACTTTCCGCTGAACAGCTTCAACAGCTCGAAACCCTGCTGGCGCGACGTGAGCAGGGTGAGCCGGTTGCGTATCTGACCGGAGAACGCGAATTCTGGTCGCTGCCTCTCTCTGTTTCTCCTGCCACATTAATCCCTCGTCCTGATACCGAATGTCTGGTCGAACAGGCGCTGGAACGTCTGCCGTCTGAACCTGTCAGTATTCTCGATTTAGGAACCGGCACCGGTGCCATCGCGCTGGCTTTAGCCAGTGAACGGCCTGACTGCCAGGTCACCGGGATTGATCTGCAACCCGATGCTGTCAGCCTGGCGCAACACAATGCACAGAAGCTAAGTATCCTGAATGCGCAGTTTTTGCAGGGCAGCTGGTTTACGCCGGTTGCCGGAGAACGTTTTGCGCTGATTGCCAGTAATCCCCCTTATATTGATGCTAAAGACTCGCATCTGTTTCAGGGAGATGTGCGTTTTGAGCCCGCGAGCGCACTGGTGGCAGATAATGCCGGTCTGGCTGATCTCGCACATATTATTGCCGCTGCACCCGCGTATCTTCAGAAAGGCGGCTGGTTATTGCTTGAACATGGCTGGCAACAGGCGGCGGATGTACAAAGACTTTTCCAGAATGCCGGCTATCAGCAGGTGATGACCATCAAAGATTATGGCGGGAATGATCGTGTCAGCCTCGGGCAATGGCAGCCATAATGACGCATCATCAATTTCTAAGAACATCACTCCTTAAGAACAACTGACAGAAAGGAAACAGACAATGGCGTCGTATGTCTGGATTAAAAATCTGCATTTGCTGACAATCACGCTGAGCATTACGCTGTTTGTCCTGCGATTTTTTTGGAAATGGGCGGGTTCTGCTATGATGCAGAAACGCTGGGTGAAGGTTGTTCCACATATTGTGGATACTTTACTGCTATTAAGTGGTATTTCGCTTATCTTCATCACACACTTTTATCCGTTCAGCCCACAGGGAACCTGGCTGACCGAAAAGATTTTTGGCGTTATTATCTATATTGCGTTGGGTTTTGTAGCCCTGAGCAAGCGACCAGTGAGTCAGAAAACCCGCTGGCTGGCCTTTATCCTGGCGCTTGCTTGCCTGTATGTGATTCTTAAACTGGCGCTGACGAAAATACCGCTGCTAATGGGATAACTATGAGTACCCTTGCTGATTTTGAATTTAACACCGCCCGGCTCAGTGCCGGGGTGATCAAAGTAACAGAATCCGTGCGTTTTGATTTTAATCCGGACGAAGTTCGCCACCAGTTGCAATTGCTGGTTGATGAAGCGCGCAGCGTCGTTCCTGCGGATCTTGATCAGGATCAGCAGCTCGAAGTGTTGATTGAACTGTTTTACCGTACCTGGGGTTTTGGTGGCGCGGGGGGCGTTTATCGCCTGTCTGACGCTATCTGGATAGACAAAGTGTTGTCATCACGCCAGGGAACCCCGGTTTCGCTGGGGGTGATTTTCCTGCATATTGCGCATGAGCTTGATCTGCCGCTGATGCCGGTTATTTTCCCGACACAACTTATCATGCGTGCCGACTGGCTCGATGAAGAAATGTGGCTGCTCAATCCTATCAACGGCGACACGCTCAATGAGCACATGCTCAATGTGTGGCTGAAAGGCAATCTGGGCGTGACGGCGGAAATCGAAGATGATGATCTAGATGAAGCGGAAAATACGCTTATCGTGCGTAAAATGCTCGACACGCTTAAAGCCGCACTGATGGAAGAAAAACAGTTTGAACTGGCTCTTCGTGCCAGCGAAACCGTATTACAGTTCGACCCGGAAGACCCGTATGAAATCCGTGACCGTGGGCTGATTTACGCCCAGCTGGAATGTGATCATGTGGCGATCAACGATCTCAATTATTTCGTTGAACAGTGCCCGGAAGACCCGATTTCAGAAGTGATTAAAGTGCAGATCCACTCGATTGAGCACAAGCAAGTGACACTCCATTAATTTATAATTACCTCTCGTTCCATCTGATAAATGTTGATAAAACAGCCGGTTGCGGCAGATTCAGATGAAGGATTTTTTACTAAAAGGCCAAAGTATGAAACATAAAGTGGTTAGCATTCAGGACATCAAAGTCGCCAACGACCTGCCGTTTGTGTTGTTCGGCGGGATGAACGTACTGGAATCTCGCGATATGGCGATGCGCGTCTGTGAACATTACGTCACCGTGACCCAGAAACTCGGTATTCCTTACGTGTTCAAAGCGTCTTTCGATAAAGCCAACCGCTCATCTATTCATTCTTACCGCGGTCCGGGCCTGGATGAAGGTATGAAAATCTTCCAGGAACTGAAAAAAGCTTTCGGTGTAAAAATCATTACTGACGTTCACGAATCCTGGCAGGCACAGCCTGTTTCTGAAGTGGTTGACGTGATCCAGTTGCCAGCGTTTCTGGCGCGTCAGACTGATCTGGTTGAAGCCATGGCGAAAACCGGCGCTGTCATTAACGTGAAAAAACCACAATTCGTCAGCCCGGGTCAGATGGGTAACATTGTTGATAAATTCAAAGAGGGCGGCAACGATCAGGTTATCCTGTGCGATCGTGGCAGCAACTTTGGTTACGACAATCTGGTTGTCGACATGCTGGGTATGAACGTAATGATCAACGCCACTGGCGGTCATCCGGTCATCTTCGACGTGACTCACGCACTGCAAACACGTGACCCGTTTGGCGCAGCATCCGGCGGTCGTCGTGCTCAGGTAGCAGAACTGGCACGTGCGGGTATGGCGGTCGGTATTGCAGGCCTGTTCATCGAAGCGCACGAAGATCCGGAACACGCGAAATGCGACGGTCCTTCTGCATTGCCGCTGGACAAACTGGAGCCTTTCCTGGTGCAAATGAAAGCTATCGATGATCTGGTGAAAAGCTTCCCGGCACTCGATACCAGCAAATAATCTGTCTCAGCCGGATAAAACAAAGGCGACCTTCGGGTCGCCTTTTTCGTTTAGTGGTGATTGTGAAGGGCATCCTGCAGGGAACTATAGAAACTGAGTTTTCCTTCAACCGGATGCATTCTGGCACGGGCCATGGTTTTCAGGGGCTGGAAGGGGATTTCGGCAAGCCGCAGTTCGGTACCTTCCGGTAAACCGTCGATATAGTGCTGCAACGCATTAACGCCACCGGCATCAAGAACAGCCACACGATCCCACAGCAAGACAATCACTTGCTTACCGGAACTGCGCGCCTGTAATTCACTGAACAGGCGCTCAGCCGCAGCGAAGAACAGCGGACCGTTAACACGCAGCACCAGCGTATTTTCCGCCGTTTCGCCAGGGACTTCCGTCAGCCGCGTCAGTTTCGCTATCCGACGCATAAACAGTAAAGACGCCATCACGATACCGGCAGTAATGGCAATCACCATATCAAACAGCACCGTCAGGCTCATGCAGGTCAGCATCACCAGAATGTCGTCTTTCGGTGCGCGGCGCAGGATATCCACCACTTTATGCGCCTCGCTCATATTCCACGCCACCATCAGCAGCAGCGCGGCCATCGCCGCCAGCGGTAACCAGGAAAGCAGCGGCGCGAGAATAAGCAGGGCGAGGATCACCAGCAAGGAGTGGATCACAGCAGACACCGGCGATGTCGCACCGGCACGAACGTTAGCGGCGGATCGGGCAATGGCCGCCGTCGCCGTAATACCGCCAAAGAAAGGGCTGACCATATTGCCAATACCCTGACCGATCAGTTCATTGTCCGAATGGTGTTTCTTGCCGGTCATCCCATCGAGAACCACAGCACACAGTAACGATTCAATTGCACCGAGCATTGCCATGGAAAACGCAGCGGGCAGCAGCGCCTGCACCAGAGACCAGCTCAGTCCGCTGCCATCGGGTTGAGTCCACGGCAGGGCGAATTGCGGCAAGATAGGCGGGATGCCGTTACCTTGCGAGCCATCCGGTAACAGGAAATGAAAGCGGGAACCGATAGTCGCAACCGGATGCCCGGCCTGCATGAAAATCGCCATTACCGCGCAACCGGCCAGCAGCGCCGGAAGATGGCCGGGAACGCGCAATCCCAGTTTCGGCCAGAGGATTAAGACCCCGAGCGTCACAATGCCAATCGCTGCATCGCCCATATCCAGCGTTGGCAATGCCATCACCAGCGCGGCAACTTTACTCAGATAATGTTCAGGCACCGTCGCCATCGTCAGACCAAAGAAATCCTTGAACTGCATCGTCCCGATAGTAATCGCAATGCCGGAGGTAAACCCGAGCGTGACGGGCAACGGGATATATTCAATCAGCCTGCCAAAACGCGCCAGCCCCATTAGCAGCAACATAAAGCCGGACATCAGTGTCGCCAGCAACAGGCCGGATAAGCCGAATTGCTGCGAAACCGGATAGAGGATCACCACGAATGCCGCGGTCGGGCCTGATACGCTAAAGCGAGAGCCGCCGAAAATAGCGATAATTATCCCGGCTACCGCTGAGGTATAAAGTCCGTACTGCGGCGGAACGCCACTGCCAATGGCCAGCGCCATCGCAAGGGGGATAGCGATAATCCCGACGGTTACGCCCGCAATGGCGTCTTTGAGTAAACGTTGAAAGGTATATTTTTCACGAAAACAGGCGTCGGTCAGAGCACTGAAAAGTCTGATGCGGCGACTTCCTGAGATATTCATAGGGCGTAAACCACCTGGGAGAAGAATTGATAATAACCCGGTATTCCTTCACCGGAAAAGTCACAGCCTACGCCGGTCTGACTTGGGTTACGTAGATATAAATCAAGACTCGATAACACTTTCCTGTGTAGTCTTCATTTTATTGTAACGGGTGGCAATGTGATGTGCCGCCAGTTATTTTACATGCGAATACGACGAAGGCATTCATCATCTATATTTATGTTAATACCCGTGAATCGACAGGTAATAGCGTGAGAGGACGCATTTAATTATGCCGGATATATTTTCGCTGACCAGCCTGTATGCGGATATTTGTGTCACGTACGCCACGCTCTCGATCAGCTTTTTTGTCCTCAGCCGCAGTGAGCCTTTTACCTTCAAAGGGTCGTACTGGAAACGCCTGGCCTTCGGCCTGGTGGCGGGCATCACGTCGCTCTATTTGCGGGGCAATCAGCTGGCGCTAACGGACAGCCTTTCTTTTAGTTTTGAAATGTTGCCGATGATTTTAGTGACTTTTTTCGGCGGCTGGCTCAGTGGGTTATCCAGTTATTTCGTGGCATTTTTCTTCAGCGGTATGTTCACGCTTAATAATCTATTTATCGCAATAATCCTCTGCACCCTGTTTTTATTCCGTGTCTGGCAACGGCGGAAACACCGTGAACTTTACATTACCATTGTGCTGATCGGTATTTTCCGTCTGGCGCTGGTTTCCGGATTGCATGGCATTAAGGTGCCATGGACGGAGCTGATTTTTTATCAGCTGGTGGCCGCATTCTGCATGATCCTTTGTTATCACGCGCTGAATTATAAAGAAATCTACATGAGCAAAGTGTTCACCATCCGCGTGAAGGCGGCGACTGATGAACTGACGCAAATTAACAACCGGGCCAGTATTGATTACTGGCTGGCGCAGCGGCAAACGCAGCGGGAAGCCTGCGGCTTAATTCTGCTCGATATCGATAACTTCAAACGGGTGAATGATACCCTTGGGCATCTGGCGGGCGATCGGGTATTAATTGAAGTAGGACGTTTATTACGTCACCTGACACGCAATGAAGATTTCGCCGGGCGTTACGGCGGCGAGGAGTTTCTGGTCATGACGTCGGCTTATGACCCGCCGACGCTGCTGGCTATAGCGGAACGCTTCCGCCAGGAAGTCGAAAACTGCGTGATCATTCTGGAAGATGGCAGGGAACTTAAAGTGACGGTGTCATTAGGCGTGTCATTGTATTTGCCGGGAATGATTATCCGCAAGTCGCTAAAACTGGCGGATTTATCATTATATGAGGCCAAACGGCAGGGCAAAAACCGCGTGGTCGCCAGCTCGATCCTGACACTGGCTACGCTCGGTACGAAACGTCATTATTCCAGAATGTAAAAAGGAGCCTTAAAAGGCTCCATGGGTTTGTTATCAGAAAGCAGATTACTTCTGCGTACCTTCTTCAATTTTCGGCGGATACTTCAGGTCAGCCGCTTTACGCATTTTTGCAACGTCTTTGGCGGTGACAGTTGCCGCTGCCGGATTTCCGAATTGCGTGCTGACATAATTACTCAGTGTCGCAATCTGCTCGTCATTCAGCTGATTGGCAAACGACGGCATCATGATTTCGCCCTTATCCATATGACGCTGCACGCCATTAAGGATAACGGAAACCTGATTTCTGTTGTCGTAAGAACCGGTACTGGTATGACTGAACAGCGACGGATACGCATGGAAGCCCTCGCCACTGCCTTCACCGCCTTTGCCGTGACAGGCTGCGCAGCTGGCATTAAACAGGGCGGCGGCTGACTGGTCGATTGTCTGACCTTCAGCACGCAGCGGATAAACGTCCTGATTTTTCTGGCCCCATTCATCGCGCGGTTTGGTTTGCTTGTCATCACCGATCGCCGGAACCGAGCGGATATAGGTCGCAATCGCGTTCAGGTCATTGTCTGTCAGATGTTGCAAACTGTGCTCGATGGCTTCAGACATCGCACCGGAAGCTGACGCTTTGCCCGCCACAAAACCGGTTTTCAGGTAAGTTACCAGTTCCTGATGCGACCAGTTGCCGATCCCGGCGTTTTTGTCCGGCGTGATATTAAACGCCACCCACGAGCCTAAATCACCGCCGGAAAACGCTTTATCGGTATCCATGCCCATGGTCAGCGTGCGCGGTGTATGGCAGGTGCCGCAGTGTTCCAGCGCTTCCACCAGATATGCGCCGCGATTCCAGTCCGCTGATTTGGACGGATCGTTTTTCAGCTCGCCTTTATCGAAGTTAAACATCTTCCACACGCGCATGCCCCAGCGCTGGTTAAACGGGAAAGACAAATCCGTTTGTGGCCCGGCGGAATGTACTGCTGGTTGCGACATCAGATAGGCTTTGATCGCCAGTACGTCTTCACGTTTCATTTTGGTGAAAGAATCGTAAGGCATTGCGGGATACAACTGCTGTCCGTCTTTGCCGACGCCTTCACGCACCGCGCGAACGAACTCATCGTCACTCCAGCTGCCGATACCAAATTCCTTATCAGAAGAAATATTGGTGCCGTAAATCACCCCGAAAGGGGATGCCAGCGGATAACCGCCGCCAAACTTCGCGGTTTTATCTGCACCCGGTGCGGTGTGGCAGGCGGTACAGTCACCGGCTATTGCCAGATACTCACCGCGTTTAATCATCTCCGCATTGCCTGCTGCATCATCAGCCCAGGCGCTGGCTGCTGCCATTAACGGCAGCGCCGCCAGCACGAATTTCATTTTCATTGCTCAATCCTCAGAAAATCAGGCCAGGCTTTTCAGCACCGCGTCAGCCATACGTAATGCCAGCGCGGTTCCGGACAGCGTGGAATTCACTGTCGAAGCAGAAGGCATAATGCCGGTACCGGCAATAAACAGGTTCGGGTGGTCATGCGTACGGCAATTTCCATCCACCACGGAATCTTTCGGTTCGCTGCCCATGATCATGGTGCCGGTAATGTGCTGGTTGTTGTCGTAAACGCCACGTTTGCTGTACACCACTTCGGTGCCGCCCATCTCTTTGACGATTTTCTGGAAGTCGAGCATCGACTGGTCATAGCCGCGGTGAACGTAGTCCGGGAATTTGTAGTGAACCTCCAGACGCGGGATCCCCCATTCGTCTTTCTCGGTCTTGCTTAGTACCACGCGGTTTTCAGGCTCCGGCAGCATTTCCAGCAGGCATTTCAGCTGAATAAAACGCTCGGACTGGTAGGTCAGTTTGTCGTTAAGCGCTTTGCCGTAATATCCCTGACGCACCAGGCGCTCGGTCAGATAACGCACCGGCGAGGTGTTGGCGACGTCGATACGTAACGCAGAGCGTTCGCGGCGGAAATCACCATCACGCAGATTATTGATACTGCCCGGGCGCATCGGGCCGCGACCGAAATACACCGGTTCATCGGCATAGAATTCAACGGAAGTACCCGGGTGATCCATCAGGTTGCGGCCAACCATACCGGAACTGTTGGCGATGCCGTCCGGGTATTTGTCACTGGTGGACATCAGCAGCAGTTTCGGGCTTTCGATGCCGTTGGCGGTCAGCACAAAGCGTTTGCCGGTGACTTTGTGGGTCACTTTGTCTGCATCGAGATAATGCACGGCCACGATTTCACCGCTGTCATTGGCTTCGATTTTGTACACCACGGCGTTGGCAATCACGCGTACACCGGCTTCAATGGCTTTGCGCGCGGAGATACCGCCGTGATATTGCGCGTCAATCGGACAGACCGGCATACAGTTGTTGTTGCCACAGCAGGCAGGACGGCCATCGTAAGGAATACTGTTGCGCGCCTGTGGGCCGATACCCAGGATGTAACCGAGTTTGGCAATGCGTTTACTGATGCGGTCGAACCCGTAAGGTAGCGGAATACCCGGCAGCGGATAAGGCTGCGAGCGCGGGGAGTCCAGCGCATCATCACCCGAAACCCCCATCTGAATTTCCGCTTCGGTGTAATACGGCTCCAGCTCTTCATAGCTGATTGGCCAGTCGCGACCCACGCCATACAGTGTTTTGATCTTCATGTCGTTTGGCAGCAAACGGAACGCCTGTCCCGCCCAGTGCCACGTCGTACCGCCGACACCGCGCAGATATTGCGCAGCATAGAGATCCGGGCCTTTCTGGATCAGATAGTTGTTATCTTTTGGCTGGAACTTCGGTTGCGGAGCCCAGGGTTTGGGCGGATACGGCTCGGTGAAATCGCCTTTCAGCGGTGACTGACGGAACAGTTCTACCGCTTCATCGCGTTTAATCACCGGCCCTGAATCGAGCATCAGCACGGAAACGCCGGCTTTCACCATTTTCAGCGCAGCCAGCGAACCGGCTATACCCGCACCAATAACAACGACATCTGCATTAAGTGCATCAGCCATGAGCAATCACCTCCGTGGAATTTTGTTGCAGTGCAGCAGGCTTGTTGACCCAGAAATTCGGTTCACCCGGCGCATAACTTGGCGGCAGCAGGTTATTTTTCAGCAACTGATAGCTGACGATATTTTCGAATCCGATACATTTCTGGCTGCCAGGCTGACCCACCACACCGAGATACCAGCCGCTGACCAGTTGCTGATACAGCTGCGCCAGCTCTGCCGGTTGCGTGGCCAGCAACTGATGCAAATCTTCACCGACAACATTTTTGTGCGTGGTGATCAGCGCTGAAAGGGCATCCAGCTGCGTGTCGAGCTGCGTATTATTTGATGACTGATGATTTTGTGACTGATGCAGCCAGCTGTAGAGCGCCTGAGCGAGGTGCGGTTCGAGCGTGTCCATGCCGGTCAGCTGTTTAGAAAGTGCCATAAAACTGTCTGGCATTGTCACAGCAGAAGCCAGCGGTGGCGCGGCATGGGCGAGGGTGGCAAATACGCCACCGCCCAGCATCTGGCTACCGATACCCGCAACCAAGACGCCCGCAGTGCCGAGTATCCACCGGCGACGAGAGAGATTGATCATGCTGAAAGTCCGTAAATGTTCCGTATAAAACGGCCACGGGCGTGGCCGTCAACAAGAAGGAGTAATTAAAAGTGCCTGTTATTTCAGGACGCTGGCCGCTTTTTCTGATGACTGATTATCGATGTCCTGCTTCGGTGTGCTGACACCGACTGCACCAACCACTTCACCGTTGATGGTCAGCGGGAAGCCGCCACCCAGTGCCACTGCGTGCGGGATTGCCAGCACGGTAGTTTCACCGCCTTGCAGGCGCTGCATGAATTTCAGCGAAGGAGCGTGATACAGCGCTGAAGTGCGTGCTTTACCGATGGAGGCCTCAACGCATCCGGCAGGAGAACCGTCCAGACGCTGGAATGCCAGTAATGAACCAGACGCATCAACAACAGCAACGCAACCGGTGCTGTGTTGCTCAGCAATAGTCGATTTAACACTGTCGATGACTTTTGCAGCCTGCGCGCTATCGAGCTGAGGATGCCCGGCGGCGAAAGCGGAAGTGGCAGAGAATAATAAAGCGGAAGCACAAATCACAGCACGTGCTGTGTGTTTTTTAACAGACATAGACTCATCCCTTGTAGCGGTAGCAAAACATTGCTTAAAAAAGATCTGGAAAAATAATTGCATTAAATCAATATCTTTAAAATTCAGTGGCGTCATGAGCTGAACACTTGATGTGTTTCTTAATGCCATGCAGATGAAGCGGGTATTGAATTTTGTTTCCCAGATGTTAATTCAATTAACAAGCGTGAAAAAGTGACGGTTGCGGGTGGTAACTAATTTTCAGGAGATTTTGTGAGGGTATTTTGGGCAAAACGGGCTTGCAGGCCTTGTTAAATAAGGACTGAACATTTTGTGCGGTTATGTACCAGATGATCCGTTTGTATTAATGAAATGTGATGAAGTTAACAAAAAAAAGCCTCCGCGACGGGAGGCTTTGCAGTAAATCGTCCGGTGTTACTGCCCCGGTTGCCAGCTGCTGCGGCATTCATCGCGGCGGAAGCTCAGAACGCGGCTGCGGTTCGAGACGAGTTTGACGTTGTAGCCCTGGAAATAAAGACAAAAGGTTTTTTTCCACGGCCCGTCGTCGGGAAGTTCCACCAGCAAACGGCCAGCCCCCAGCGAGGTTAGCTGGCCGCTGGCGCGCTGAGTGCCAACGCCAGTTCGCAGTTTGTCGCCGTCGATATCAAAGGCGGCTTTTGACTCAGGATGATACCAGCGCCCCTGGACCATCTTCAGGCAGTCATTGGGCTCGATTGGCCGGAAGTAACGTGGCGCGTGGCCGATTTCCCCTTCAATGGCATGACCATTCCAGCGCAAGCGCATCGGCATATGCGCCGAAAGTGTAATGGCCTCACCGGCATCTTCGCCCTGATACAAGTTATCGGCGGAACCGAGATAACTGGCGGTGCCGTTACTGACTTTCAGCCAGTAAGGATCGGCGATGCTGGAATACAAACCGTCCGGCAGGGCGTCGCTGCGGGCGGGAAGCGGTGATGCGAGTAATGCGGACATCACTTCCAGTGCGTGCGTATAGGCAGTGGTATCTTCACGGTTGGACACCAGCGCGATGCCCGCGTCCAGTTGCGGGTGAAGCAGGAAATAGGTTTTGTATCCTGCATGGGAACCGCCATGGCCGTAAACCGTATGTTCACCGATTTGCGACGACGTGGTTCCCAGCCCGTAGGCGGAAGGGATATTGCCGTGCAGATGGCGTTGCGCGGTCAGCGTTTTCAGCACGCCTGCACCTGGACCGCTGTCGGCCAGCAGGCTTTGCAGCCAGACGGAAAGCGACCGTACGCTGCCGGTCAGACTGCCGGAAGCCGAAAGATGTAATCCGGCGACCGCTGTTTTCCAGCCGCTCGTGTCCTGCCAGTAACCGGGCACCAGATTGGGCACAATATCAAACCAGGTTTCCGGCGCGTGAAAGGCTATATCAAGCGGACGCGCGATGTGTTCCGCCAGCAAATCGTCAAACAAAATGCCTTTTTGTCTGAGGATTTCTTCCACCAGCCGGTAACCGGTATTGCTGTAGGAAATCTCGGTGCCAGCGGGGAAATTCAGCGCGCCGTCCTGCGCGAGAAATTCCATAATCGCCTCCGCATCGCTGACGTTATAAACCGAAATCCCCAGCAGGGAGAGCGTTTCGCGTACATCTGGCAACCCGCCCGTCATGTCCAGTGCCTGACCGACAGTCACTTCAGACATCGGCGGTTTCAGGTCAGGCAGATACTGACCGAGGCGGTCTTGCGTTGAAAGTCCGGCATCACTTTTCAGTAAGGCCAGCGCCGCGAAAATATGCTTGGTGACTGAAGCATAGCGAACCACGGAATCAATGCTGAAGGGCTGCGAAGTGGTCAGATTGGCCAGGCCACCGGTGGCGAAACCGCGCAGTGTTTTACTGTCGAAAAGAGTGATTGCCCCGCCGGGCTCACCGGGTTTATCCCAGTTTTGAGTAATGCGTTTTGCTGTCGCCTCAGCGGCTTGCCACTGTAAATCAGAGGTCATGAGAATCTCCACAGACTGTCTATCAGTGAATAAGAGGGCAGCCGGACTGCCCGTGAGACCGGAATAATGTCCGTTTGTGCAACGGTTATTCTGGCTCCTCTAAACTGAGACTTAACGATCGTAGTTCTGCTGTATGCGGGTGGGTGACGTTGCCCGTCCGTAAATCGTCTGCGCTCAGAAGCTCGACCATTTCACCACCAATCATTACGCCAATGCTGGTGCAAAGATGCGTTACCACGGCCAGATTGTGGCTGACGAGAATATAAGTCAGTTTCCGCCGTTCACGCAGGTCGCTTAGCAGATTGAGGATCTCCGCCTGAACCGACACATCCAGCGCCGAAGTCGGTTCATCGAGCAGTAAAATTTCCGGTTCCGAAATCATTGCCCGCGCAATGGCGACACGCTGACGCTGTCCGCCGGAAAGCTGATGCGGGAAACGAAAACGCACCGCCTGCGGCAGACCGACTTCGCTCAGGGCATCGGTTATGCGCTTCTCAATGTTGAGAAAACCATGCACGATCAAAGGTTCGCTGAGAATGCGGTCGATGGTCTGGCGCGGATGCAGCGAACCGTACGGATCCTGAAACACCATCTGCACGCGGCGGAAGAAGCGTTTCTGGCGTACCGGCAGTTGATCTTCACCGCCGATTACCATTTCTCCTGACCATGACTGATTCAGTCCGGCCAGCGCGCGTAAAATGGTCGATTTTCCGGAGCCACTTTCGCCGACAATCCCGAAGCATTCGCCCGGCGCAACGCTAAAACTCACGCCTTTGACCACTTCGGTCTCGCCAAAAGCAATCCGCAGATTGTTCAGAATAATTTTGCTGTTATCTGCATCCTGATAGAAAAGAGGGGATTGGTCAGTCATGAGGTTTTCCATGCTTCGTCACGCACCAGAACCGGCAGTCTGTCACGCGGATGTTTCAGCGACGGCAGACATTCCAGCAACCCGCGGGTGTAAGGATGTTGTGCTTTCAGCAGGTCGCCCGCCTGTAATGTTTCGACGATACGGCCTGCGTACATCACAGCCACGCGGTCGCAGAATTTGGATACCAGCGGCAAATCGTGGCTAATCAGGATCAGCCCCATACCGCGACTGGATACTAAGTCATCCAGAAGGCGTAAAATCTCGGCCTGCACGGTGGCGTCCAGCGCGCTGGTCGGTTCATCGGCAATCATCAGTTCCGGATCCGGTGCCAGCATCATGGCAATCATTACGCGCTGGCCCATACCGCCGGACACTTCATGCGCATAGCGTTCGGCGACTTTATGCGGGTCGCGGATACGCACCTGATCCAGCAATTCTATGGCGGCGTTCATCGCCTGTTTTTTCGAACCGCCTTTATGCGTCTGCCACGCTTCCGCCACCTGTTTACCAATGGGCATGACCGGATTGAGCGAGTATTTCGGATCCTGCAAAATAAATCCGACGCGTTTGCCACGTATCTGCCGCATCTGCTTTTCACTGGCGTTGCGCAAATCAATACCGTCGAAAGACAGCGTTTCAGCACGGCATTTTGCACTTGAAGGCAACAGGTTCATCAGGCAACGTGCGGTCAGGGATTTCCCCGAACCGCTCTCGCCGACAATCCCGAACTTTTCTTTACCCAGTGACAGCGAAACGCCGCGAACTGCGTCGAAACTGCCGCTGTTGGTCTGAAAGGTAATATGCAGATCTTTGATATCAACCAGCATCATTTCTCCTTAGGATCGAGGACGTCGCGCAGGCCGTCGCCGAGGAAGTTAAACGCCAGTGAAGTGACAAAAATCGCAATGGCTGGGATCAGCGGCACCCACCATTCGCTGAACAGGAAACGGCGTGCAGTGGCAATCATTGCGCCCCATTCCGGCGACGGCGGCTGAGCGCCCATCCCCAGAAAACCCAGGCTGGCAGCGGTGATAATGATCGAACTCATATCCAGCGTGATGCGCACCACCAGACTGGGCACGCACAGCGGCATGATATGGCGAAGCACAATACGCGCCGGTGTCGCGCCGGTCAGGCGGCAGGCGGCAATATAATCCGTGCCGCGCACCTGCATAGTTTCAGCGCGGGCGAGACGGGCATACGGCGGCCAGGCAGTAAGGGCGATCGCCAGAATGGCACTTTCGATACCAGGCCTGAGTGCAGCCACAAAGGCCAGAGCCAGGATCAGACGCGGGAATGCCAGGAAAATGTCGGTGATGCGCATCAGAATACGGTCAAGCAATCCGCCTGCGTAACCGGCCACGCAGCCGATCAGCAGGCCAAGCGGGGCAACAATCGCCACCACAATAATCACCATCCCAAGCGTGATACGTCCGCCATAAAGAATACGGCTCAGGGTATCGCGTCCCAGTTCGTCGGTACCCAGCCAGTGCAGGGAAGACGGTTTTGCCAGACGGTGTGCCAGATCCTGCGCACCCGGATCATAACTGGTCAGCCACGGCGCACAGATGGAAATCAGCAGGACGATCAGCACGGTGAACAGGCCGGTGACGGCCAGCGGATTTTTGCACAGACCAAGCCAGATGCGGTAACGACGGCCCCAGACGGCTTGTGTCCGGGTATGCGGCGTATCGGCCAGCAGCCAGGCACGGCTGCCCGCGCGGGGTTGAGGTGTGACAGGAAGAGTGCTCATTTTACGCGGGGATCCAATAGTCGGTAGAGAAGGTCGGCCAGCAGGTTAAGCAGCACGTAAATCGCGCCAATCAGCAGCGTGGAGCCGATCACCGGGTTCATATCCGCATTCATCAGCGAGACGGTGAGGTATTGCCCGAGGCCGGGCCAGGAGAAGACGTTTTCAGTCACGACTGCGCCTTCCAGCAAACCGGCATACGTCAGTGCAAGCACCGTAATCAGCTGTACGCCGACCGTCGGGAAAGCATGTTTCCAGATGACGCGTTGCGCAGAAAGCCCTTTCGCGCGGGCCGTTATCACATATTCCCCGCCGAGTGCGTTGAGCATAAAAGTACGGGTCATGCGGGTGATGTAAGCCATGCTGAAATACGCGAGGATCAGCACCGGCTGGGCCATATGCGCAAGAGCATCCCAAAATGCGCCCATGTCACCGGCCAGCAGAGAATCAACGGTAAGCAAACCGGTGACTTGCGGGATCATGTCCTGATAAATGATGTCCTGACGCCCAGGTCCCGGCGCGATACCCAGCGCGGAATAGAAAATCAGCAGGCTGAGCAGCGCCAGCACAAACACCGGCAGGGAGTGACCGGCCAGACACACCACGCGGATCGTCTGATCAATCCAGCTGCCCTGACGCGTTGCCGCCCAGACGCCCAGCGGAATACCGACAATAGCGGCGATAATAATGGCCGCCGTCGCCAGTTCCAGCGTTGCCGGGAAAAAGCGCGCGATATCGGTGGTCACCAGATTGGAGGTCAGGGCAGAACGGCCTAAGTCACCGTGAAATACCTGACTGAGATAATGGAAGAACTGCATCCAGAGGGGCTGATCCAGCCCCATTTCATGACGAACCCGTTCGACGACTGCCTGCGGGGCATTATCGCCAACCGCAGCCAGAACCGGGTCTGTCGGCATCACGCGACCGATGAAAAAAGTCACCACCGACAGACCAAACAAAGTAAGACAAACGCTGATGCAGGTACTCAGAAATCCTTTGAGTCTCTTGCTCACGCTTTAACAACCTTCTCGTAAGGGCTGGTGCTCATTACTGTTAATACCACGCCGGAAATCACGTTTCGGCAGGCGGCGGTCATGGTGGGTTGCAACATGATGGCAAACGGGCTGTTTTCCATATGTCTGGTCTGCAACTCTTCGTAGAGTTTGATGCGGGTGGCCGGATCAGACTCTTTCAGCGCTTTGGTGCTGAGATCTGAAATGTCTTTATCCTGCCAGCTGCAACGCCATGCCAGCGTGCGGCTCTTGGCTTTGTCGGTGTTATCCGGGTTGCTGCAGAAGGCTTCTGCATTGGAGTTCGGATCAAAGTAATCCGCGCCCCACTGGGTCATCGCCAGTTGCTGCTGGCGCGCACGCATTTTAGTCAGCACCTGACGGCTTTCGGCAGCCAGCAGCGTGACTTTAATCCCGACTTCGGCGAGGTTAGATTGCAATGCCTGCACGATGTCAGAAGAAGGCGAGGCGGAGTAGTGATCGAGGGTGATTTCAAAACCGTTTGGGAAACCGGCTTCGGCCAGCAGCGCTTTGGCTTTTGCCACATCACGTTTGTACATAATGGTATTCACCGCCGCAGGGAAACCTTCCGGCAGGAA
The DNA here is from genome assembly GCF_051851855.1 of Rahnella sp. ATs2. Classification (NCBI taxonomy): domain Bacteria; kingdom Pseudomonadati; phylum Pseudomonadota; class Gammaproteobacteria; order Enterobacterales; family Yersiniaceae; genus Rahnella; species Rahnella sp. ATs2. The sequence continues at coordinate 66,917 of NZ_JBLYPL010000011.1, read as the reverse complement.
GCTCTGGTGGATTTTGTGGGTCAGCGGCACGATATGCTGCTGGATGTTTTCGTAATCGATGGCCCATTTGATCGCCTGCCAGACCTGCGGTTTGGCAAGATTCGGATGCGCGGTATTGGCAGAAAGCATAAAGGTGCCGGCAATGCCTTTCTGTACCAGCGTGAAGTTTTTGTCCTTCAGCAGAGGACGTAACTGTTCGGTGGTCAGGTTACGCGCGATATCGATATCGCCTTTCTGCAACATGAGCAACTGGGCAGAAGGGTCGATGATGTGACGCATGATGATGCGCTGGATTTTGCCTGCGTGCGGGTTGTTTTTGTTGCTTTCGAGAATCACGGATTCGCTGACTTTCCAGTCGCGCAGTTTGAAAGCACCAGAACCGGCGCTGTTTTTCTTCAGCCAGGCGTTACCCAGATCGTCACCTGCCTGATTGGCCAGGCAGGCAGATTTTTGCACGATACTGCCCACGTTCGCGGTCAGGCAATACAGCAGGAAGGATTCAGAAGCAGGTTCGGTGGTCTGGATCACCAACGTTTCGGCGTCCGATGCGGTAATCAGGCTGTCGACGTTGTCTTTGGTATAGCCAAACTGGTTGATGATGTAGGCCGGGCTCTTGTCGAGTTTCACCACACGCTGCAGGGAAAATGCGGCGTCTTCGGCGGTCACAGGTTTTCCATCGGCCCATTTTGCTTTCGGGTCGAGTTTGAACGTGAAGGTTTTTTTATCGTTGGAAGCGGTCCATGAAACAGCCAGATCGCCTTCGATTTCATCAGGGGAGGCCAGTTTTGGTTTCACCAGTTGCTGGTACATATTGCCGGTAATTTCACTGCCCACGGACTCGAAGCTTTCATGCGGATCAAGGCTGGTAATGATATCAAGCTGGATAGCCATCACCAGAATTGAGGCCGGTGTGGCAGCAAACACAGCATCGAATTTCAGGTAGGACAGAACAGGTATTGCGGAAAAACCGGTAACAAATTGACGCCTGGTAACCATAACTACTCCCATCGTGTTGATATATAAAAGTAAAATTAAAAATTACGTTGGCCAACCCTTGACTTAACTCCGGGCAACTGGCTTAAATGAAAAACCGTTGCTTTACACATCCCGACGTTTCATATCGAAAAAACTAATGTGAAGCGTACTGTGCTTGTTCTTTGCTGGTGCAATTTCACGCGGTGAGTGCACCCTGTCGGAACAAATCTCCGTTGTCTTAGCCATGCTCAATCAAAGGTAGACCTTTTTTATGAATAACGTAGCGCACGGAACTGAAGAATTAATGCCGGTTTTTGATGGACATAACGATGTTTTGCTACAACTTTGGAACGAACATCGTCAGGATCCTGCACAGACATTCCTTCAGGGACCCGCCAGCGGACAATTAGACCTGCCGCGCTGTCGTGACGCAGGCTTTGCCGGCGGGCTTTTCGCCGCCTGGGTGCCTACTCCTGAAGTAGATCTAGCAATTAGCGTGCCTGATCGTACTGTGGACACCCGTTTTCTGCCGGAAGGTACTCAAAAGCATCCTGATTTTTCCCCGACACCTTCTTTCGATTTTGCACGTGACGTCACATTTGGCATGATGGCGTTCCTGCTCAGAATCGAAGAACAGTCGCAGGGAAAGGTGAAAGTTTGTCGTACCGCGCAGGAAATCAGACAGTCGATAGATAACCATGCATTAGCTGTGGTTATGCATATTGAAGGGGCGGAAGCGATAGATGAGGATTTATATAATCTGGATGTGCTTTACAGCATGGGGCTGCGTTCTCTCGGGCCAGTCTGGAGTCGCCCGAACATTTTCGGCGAGGGTGTGCCATTCAAATACCAGACATCGCCGGACACCGGACCGGGGCTGACCGATGCGGGTATCCGGCTGATCAAAGCCTGTAACCAAAAACGCATCATGATTGATTTGTCACATCTGAACGAAAAAGGCTTCTGGCAGGTGGCTGAACTGAGCGACTCGCCGCTGGTGGCCAGCCATTCCAATGCGTTCAGCATATGCCCGATGTCGCGTAATCTCACTGATAAACAGCTTGGCGCAATCAAAGAGAGCAGCGGTTTTGTCGGGCTCAATTTTGCTGTGCCATTCCTGCGTGAAGACGGCAAACGCAGCGACGATACCGGCACAGACATTATGGTACGTCATGTGGATTATCTGGTTGAACATCTGGGTGAGGATGGCTTGGGCTTCGGTTCGGATTTTGACGGGGCATCGATGGCACCGTTTATGAAGGACGTACGCGGTCTGCCGGTGCTGGTTGAAGCACTGCGCAAAGCGGGGTATGGCCAGGCGTTGCTGGAGAAAATCTGTTACAAGAACTGGATTAATGTGCTGGAACGTACCTGGGGGCAGTAAGGCTTCGGGAAAAATGTTCGCGGCAAAAGAAAAGGCAGCCATTTCTGGCTGCCTTTTTGCTGTTTCGGGCTCAGACTTATTTGAAGAAGTCTGCGCTGATGGTGAGGTTACCACCGCTTTTGTTCTGCCACTGACGAGTGATGTGGTAGAACTTGGCGCCTTTGGCAGCTGCACGGTTTGCCACTTCCTGTGAAACATCCGTGGTGCTGTTGAAGTGACCGGTGAAGGTCGTGGAATCAAACGGCACCATCTGAGCGGCGGTCACGTCATTCACTTCCTGAATTTTCGCGCCGTTGGTTGCTGTGACGGTGTAACGTTTACCAGTAGACGACTGTGTTTCGAAGAAACGGCCGACTTCACGGCTTGGACTGCCGGAAGATGCTACGCCTGGGATCTCAACTTTCTTCGCTTCTGCGCCACCGGCTGCCAGTGCTGCACGGCCTGCATCAGAATCGGCAGGAATAGCATCAGGTGACTGAACCACGCGTTTTGGCGCATCTTTCTTATAAATAAACGCAGTGATGTACTGGTTGCCGCCGCTGTTGGCATCAATCTGGCGGACGATGAAGAAGGAATAAGCCCCTTTATCTTTCGCCGCTTTTGTAATGGCATCGTTAACGTCTGGCTGGCTGCGATAGAAACCGCTGACAGTCACAGTATCAAAAGGCTCAAGTCCATAAGCGACGTCTTTCGGCAGCTCTACCACGCCATTAATGACGCGATAATGGGGATCTTTGCTCACTTCCGGCGCATCTTTTTTATAGATATCTGCCACTACACGCCAGTTACCGCTATTGTTAGTGCTGTTGGTATCTTGAATATAAAAATAATCTGCACCCAGCGTATCGGCACGGCGGGACACGGCATCAGCCGCATCGCCCAGCGTGTTGAAACGCCCGGTAATAACAATGCGATCAAAAGGCTTAATGGCTGCAGCTTTCTGTGGGCTAATTTCCTGCGCGGCATGTGCAGCCGACAGCGCAGAAACAGAAAACAGGGCCGATGCGATGATCGTTTTTGTCAGCTTCATAAAAAATCCTTTCACCTTGCGCAGTAATGTTGAAACGTGCTGAATTCTTGATGTGTAACAGGTTAGCGGCCGATTATTGCATGTAACAATGCCGAGTGTCTCAGCAATTTATGGCAATAATGCGTGCGTCACCGGCGATAATAGCGACTTTTTTTACCAGGTATAACTTATATAAGTTTGTTGAATAATCCAAGTAGTGAAATAAATGTTAATTATTCACTATTTTCTAACTTTTATGCCCGTTCTGAGCGGGTTAAGGTAGAGAAACTCTCAGTGATAGATCGGGTTTAAAGCAGGTTATCAGGTGGATTAAAGGCCTGTTTACTCAGGTTTGCAGCAGGTTTGCGGCCCATATCAATTTTTTTATTATTAATTGTCTGACTATCGCTGTGATACGTAGATTATTGATTAGATATTCAGTAGGTTATAAGCGGCCTGAAAAAATACAAACCGGGGTTTACTGTTAACCGGCAGGCGTGAAGTTGAATTGTTATGACGATGACACAAATCATCAATGAAAAGGGTGAAGGGAATACTATGCGTATTGGTGTACCAAGAGAGCGGTTGACCAATGAAGCCCGGGTTGCAGCCACGCCGAAGACGGTGGAACAGTTGCTTAAACTCGGCTTTACGGTCGCTATCGAACAGGGAGCGGGTAAATTAGCCAGCTTTGACGATGCAGCTTATGAACTGGCGGGTGCATCTGTCGTCAGCGGCGATGATGTATGGCAATCAGATATCGTGCTGAAGGTGAATGCGCCTGAAAACGATGAAATCGATAAATTACAAGCAGGCACCACGCTGGTCAGTTTCATCTGGCCTGCGCAAAACCCTGAGTTGATTCAAAAACTGGCTGACCGTCAGGTGACGGCAATGGCAATGGATTCTGTGCCGCGTATTTCCCGCGCACAATCTCTTGATGCCCTGAGCTCAATGGCTAACATCGCGGGTTATCGCGCGATCGTGGAAGCCGCGCATGAATTTGGTCGTTTCTTTACCGGGCAGATCACTGCTGCGGGTAAAGTGCCGCCGGCGAAAGTCATGATCATCGGTGCCGGTGTGGCTGGCCTGGCTGCCATTGGCGCAGCAGGAAGCCTCGGCGCTATCGTCCGTGCTTTTGATACCCGTCCTGAAGTGAAGGAACAGGTAAAAAGTATGGGTGCGGAGTTCCTGGAACTGGACTTCGAAGAAGAGGCGGGCAGCGGTGACGGCTACGCAAAAGTGATGTCAGAAGCCTTCATTAAAGCGGAAATGGCGCTGTTCGCAGCCCAGGCCGAAGAAGTAGACATCATTGTGACCACCGCGCTTATCCCGGGACGTCCTGCACCGAAGCTCATCACCAAAGAGATGGTCGCTTCGATGAAACCGGGCAGTGTGATTGTCGATCTGGCAGCCCAGACGGGCGGTAACTGTGAACTGACGGTTGCAGACCAGATTACCACTACAGAAAACGGCGTGAAGATTATCGGTTATACCGATTTGCCAAGCCGCCTGCCGACGCAGTCCTCCCAGCTTTACGGCACCAATCTGGTTAACCTGCTGAAATTACTGTGCAAAGAGAAAAACGGTGAAATCGAAATCGATTTTGAAGATACCGTTGTGCGCGGTGTGACCGTGGTGAAAGCCGGTGAAGTGACCTGGCCGGCACCGCCGATTCAGGTTTCTGCTCAGCCGCAGGCTGCGAAAGCCGCTGAGCCGGTAGCAAAAGCTGAAGTTAAGCCCGCGTCTCCGTGGACCAAATTCATCATCATGGCCGTTGCCATTGTGCTGTTTGGCTGGCTGGCGAATGTGGCGCCGAAAGAGTTCCTCTCTCACTTTACGGTGTTTGCGCTGTCCTGTGTGGTCGGTTACTACGTGGTGTGGAATGTCAGCCATGCGCTGCATACGCCGCTGATGTCGGTCACTAACGCCATTTCGGGGATTATTGTGGTCGGTGCCGTACTGCAAATCGGTCATGGCGGATGGGTCAGTTTCCTGTCCTTTATTGCCGTACTGATTGCCAGTATCAATATTTTCGGCGGATTCACCGTCACTCAGCGCATGCTGAAGATGTTTCGTAAGAACTAAGGGGAATATATGTCTGGGGGTTTAGTTACAGCAGCATATATTGTTGCCGCTATTCTGTTTATTTGCAGCCTTGCCGGGCTGTCAAAACATGAAACATCAAAACAGGGTAACATTTTCGGCGTCACCGGGATGGCCATCGCGTTAATCGCGACCATTCTTGGACCTGACTCCGGTAACGTTGGCTGGATCATCGTCGCCATGGTGATCGGTGGTGCGATTGGTGTTTATCTGGCACGTAAAGTCGAAATGACAGAAATGCCTGAGCTGGTTGCCATTCTGCACAGCTTCGTGGGTCTGGCTGCGGTTCTGGTGGGCTTTAACAGCTATCTGGATCACGGTGCGGTGCCGATGGAAGGCGTGATGGAAAACATCCATCTGACCGAAGTATTCCTCGGTATCTTCATCGGTGCGGTGACCTTTACCGGTTCGATTGTGGCGTTTGGTAAACTTCGCGGGATTATCTCTTCCAAACCGCTGGCTTTGCCGCATCGTCATAAACTGAATCTGGCTGCGCTGGTTGTTTCTTTCCTGCTGATGGTGATGTTTGTTCGCACCGAAAGCGTCGGTCTGCAGGTTGTTGCATTGCTGATCATGACCATCATCGCTCTGGCGTTCGGCTGGCACCTGGTGTCTTCCATCGGTGGTGCGGATATGCCGGTTGTAGTGTCCATGCTGAACTCCTATTCCGGTTGGGCAGCGGCGGCAGCGGGCTTTATGCTCAGCAATGACCTGCTGATCGTCACCGGTGCGCTGGTGGGTTCTTCAGGTGCAATTCTGTCTTACATCATGTGTAAAGCGATGAACCGTTCGTTTATCAGCGTGATCGCCGGTGGTTTCGGTACTGATGGCTCTTCTACGGGCGACGCTGAAGAAATGGGTGAGTATCATGAAGCAAGCGCGGAAGATGTGGCTGAGCTGCTGAAAAACGCCAGCTCAGTGATCATCACCCCGGGCTACGGCATGGCGGTGGCTCAGGCACAGTATCCGGTGCATGACATTACCGCCAAACTGCGCGCTAAAGGCATCAAGGTTCGTTTCGGTATTCATCCTGTTGCAGGGCGTTTGCCGGGCCATATGAACGTTCTGCTGGCTGAGGCGAAAGTGCCTTATGACATCGTGCTGGAAATGGACGAAATCAACGACGATTTCAGCGATACCGATGTTGTGCTGGTTATCGGTGCAAATGACACCGTGAACCCGGCGGCACAGGAAGATCCACGCAGTCCAATTGCGGGTATGCCGGTGCTGGAAGTGTGGAAAGCGCAGAACGTGATCGTCTTCAAACGTTCAATGAATACTGGTTATGCCGGTGTGCAGAACCCGCTGTTCTTCAAAGAAAACACTCAGATGCTGTTTGGCGATGCAAAAGAAAGCGTTGAGAAAATCCTGCGTGCTCTCTAATTCCTGAGCCGCAATGAAAAAGGCCAGTCAGTTGACTGGCCTTTCTTTTGTGCGCGATTCAGCGATTATTCTCAGACAGTATTCTCACAGATTACTCGTCGTCATCCTCTTCTTCGTCATCGAATGTCAGCGGACATTCAAAATCATCCGGTTTGATGGCCAGCAAATCGCATTTCAGATGATCGATCACCTGTTCCGTGGTGTTGCCTAAAAACGCCGCAGAAAGACCGGTACGGCCAATCGCACCGAGAACAACCACACCTGCCTGCAAATGCTCTGCAAGGTCAGGAATGACTTCTTCCGGTAAGCCTTTTTCCACGTGTGTGAATTTTTCGTCAAGCTGGAATTTCTGTCGCAATGCTTTCATCGCAATCAGATGCTGACCGCGGATAGCATCGTTATAGACGCTTGGGTCAAAGTCAGGAAGTTCGATGGCAATATTAATCGGCGTGACCGGATACGCGCCGACCAGATGGACTTCCGTCTGATTAACGTGTGAGGCCAGCTCGATGGTTTCTTTCACCAGTTTGATATTGAGCGGGTCGTGATAGGGTTCTTCACTGGAAAGGTTAACGGCGACAACGGCTTTACCGCTTTCAGGCCACGGCTGGTCTTTGACCATCCAGACCGGGCAAGGGCACTTGCGCAGTAAATTCCAGTCCGTAGGCGTGAAAATGACAGATTCAAGACGGTCATGTTGGTGGGCCATTTTCAACAGTAAATCATGATTACCGGCAATCACTTCCTGAATGATGGCTTCGAAAGGTTTGTTGTGCCAGACCACTTTAACGTCGATCGGAATACCCGCTTCGACATAGTAGCGACACTGTTCTTTAATCCATTCTTCCCGTTCACTGATTACGCTTTGCCGCATACCGATTCGCTCATCTGGCGAAAGCATGGTGGTCATTTCATAGGAGAAATCATAAATCGACAAAAAGGCTTTGATGCTGCCGCCGTTACGTTGCACCAGATAAACGGCACGACGAAGCGCGGGTTGGTCATCCTGATTGGGGTCGATAGCAACGAGTAAATTCTGATACTTAGCCATGGGGACTCCTTAACACCTGTAAGAGAACGGCGGTCAGTGTATTAAGTACAGAGTAAACCAAGATTAAGCAATCGGATAGCGGAGAAATTGAGTCGGATCAACAAATTATTCCTTGATGATCCGACGCAATAATTGTCAGGCGGGAGCCTGACAGATCAGGCAGAGACCGGCGCGGACTGACCGGCTAACTGAGAAAGCATTTCATGATTCTCAATCGTGATGTATTTACCTTTAACACTCAGCATTTCTGATTTCTGGAAACGGCCGAGCAGGCGGCTGATGGTTTCTACAGTCAGACCGAGGTAGTTACCGATATCGCCACGTGTCATCGTCAGGCGGAATTCGCGCTGAGAGAAACCACGCTGAGCGAAGCGGCGGGAGAGGTTATAGATAAATGCCGCCAGACGTTCTTCGGCATTTTTCTTCGAAAGCAACAGGATCATATCCTGGTCACCTTTAATCTCACCGCTCATCAGACGCATCATTTGCTGACGCAGATTCGGCATTTTACCGGACAAATCGTCCAGGGTTTCGAAAGGAATTTCGCAAACCATTGAGGTTTCCAGCGCCTGAGCAAAGCTCGGATGCTGCAAGCCACCGATAGCATCGAAGCCGACTAAATCGCCTGCCAGATGGAAACCGGTAATTTGCTCGTCACCTTGCTCGGTAATGGTGTAGCTTTTGATAGTCCCGGAACGAATGGCATACAGGGATTTCAATTCATCACCGGCTTTAAACAATGCCTGACCTTTTTGGATCGGCTTTTTCCTTTCGATAATGTTATCGAGCTGATCAAGTTCATGCTCATTAAGCGTGAAAGGAATACAAAGCTGGCTAATGCTACAGTCCTGACAATGGATCGCACAGCCACCAGATTGGATACGTCGAATAATACGCTTTTCCGGGATCATAAGAGTCACTCTGGCAATATTGATATGGGTCAATTTTAACATCTTTTACGCCGAGTGATAAGTAGCTTAAAGGAGCGAAAAGAGCGAAATGTTAAAAAACCCCGATTTTAAAAGGTTTTTTTTAAATAAAAAATTGATCTTCACATGCAATTAAGCCGAACTGAGAATCAATGAGCTTTAAATCAGGATCAATTTATTGATGGGGGGAATATTTAGTGCGGAGAAAATAAAGGCTTTAAATCAATTTATAGCAGGCTAAGAATGAATTTTTTCGCCCGTTTTGCTTTATTTTAGCCCTGATGAATCCTGAAATATGCGGCAGAGGATTATGGCATAAACACTGAAGCGGATCGACTTTGATACCCATTCTCCTCACAACCGCTTACAATGCTCCCTTCGTTTAGCATTCGTTTACTTTTAGGAAAGGTGTCATGCAGTCCGATTCCCTGGGTTTTCCGCTGGAAACAACCATTGTTTTTGTCGTCGTGGCGGTCGCCGCGTTGTTAACTGACATCTTTGCGCACCGCAGTCACAAGCCGATTGGCCTGAAAAGTGCCTCTTTATGGACACTGTTCTGGATTGCCGTTTCCCTGAGTTTTGCCGCGTTTTTATATGTCCATCATGGCAAAGAAGTCGCGAGTCTTTTCCTCACCGGGTATGCGCTGGAGCAGGTGCTTTCCATCGATAACCTGTTTGTGATTATGGCGATTTTCGCCTGGTTCAAAGTGCCTGACGGTTATCGTCACCGGATTTTGTACTGGGGCGTGATTGGCGCAATCGTGTTCCGTGGGATTTTCGTGGTGATCGGCACCAGTTTGCTGGCGCTCGGACCCTGGGTCGAAATGGTGTTTGCCGTGGTGATCCTCTGGACAGCGATCCTGATGATGCGTGCGGGAAATGATGACGAAGATAATGATGATTACTCAGATCATATCGCCAACCGGCTGGTTCGCCGTTTCTTCCCGGTGTTTCCAAAACTGGTCGGCCCGCATTTTCTGGTCAGCAGTGAACAGGTCGAAGCTGAGCTGGCAAAGCCTGAAAATCAGGGCTTCAGTTTTACGGTGAAAAAGGGCGTGCGTTACGCGACGCCGTTGCTGTTGTGTATTGCCGTGGTTGAGATTTCTGACCTGATGTTTGCGTTCGACAGCGTGCCTGCGGTTATCGCCGTCAGCCGCGAACCGCTGATTGTTTATTCCGCCATGATGTTTGCCGTACTCGGTTTGCGTACGATGTATTTCGTGCTTGAAGCATTGCGTAAATATCTGGTGCATCTTGAGAAATCAGTGATTTTCCTGCTGTTCTTTGTGGCGGCGAAACTGGCACTGAATTCCAGTAATCATCTGTGGCATCACGGGGTTGAAATAAGCGCTTTAGCCAGCCTCTACGTGGTGCTGGGTGTTCTTGCGCTGGGCATTATTGCCAGCTTGTTGTTTCCCGGCAAAAAAGAAGCCGCATAGCGTGAGCTGACGTTAAGGTATAAAAAAACGCTGCGGATGCAGCGTTTTTGCTTTGTGCGGAGAGAGAAATTACCGGCGCTACACATCACCCTCGTTATCTTTTTCCACCGCTTCGTGAATGCGATCCAGCATATCCGGGAAGGCAGACTGTACGCGGCTCCAGCTCGGGATAAAGGGTTTTTCGCTCGGCGTATCCACAAATGCCTGACCGGCTTCCATAATCGCGCCTGAAAACAGTTCTACAGCAGATTCTTCGCTGTGACGGTCAAACGATAATCCGTTCATTTTTGCGTCATTCTCAAACCCGTCAATCATATCCAGCGCATTGCGATAGTAGGTGGCTTTGAGGATACGGAAAGATTCGCTGGTGATATTCACTCCAAGGATCGCCATCTTGCGGTAAAGCGCCTTGGTGATATCGATACTCATGCGTTGCAGCCCGTTTGTCGCATCATCTTCGGACATCGGCTGGTGCTTATGATCGTAGGTATCGGCGATATCGACCTGACAAATACGCTTGGTCGCCGTATTTCGATGAAGTTCTGAAAGCACGCCAATCTCCAGACCCCAGTCGCTCGGGATACGCAGGTCATTCAGAATGTCCGTGCGCATCGCAAATTCGCCGGAAAGCGGATAGCGGAAGGTACGCAGGTATTCCAGAAAGTCAGAGTGGCCGTAAACAATTTGCAGCGATTTCAGCAGCGGGAAGACCAGAAGACGTCCCACGCGGCCATTGAATTTTCCGTCGGCGACGCGCGCGTAATACCCTTTACAGAAATCGTAATGGAAGTTGGGATTCGCCACCGGATACATCAGACGGGCCAGCATATCGCGGCTGTAAGTGACAATGTCACAATCATGCAGTCCGACCACCGACGTGCGCCGCGATGCCAGCGTATAACCGGCACAGAACCACACGTTGCGGCCTTTGCCCGGCTCATTCGGTGAAAGATTTTCTTTTTTCAGCCCTTCATCCAGCGCTTTGAGGCGCGGGCCATCATTCCATAAAATTCGGTGGCGCTGCGGAAGGCGGGAGAAAAATTCACGCGCAAATAAAAACTGATCGCGATCAGCGCGATCTAACCCAATAACAATCTCTTCCAGATACGGGACTTTGGTCAGCTCATCCACAATGCGGGTCAGCGCCGGACCTTCAAGTTCTGAAAAAAGTGACGGTAATATTAATCCCATTGAACGGCGGCCTGAAAAAACCTGCAAATCGTATTCCAGTTCTTCGACTTTGCGGTTAGTCAGATTATGAAAATTGGTAATGACTCCATCCTGATAAAAATCGCTCATACGGTATTCTCCAATTTTAGAATTGATAAAATTATTGGAAGTCTTCTCTGTAAATACAGAACGATAAACAATGTGAAAACAATTTATTAATAAAGGCCATTACCTCTTCAAATTTGCCCTTTAATGAGGGGGATAAAATGACTCAGCCCCTGACTCCAGCCATGAGGTCCAAATTCACTGGTACGAAAAACTCCTGAGATATCGTAACGATGCAGCGGCATTTCATGGTCATGATGACCTTTAACCACCACCGCATAATTCACCACCTCCAGCATGGATAAATCATTCGGGCCATCGCCAAGACCGATGCTGATAACCGCTTGCCCGCGTTTTTGCTGATAGCGATCAGACAACCACTGCACAGCCTGACCTTTACCTGCACCGGCTGCCATGACATGCCAGAACCGTCCGCCACGGGTGAGTGCCAGACCTTCGCGGGCCAGGCATTTTTTCAGATGCGCAAAATCCAGATCATTCCCAAACCAGACCAGCGGTTCGGACGCCACGCGCTGCATGGCGAGCTCAGCTTCCTGCTCCGATAAACCCGTCCAGACGGCGACTTGTTTTGGCGTGACATCACCAAAACCGCGAAACTCAAAATCGTAACGCTGACGCAATTCGACCAGCGTCTGGCGGATTTCGCTGTAGCCCGCGCCATTGATATAAAACGGGACTTCATCCGCGGTTCGCCAGTCCGGCGGCAGATGGATCATCGCGCCATTTTCAGCGATAAAAGGCTGGTGCGTCAGGTGCAAAGCTGACTGCAATGTCGCGACTTCAGCAGACGTTTTACTGGTCGTCAGAATAAGCGGAATTTTTGCCGCCGAAAGTTTATCCAGCCAGGGTTGGGCCGGTTGCCAGCTGTAATCATGATGATCGAGCAGGGAGCCATCAAGGTCAGTAAAAATAATCAAGGGATCGTCAAGGTAAGGCATCTTTTCTCCTCAATTCAGCCGGTAACAGACGCAAATCTTTAACGATTTAGTTTTGTCCCAGCAGCTAAGTATAGATAGAAAAATGAGTTTTATTGACCGCGCCGCCATTTCAGGATTTTTTACCGCCGCAGGCTCGTTTGCTGACAGCTTTACCCGCAGGAGGTTTACAGGGATAATTTGCAGCAGTCCCACCGCTGAGAAAGAGGTAAGCAGATGAGCGAAGATGATGATTTATTCAGTCAGGAAATGGCCGGAGTTCAGCCACTGGCGTCGGATAAACGGGTGGTCTACCTCAAAAACTCAACGACCGGACAGAAGGTCAGCAGCGAAGAGGTAACGGAAAAACGTGAAAATCCGCTGACCACTGGCTTTCTGAATATCCAGCCGTGCGACGAACCGCTCGGGTATAAGCATGACGGTGTTCAGCAGGGCGTTCTCGACAAACTTCGTCAGGGAAAATACCCGCTGGAAGCCAGCCTGAATCTGCTGCGCAAACCCGTTGAACAGTGTCGTCAGGAGCTATTTACGTTCTTCTGCCAGGCACAGGCCGAAAATCTGCGTACTTTGCTGATCATCCACGGTCGTGGCCGTGATGATGAAAGTCATGCCAACATTGTGCGCAGTTATCTCGCCAAATGGCTGAAACAGCTTGATGATGTTCAGGCGTTCTGTGTGGCCATCCAAAAAGATGGCGGTGCCGGTGCCTGTTATGTCGCGTTGAAAAAATCCGCGCAGGCGAAACAGGAAAACTGGGAACGCCACGCCAAACGCAGCCGCTGATACTCGCGGATCCGGCCAAGTCAACGTTTGTTGCCGCGTGGTTTAAGCGCTATCCCTTACTGTCCTGACACTTTTCCATGCCCGGTAACGGGCACTTAATTGAGTTATTTGCATGTTCCTGAAACCGATTTATTTGCGCTGCGCGCTGTTGCTTTGCGGCGTCACTCTTTTATCTGCCTGTGACCGCAAAGCGGCTGAACAGGGCAAGACGATGGTGATTGAAGGTAAGACCATGGGGACGTTTTACCGCGTCAGTCTGGCGGGTGTGGATAAAAGTCGTGAAGCCGCGCTGCGCGAACAAATCGAGGCGCAGCTTAAAGAAGATGATCACCAGCTTTCGACTTACAAAGAAGACTCGGTGCTTTCGCGCTTTAATCAGTATCAGGGCAGCGTGCCGCAACCCATCAGCGCAGGCATGGCCGATGCGATTGTTACGTCTATGCGCATCGGAATGCTGACCGGCGGCGCGATGGATATCACCGTTGGCCCGCTGGTCAATCTTTGGGGCTTCGGACCGGACAAACAACCGGTCAAAACGCCGACGCCGGATCAGATTGCCGCCGCACGTAAACTGACCGGATTACAGCATCTGAAAGTGATCCAGCAAAGCGACGGACAGTATCTGCAAAAAGATTTGCCGGGGATGTACGTGGATCTCTCAACGGTCGGCGAGGGTTACGCCACGGATCATCTGGCGCGTCTGATTGAAGGCAATGGCATCAGTAATTATCTGGTGTCTGTGGGCGGTGCGGTGGTGTCTCGCGGACATAATGCAAAGGGCAATCCGTGGCAGGTGGCGATTCAGAAACCAACGGACAAAGAAACGGCCGTGCAGGCGATTGTCGATTTGCAGGGCATGGGTATCAGCACGTCCGGCAGCTATCGCAATTATTACGAACTGGATGGCAAACGCCTTTCACACATTATTGATCCCGCCACGGGTTCGCCGATCACGCACAAGCTTGTATCCGCGACGGTGATTGCGCCTACCGCGCTGGAAGCCGATGGATGGGATACCGGACTGATGGTGCTGGGCACGCATAAAGCGTTGGCGCTGGCGGAAAAACAGCATCTGGCCGTGTATCTGATCACCAAAGAAGGTGACACGTTCAAAAGTTATATGTCGCCGCAGTTCAAAGCCTATCTCAAAGACCCGGAATAATTCCGCGTAATGAATCCGCAGACTACAGCGCCCCGTGAAGTTTTTCTGAGAGGAAATCCAGAAACACCCTCAGCGCGGGCGACTGGCCTTTATGACTGGCATACAACGCAGAAATGGAAGACGGCTGCGTTTGCCAGTCAGGTAGCAGAGGCATTAATTTGCCTTTGTTCAGACTCTTTTTGCAGGCCATTTCCGGCAACAGCGCGATGCCCATGCCGTCCACCGCCGCCTGACGTAAAACCAGTAAATTATTGCTGATCATGCGGGGGGTTAACGACACCTTTCGCGTGCCTTCCTGCGGATGAGCCAGTTCCCACTGTGATCCGGCCCACGGTGTTTTGCGCACCAGCGTTGGCAGATAACTCAGTTGATCCACAGAAGGCGGCGCAGGTAATGCCGCAACAAACGCCGGACTGGCAACCAGCACATATTTCAGCGTCCCGAGCGGTTTGCGGTACAACCCGGAATCTTCCAGAGGTTCGCTGTGCGAATGTATCGTCACATCAAAATTTTCCTCGAGTAGATCCACGCTGCGGTTAATAGCCAGAAGTTCCAGCGTGATAGCCGGATAACGTGTCAGAAACTCGGTCATCAGCGGAGCCACGACCATTTCCGCCATCATTACCGGCGTGCAAACCCGCAACAATCCGCTGGGATTTTGCTGTAAATCGTCAATCACCTGTTGTGCCGTTTGCGCCTGTTGCAGCAGTTTCTGGCATTCGATGGCGTAGCACTCGCCGACACTGGTCACGGAAAAATGGCGGGATGTGCGTTGCAGCAGCCGGACCCCGAGACGGGTTTCCAGTGCGTCAATCCGGCGGCTGAGCAGGGATTTTGAAACGCCCAGCGCCCGCGCCGCGGCGGTGAATCCCTGATGCTGTACGACGGCGGCAAACAGCGCCATATCATTGAGATTATCGTTCATCTGCCTTCTCATATTCATCGTTGCAAAATGGCAACGATATGTTGCCATATTAGATATTTCACGCCATATCAACAACGATTATCCTGTGTTCATTCCGCAGAACATCTGCCAACAGGATTTAAAAATGAAAATATTACATATCGATTCAAGCCCGTTTATTAACGAGTCCGTTTCCCGTGAACTCTCGGCGATGATTGTCTCGGAACTTTGTTCACGTCATCCGGACGCCAGCGTAACCTATCGCGATCTCGGTACTGCGCCACCGCCGCACCTTTCAGCCGGTGCCATGAGCCTGCTACACAACGCGCAGGATGTGACGATCACGCCAGAGTTGCAGGCCGAACTCGACGGGATTTATCAGTCAATCGAAGAACTTGTCGCCTGCGACGTACTGGTGATTGGCGCTCCGATGTATAACCACTCGATTGCGAGCAACCTGAAAGCGTGGCTGGATCAGGTCTGTCAGAAAGGCAAAACGTTCCGTTATACCCCGCAGGGTGTGGTCGGGCTGATCCCAGGCAAAACGGCTTTTGTTGCCTCAAGTCGCGGTGGCGTTTACAGCACACCGGAAACACTTCCGCATGATTTTCAGGAGCCGTATCTGGCGTCGATTCTGGAACTGATGGGCGTAGCGGATTGCCATATTATTCGTGCTGAAGGTGTGAGCCGTCAGGCAATTGGACGTGAGAAAGGGCTGGCAGAGGGAAGAGAAACGCTGCTTCAGATCCTCGGTAACTGAAACAGCGCTGCCCGATTTTAGTGTTTCGAGGTACTTATCAGTTCGAAAAGCACCACGGTGCGGGATGTGCAGATATACTCGCGGCCGAATTCGAAATTATGTTCGTTAACGTCATCCGGCTGGAAGGTGTCGAAAATATGCCGCCAGCTTTCGCCGTGTGCAACGGAAGGCAGCGTGAACACCACGTCTTTGTGTGAGGCGTTAAACAACAGCAGGACCGTACTTAACGAACCCTGACGCAGTAAACCAGTCGGTTGTGCGCGACCGTCAAGCAGCATTGCAATGCATTTGGCGTGCGGATCTTTCCAGGCTGCATCGGTCATTTCCGGCCCCTGTGGCTGGAACCAGCTGACATCTTTCACGCCCAGCTTCTCGTGAACCGCACCGGTGAGAAAGCGCCCGCGATGTAAAATAGGGAAGCGCTTACGCAATGCAATCAGCCGGTAAGTGAACAGCAGTAACGCCTGACCTTTTTCTTCGATATTCCAGTTAATCCACGCAATCTCAGTGTCCTGACAATAGGCATTGTTATTGCCATTCTGCGACCGCGCAAACTCATCACCGGCCAGCAGCATCGGCGTACCTTGTGAAAGCAGCAGTGTCGCCAGCATATTGCGCATCTGCCGCAACCGGAGTTCATTGATGGCCGGATCATCACTCGGGCCTTCCACACCGTAGTTGGCCGAGATGTTGTTATCGCTGCCGTCCTTACCATTCTCGCCGTTGGCTTCGTTGTGTTTGCTGGCATACGAAACCCAGTCATTGAGTGTAAAACCGTCGTGCGCGGTAATAAAATTCACAGAAGCGTAGGGCTTGCGGCCACGGTGATTGAACAAATCCGCTGAACCGGAAAGCCGTGTGGCGAACTGCGCCAGCTGGCCTTCATCACCTCGCCAGAATTTGCGCACCGTATCGCGGAAACGGTCGTTCCATTCCATCCAGCCCGGCGGGAAGCCGCCCACCTGATAACCGCCGGGGCCACAATCCCAGGGCTCAGCAATCAGTTTGCACTGGCTTAAGATCGGATCCTGACGGCAGGTATCGAGAAAACCGCAACCTTCGTCGAAACCGTAACTTTCACGCCCGAGAATGGTTGCCAGGTCAAAGCGGAAACCATCGACCTGCATTTCTGTCGCCCAGTAACGCAATGAATCGGTAACCATTTGCAGCACACGTGGATGGCTGAGATTGAGGGTGTTTCCGGTGCCGGTATCGTTAATGTAATAACGTTTATTGTCCGGCATCAGGCGGTAATAGCTGGCGTTATCAATGCCTTTAAATGAGAGTGTCGGTCCGAGTTCGTTACCTTCCGCCGTGTGGTTATACACCACATCCAGTATCACCTCGATATTGGCGGCGTGCAGGGTGGCAATCATCTGCTTGAATTCGTTTACGGTGTGCGTCGCCATATATTGCGGATGCGGCGCAAAGAAACTCAGCGTGTTGTAACCCCAGAAATTATGCAGTCCTTTGTCCTGCAAATGCCGGTCATCAGTGAATGCATGAATGGGCATCAGCTCGACTGACGTTACGCCCAGCGAGCGGATGTATTCCACAATGTGCGGGGTACTCATGCCGGAAAATGTTCCGCGCAGATGTTCGGGAACCGCCGGATGGCGCATGGTATAACCGCGAACATGCGTTTCGTAGATCAGCGTTTTTTCCCACGGAATGTGTCTTTTACGCGAGCGTGCCCAGGAGAACGCCGGGTCGATTACACGACACTTGGGCAGAAACTCCGCGCTGTCGCGGTTATCAATGTGCAGGTCTTTTTTCGGGCTCTGCATATCATAGGCGAACAGCGCATCGTCCCATTTCAGCTCACCGACAATCTGTTTAGCATACGGGTCGAGCAGCAGTTTGGCGGGATTAAACCGGTGTCCGTCATGGGGCGCATACGGGCCATGCACGCGATAGGCATAAAGCAGACCGGGACGGGCATCGGGCAGATAACCATGCCAGACCTCATCGGTATATTCCGGCAGCTCAATCACGTCGTACTGTTCGCCGTCTTCATTGAAAAGACACAGCTCGACTTTGGTGGCATTAGCCGAGAAAAGGGCGAAATTCACACCCAGTCCGTCCCATGTCGCTCCCAGCGGTACGGGCAATCCTTCACGTACGCGGGTGGTATGTCCGGAATCGAAACTGCGAACAATTTCGCCGTCACTGTAGGGATGGATAATCCTTACGCCGAGTTCATCCACGGCGATATCAACCTGAGCATGTGAAGGAACTGTGCGAACTTCTTCCTTTGTGGCGGTAGGTTTACTTGTCTTGCTGGACCGGGCCTTTGTCATACTCGACGTCACTCCGTTTCAGGGAAATCTGACAAAAAATTGCCGAAAGAGGGCCATCTGCGCATGCACAAACGACAACAACGAGTGTAGACCGGAGTTTGGAACTTCTCCCGTTAACCGTCGAAAAGCTGTACAAGGCGCCGGGCTTCAATGATAGTGAGAACGAAAAGGCTAGCCTGCTAGTTATTGTCTGACTTTCTCCCGAGGAATCCCCATGACCATCGCGTTACTCAGCCATGTCGATCTTGATGCTGGCTATCCTGACCGGTTCGAAGCGGCCGGTTTTACTCTTTATTTTGCGACGACCCCGGAACAACGTGCCTCGCTGGACCCGCAAATAGCGCAGCAGATCCGCGCGGTGCTGACTATCGGCAGTATCGGTTTAAGCGCGGCAGAAATGGATAACCTGCCCAATCTGGAAATCATTTGTGCGCAAGGTGTCGGGTATGAACATATTGATGTGGTTGCAGCGAAACAGCGCAGTATTTATGTCACGCATGGTCCGGGAACCAATAATTCTTCCGTGAGCGATCACACGCTGGCGCTGATGCTGGCGATCACCCGTAAAATCCCGCAATTTGATGCGGCGGTGCGTGGCGGAGAATGGAAAAAAGCGCGCTGGAATACGCCGGGAATGGCGGGTAAGCGTTTAGGGATTATCGGCATGGGCAACATCGGCAGTCTTATTGCACGCCGCGCTGCGGGCGGGTTTGATATGGAAATTGCTTATCATAACCGTCGTCCTCTGCAGGACACGCCATACCGTTATTTCCCGGATATCACTGGACTGGCGCAATGGGCCGATTATCTGGTGGTCGCCACGCCGGGTGGCAAAGATACGGTCAGGCTGGTGGATGCGGAGGTGCTTCGCGCGCTGGGGCCGGACGGATTTGTGATTAACATTGCCCGCGGCAGCGTGGTGGACAGCGGGGCGCTGATCGCCAGTCTCCAGAATCGTGAAATTGCCGGCGCGGCGCTGGACGTGGTTGATGGCGAGCCAAAGGTACCTGCACAAATGCTGACACTGGATAACCTGGTCATCACGCCACACGTGGCAGGCCGTTCGCCAGAATCCGTGGAAAACATGATGACGCTGGTATTATCTAATCTCACAGCGCATTTTAGCGACAAACCGGTCATGACCCCGGTGCCGGAATAGCACGTTATCACCGCTCGCCTGCACCCTGAAATAAACGCCGCCTGACGGCGTTTTTTTTCGAGTGTCATCCCTCCGTTAGTCAGAAAAAGCATAAGACACAGCTTTTTCTTATTTGTCTGGCATAGCAACAGATCGTAACAATAGGGTTTTGGCAAGCAAGAGGCAGACAGCGGTGAACTTTCAACAACTCAAAATTATACGGGAATCAGCGCGATGCAATTACAACCTGACTGAAGTCTCGAACATGTTATTCACTTCACAGTCAGGGGTCAGCCGCCATATCCGCGAGCTGGAGGATGAGCTGGGCGTTGAGATATTTATCCGTCGTGGTAAGCGTTTGCTGGGGCTGACGGAGCCCGGTAAAGAGTTGCTGGCTGTTGCCGAAAGGATCCTCAACGAAGCCCAGAACATTCGCCGTCTGGCCGATGTTTTCTCGAAAGAGGACGCTGGCGTTCTGACTATTGCCACGACACATACCCAGGCGCGTTACAGCCTGCCGAAAGTCATCAAAGCGTTCCGCGCGATTTATCCCGGCGTTCGTCTGGAATTACATCAGGGCTCGCCACAGGAAGTCCTCGCGATGCTGCTGAGCGGGCAGGCGGATGTGGCCATCGCCAGTGAAAAACTGATGAACGACCCGGCTGTGGCGGCGTTTCCCTATTACCGCTGGCATCACGCGATAGTGGTTCCGCAAGGGCATCCGCTGACGTTGCAGCACCCGGTGACATTGCAGCATCTCAGCGAACAGCCGTTAATCACTTATCGTCAGGGGATCACCGGCCGCTCGCGTCTCGATGAAGCGTTCAGCCGCGCCGCGCTCACCGCCGACATCGTGCTCAGCGCTCAGGATTCCGATGTGATTAAAACCTACGTCGAGTTAGGGCTGGGTGTGGGGATCCTGGCGGATAAAGCGTTCGAAGCTGCCCGTGATACTGGCCTTCAGCTGATTAACGCCGAGCATTTGTTCGAAGCGAACACCGTCTGGCTGGGGCTGAAAAAATCGCAATTGCAACGTAACTACGTCTGGCGGTTTATTGAATTGTGTAATCCGGGACTGTCGGTGAATGAGATTAAAGAGAAGGTGTTTACGACGGGGGGAGAACCGGTAATTGACTATCAGATCTGAGAGAACGGGCTGGCTTTTCGCTCCTCCCCCTGCGAAGGGGGAGGTTGAGAGGGGGTATAGCAAACGAAATTAATGCCAAAGCATACTTCAACTGTTTGATTTGTCAGTAATACCCCACCCCAACCCTCCCCTTCGCAGGGGAGGGAGTTGACAGAGCACTTTCTCAGCAATGCCTCTTTTGGGCATAAAAAAACCGGTCCTGAGACCGGTTTTTTACCTTCGCTAAACGCGAAATTTACACCGCCGGTTTAGCAATTACATTGCGATTTTCCATGCGAACTTCCGCAATGTTCACATCAATGATGTCGCTCTGACGGTAGGCCACTTCGCCTTTGATCAGCACGGTGCCGGTATCAGCGCTGCATACCAGTTCGTCGCGCACACTGTGCAGGAACGGAGCAGGGATGAATGCCACGGCGCCGATATCTTGCAGACGCACTCGCAGACCGCCGCGGGTGACATCGATGATTTCAGCGCTGAATTTAACGTCAGTGCCGACTTTATCTTCCAGATAACGCGCATACAGCCAGTCACCAACATCGCGCTCGGCCATGCGGTTGGCACGGCGGCGTTCTGCCAGCTGAACAGTCATCTCGTCCTGAGGTTTCTCAGCAGACTGTTGCAGGATCATCGCTTTCAGCAGACGGTGGTTCACCATGTCGCCGTATTTACGGATTGGCGATGTCCAGGTGGCGTAAGCTTCCAGACCCAGACCGTAATGCGGCCCAGGGGTGGTGCTGATTTCTGCAAAAGTCTGGAAACGACGGATACGGCTGTCGAGGAACTGCGTTGGCAGCGCATCCAGTTTACGGCGCAATGCGCAGAAACCTGGCAGTGTCAGCAGTTCTTCAGCATTAGCTACTACGTCGTTGGCCTGCAACACGGTCACTGCGTTTTCTACCAGCAGCGGATCAAAACCGGTATGCACGTTGTAAACGCCGAAACCGAGGCTGTCACGCAGGGCGATAGCCGCACAGACGTTGGCGGCAATCATCGATTCTTCCACGATGCGGTTAGCGATACGACGATGTTCAGCGACGATTTCCAGCACGTTGCCTTTCTCACCTAACACGAAGCGGTAATCAGGACGATCTTTGAATACCAGCGCGTGCTCGGTGCGCCATGCGCTGCGCACGTCACAGACGCGTTTCAGCAGACGGATCTGAGAAGCAATGACATCGCTGGCCGGTTGCCATTCGCTTTTCTCATCCGCTTCAAGCCAGTCAGACACATCGTCGTAAGCCAGTTTGGCTTTGGATTCGATGGTCGCGGCGAAGAAGCGAATATCACTGCCCAGTGCGCCATCGGTGCCCAGCGTCACAGAGCACGCCAGAACCGGACGGCTGACGTCCGGCCACAGGGAACAGATATCATCAGACAATTCACGCGGCAGCATCGGGATGTTGAAGCCCGGCAGATAGTTAGTGAATGCGCGTTTTTTGGCAATATTGTCGAGATCGCTGCCTTCACTGACGTAAGCCGTCGGGTCAGCAATCGCGATAGTCATTTGCAGGGTGCCGTCGCCGTTGTCTTTCACATACAGCGCGTCATCCATGTCCTGCGTGCTGCCGCTGTCGATGGTGACGAATGGCAGGGCAGTCAGATCTTCGCGGGTCAGGCCTTCATCGCGCAGTTCAGCGATGTCAGATTTTGGCGCTTCACGTTCGAGATTATGACGTGCCAGCGTTACCCACCACGGGGCGAGATCGTCGGTGCCGGTAGTGATCCATTCGGTGATTTCAGCCTGGAAGCTGTGATCGCCTTCTTTCAGCGGATGGCGGCGCATTTCAGCCACACACCAGTCGCCGTCGCTCACTTCATGATTGATATTGCGGGCAACACGGCACTGAATGGAATCACGTAATAAAGGATGGTCCGGGATAATGGAAAGACGGTCGTCTTTCTTGGTCACGCGGCCTACAAAACGGCTGAGGAACGGCTCAACCAGCGTTTCCGGCTGGACGATTTCACGCTCTTTCTCAGTTTGCAGGGAGGCAATGACGCGATCCCCGTGCATGACTTTTTTCATGTACGGAGGCGGAATGAAATAGCTTTTTTGACCGTCTACTTCAAGAAAGCCAAAGCCTTTCTCAGTGCCTTTCACGATGCCTTCGACACGTGGAGTCTGAGAGTGAAGTTGCTGTTTTAGCTGCGCGAGCAGCGGGTTATCTTGAAACATATCGTCCAGAGAATTGGGGGTTAATGTGGCTCGATTAGCGGCAGACAGTTTTACGCGATCTGGCCCCTTCGGGCAAGCGGCATCTACCCCTTTCGCCTCATAACCCTGAAGCGAAAGGGGAGATTTGCGCGATGGTGCGCAAGTCTGACTTAAGCGATACGTTGCAGGTCGACTTTTTGCTCGCAGCGACGGATAGTCACCGGAACAGCTTTGGAGGTCGGGGTGTGGGTCTGGTCGCCAAAACTGGACATCGGCACCAGCGGATTGGTTTCCGGATAATAAGCCGCCAGATTACCGCGCGGAATGTCGTAACTGACCAGTTTGAAGCCGGTAACTTTACGCTCGATACCGTCGTTCCACAGCGTTTCTATTTCCACCAGTTCGCCGTCTTTCAGGCCTAAATCAGCCAGATCCTGCGGATGGATGAACAGCACTTCGCGCTGGCCGTAAACGCCACGGTAACGGTCATCAAGGCCGTAAATGGTGGTGTTGTACTGGTCGTGCGAACGCAACGTTTGCAGGGTGAACGGCGCATTTTGATCGCCCATCGGGATCAGCACGTCCGGCAACGGAGCCGCGCTGAAATTCGCCTTGCCGCTGAGCGTGTTGAAATTCAGTTCCGCTGCCGCATTGCCCAGATAGAAGCCGCCTTTGATATCGCAGCGTGCATTGAAATCTTTAAAGCCCGGAATGGTCGCTTCGATGTGGTCGCGGATCAGGTTGTAATCGTCAGCCAGCGCCATCCAGTCGAGGTATTTATCACCGAGAACGGCATTGGCGATACCGCAGACAATCGCGGTTTCGGAACGTTGTTCTTTCGATAACGGAATGCCGACGCCTTCGGACGCATGTACCATGCTGAAGGAGTCTTCAACGGTGATGAACTGCGAACCGGTGGCTTGCATATCCAGCTCAGTACGCCCCCGTGTTGGCAGGATCAGTGCTTCTTTGCCCGGTGTCAGATGCGAGCGATTGAGTTTTGTGCTGATTTGCACAGACAACTCAAGATTACTCAGCGCCCGTTCGGTGCGCGGTGTGTCCGGTGCCGCCGCTGCCAGATTACCGCCGAGGCAGATCAGAACTTTGGCTTCTTTACGCAGCATCGCTTCCAGCGCTTCAACGGTGTTGTGGCCCGGCACGCGTGGTGGCGTGAATTTAAAGTGGCTTTCCATGGCATCGAGCAACGCTTTTGGTGCTTTTTCATCGATGCCCATGGTGCGGTTGCCCTGTACGTTACTGTGGCCGCGAACCGGACACAGACCGGCGCCCGGTTTACCGAGCTGACCAAACAACAGTTGCAGGTTAGTGATTTCACGCACGGTCGGAACGGAGTGTTTATGCTGCGTTATGCCCATCGCCCAGGTACAAATCACGCGTTCGGCGTTCATATAAATAGACGCTGCTTCACGCAGATCCTGTTCGCTCAGACCGGACTGTTCGGTGATTTTTTCCCAGCTGGTGGCATCCACGACGGCCAGATACTCATCCACGCCAACGCTGTTAGCCGCAATAAAATCTTCATCGAAAAGGGAAGGCTGACCGGAAGCGATACGCTCACGGTGAGTCTGCAACAGCGCTTTGACGATACCGCGCACGGCGGCCATATCGCCACCAAGATTCGGCTGATAATACGCCGCACTGATGCGACCGGCTTTAGGTGTGACCACTTCCAGCGGTTTTTGCGGATCGGCAAAACGTTCCAGACCACGCTCACGCAAGGTGTTAAAACTCACCACTTTTGCGCCACGGTCAGAAGCATGACGCAGGCTGTGCAGCATACGCGGATGGTTGGTGCCCGGATTCTGGCCAAAGACGAAAATGGCATCGGCTTTTTCAAAGTCATCCAGACGGATAGTGCCTTTACCGACGCCGATACTTTGTTTCAGGCCGACACCGCTGGCTTCGTGACACATGTTTGAGCAGTCAGGGAAGTTGTTAGTACCGAACATGCGGCCGAAGACCTGATACAGATACGAGGCTTCGTTACTGGCGCGGCCGGAGGTGTAAAAATCTGCCTGATCCGGGTTTTCCAGACCTTTCAGATGACTGGCGATCAGCGCAAATGCGGCGTCCCAGCTGACAGGTTCATAATGATCAGTTTCGCGGTTATAGCGCATCGGGTGAGTCAGGCGTCCCTGGTATTCCAGGAAATAATCGCTTTGTTCGCGCAGCTTGCTCACGCTGTGTTGGGCGAAGAATTCAGGCTCAACGGCTTTACGGGTGGCTTCCCAGCTGACGGCTTTCGCGCCGTTTTCACAGAAGCTGAAGGTGCTGTGGTTATCATCGCCCCAGGCACAGCCCGGACAGTCAAATCCGCGACCTTTGTTAACACGCATCAGGTTACGCAGATTAGACAGAACTTTTTTACTGTCGAAGACGAAACGGGTGGTTGATTCCAGTGCACCCCAGCCGCCGGCCGCGCCGTGGTAGGGTTTGATCTCAGTTTTGAATTTCATAATTATGCTTCGCAGGTGATTTTTGTCTGATTTAAAACAACCGCAACGATGAATTGTTAACCGGATTGTTAATTTTATGTCACAAGTTTAGGAGGGGTATGCGTTGCCGTCTAATCGAATGCCATGATGGTGTGATAGAAGCGCTCTATCGCAGGAAAATATCGGGGAATAACGCAAATAGCGTCTAAAAATCAGGGGCGGGAGCGCACTGCCAATCAGTTTGAAAACAGCGGGTTGTGATAATGAAAACTAATGACCTCGCGCGATGTGGTTTTCGGCTGAAATTAACACAAGTTGTAACAGTATCGTTTCATTATGAAATGCTTAGCAAAAGACTAAGGGTTTTTCTGCGAGTAGTTTTAGTGCAACCTATGCCGCAGATTTTGAATCCATAGGTTTTTTGTATAGAGTGCGGCTCAGTTTATGCCCCGACTCTGTAGCGCGTTTAAGGAAGATTCAGTGAAACGTAGTGTAATTAGTGTCTTATCTTGTGTATTGATGTTCTCCGCAGGCAGTGCGAAAGCTATCGCACCACTGGATTTCCCTGTTGTCCCGCCGAGCATTGATGCAGCTTCTTTTGTGCTGATGGATTATGCCAGTGGTGATGTGCTGGCCGCCGGCAACCCGGACGACCGCCGCAATCCGGCAAGCCTGACCAAACTGATGACAGGTTATGTCATTGACCGCGCACTGGATCATAAAAAAATCACCATGGACGATGTGGTCACCGTGCCTCAGGAAGCCTGGGTTGCTGGTAACAAGAGCCTGGAAGGTTCTTCGCTGATGTTCCTCAAACCGGGTGACCGGGTGAGCGTGCGTGATCTGATCCGCGGCATCATCATCACTTCCGGCAACGATGCCTGTGTGGCGATGGCCGATTATGTCGCGGGCAGCCAGGACTCATTCGTTGGCATGATGAACCAATACGTCACCAGCCTCGGCCTGACCAATACGCATTTCGAAACCGTCCACGGTCTGGATGCACCGGGTCAGTACACCACGTCTTATGACCTCGCGAAGCTGTCCCGCGCCATTATCGGCGGTGAGCCTGAGGAATATCGTATGTATGCCGAGAAATCGCTGACGTACGACAACATCACCCAGCAAAACCGTAATGGCCTGCTGTGGGATAAAAACCTGCAGGTGGATGGCCTGAAAACCGGTCACACCGAAAGCGCCGGTTTCAACATCATCGCCTCTGCGACGCAGGGTGATCGCCGTCTGATTGCCGTTGTCATGGGCGGTAAAAGCTCAAAAGGGCGCGAAGAACAGGCGCGTAAACTGCTGACCTGGGGTTTCCGCGAATACACCAGCAAACAGATTTTCAAAGCGGGTCAGACCGTTTCGGATGAGCACGTCTGGTTTGGTGCCGCTCCTCAGGTGAAAGTAGGTTCCCTCAGCGATGTGTTTATCAGCGTGCCGCAGGCTGACGCCGATAAACTGAAAGCGCAGTATGTGCTGACCAATCCGCAGATTGACGCGCCACTGAAAAAAGGCCAGGAGCTCGGCAACATTAATATCGTGGATAACGGCAAAGTCATCAAAACCGTGCCGCTGGTGGCACTGGAAGATGTCGCAGAAGGCGGCATCATCAGCCGTGCGATTGATTACGTGAAACTGAAAATCTGATTCGATTTTCTGAACGTAAAAGGCGCCGCTGCGGCGCCTTTTTTGTCCCTGAGATTCACATCGAACTTCCCGGCCTGAAAATCGAAAATTGTCACAAATGATTGTTAACAAGGTGTAATTAATTTTGAAATCACCGGGTGAATGGCTCACATCCGCCCGGTGAGTGTGCAAAATTTCAGAAAACTTTGGAGGAGAAATCGGTTTTCACTTCGCTTTCGATGTAGGTATTTAAGCCCCATCCGGCACGGGCCAGTTCCTTCATCTTCTCAAGATGCTCAGGGCCGGGATGGCGGATGTCGTAGAGATAAACGTGGTTATTCTTGAAACGGACTTTGATTGAATTGGCATCAATCTGGAAGCTGACGACCTGTGAATCACCGCTTTTATTGGCGTAATTTTCCATGCTGCATCCTGTTAGCTAAGCCTGATTTCTGGCGACGTCTTCTATTAACCACGTCCGGCTTTCAGTTACAGGGTGATAGTTCACATTATCAGCACGTTAAGTCGGATGATTGGCGTAATGAATGGCGGGAGGCAGAAATAGCGAGGTGAACCGGCACCTGCTGATCGCCGGTGCCGTCGTTTTGATGTGGTTATTTCAGCAGGAACGAGTGATCAAACGTACCGGTGACATTCAGAGCGACGGGCAACAATCCCTGCTCATGATAGAAATCCGCCGTTTGCTGTTGCTGCGTTTCAGTCGCGGCATCAATCGGTTGCCAGTAGGATTTACGTCGCTCAAATCCGAGTTTCGCCGCATCCAGCGGGAAGCCGATGATTTTCGCCAGCTTATCGCTATATGCATCCAGATTCTTATATGCCCAGATTTGCGCATCGCTCAGACGTTGCAGGTAGTCGGCAATCGCCTCACGTTTGGCTTTATCTTTAAGCGCGGTATCTGTTGCCGCCAGGAAACTGTTGCCCGACCACAAATCGCGGCCATTCACCAGAACCCGCAGATGATCCTGTGTTTCGGCGAAAGCGGTGTAGGGTTCCCACGTTGCCCAGACATCCACGGAACCCTGGGTCAGCGCCAGTTTGGCGTCGCTCGGCGGCAGGAAACGGAAGGTCACGTCTTTGGCCGTCAGTCCGGCAGATGCCAGCGCTTTTAGCGCCACGAAATGCCCGATGGAACCGCGGTTCGTGGCAATACTTTTACCTTTTAAATCTGCCGCACTTTTAATCGGGCTGTCCGGTTTTACCAGCAGCGCGGTGCCATAAGCATCCGATTTATCCACGGCAATGGCTTTCACTTGCGCGCCTGCGGCTTCGGCAAATAACAGGGGGGCATCACCGATAATACCGACGTCCACCGCCTGCGCATTCAGCGCTTCAGCCAGCGGTGCGGCGGCAGGGAATTCTGACCACTCAATTTTGTACGGCAGATTATCCAGTTTATTGGCCGCCTCCAGTTGCGCGCGCATATTGCCTTTCTGGTCGGCCACCCGCAGGGTGATTTGTTCGGCATTGACCGCAAAGGCGCTGCCAATCAGCGAAACCAGCAGCAGAAGATTTTTCACATTCACTCGCATCACGATTCCTTATACCAGCGTGGTGGCGGCGGTTTTATTTTGTGCCTGACGGGCAGCGATTTTCTGCCTGGTCAGCGGGATCAGATTTTTGCCGTACTCGGTGGCGTCGTTGAGCGGATCAAAACCGCGGATCAGGAACGTGGTGATCCCCAGATCGTAATATTTCAGCAGGGCATCGGAGACTTGTTCCGGCGTGCCGACCAGCGCGGTGGAGTTTGAACCGCCGCCAATCAGTCCGGCAATGCCGGTCCACAGGCAGGAATCCAGACGGTCGCCTTGTGCTACTGCCTTCAGTAAACGCTGTGCGCCGACACTTTGCGGTTTAGCCGCCAGCGCCTGACCTTTTTCAGCCTGTTGTGCGGTGGCTTTCGCGAGGATTTCGTCGGCTTTGGCCCAGGCTTCTTCCTCGGTTTTACCGAGGATCGGGCGGAATGAAATACTGAAGTCGATCTCCCGCTGATGTTGTGCCGCAGACGCTTTCACCGCTGCGACCGTTTCCGCAGCACTTTCCAGCGGCTCACCCCAAAGCGCGAACACATCTGCCTGTTTTCCAGCAACGCGAATGGCGTCATCAGAAGATCCGCCGAAAAATACCGGCAGCTTTTTCTGATATGGCTTAATGGCGGAGAAGGCGTTTTCCGCCTGATAAAACTCACCCTGATGATCAAAGCCCGTTTCCGAATACCAGCTCTGTTTCAGCACATCGATATATTCGTCCGTGCGCTGATAGCGGCCAGATTTCGGCTCGAAATCGCCGTCACGACGCTGTTCGGCGTCACTGCCGCCGCTGATGATATGTACGGCGACGCGTCCTTCCAGCAGGTGATCCAGCGTGGCGAGTTTGCGCGCTGCCAGTGTCGGGGCGACAAAGCCCGGACGATGTGCCAGCAGAAAATGGATACGGGAAGTGCTGGCACCGGCGTGCGCCGCGACCAGAAATGCGTCAGGCTGATCGGAGGCGTAAGCCACCAGAATGCGGTCAAAACCGGCATCTTCATGGGCTCTGGCGAAATCGGCGATGTATTTTTTATCGAAAATCGGGCCTGTAGGCGGGATGATTTCAGAAGCCAGACGATGGCCGATCATACCAATAAATTGCACGCTCATAAGCTGTCACTCCTCAGATGAGGCCAGCGAATGAAGGTCTGCGCTGGCCGGAGGTATCACCTTAAACGGCAACCTACTATGTGAGAAATTCATTATCTTGATAAGCTAATATGAAAAATGTGCATTACAGGGCGTGAGAGAAAATAAACGGAGTTGCCCAGCGGGATCGCACGGGTGAATTATTTTCGGGAGAAGGGTTTAAAAGGGGGGGTATCAGAGATTAACCCTCCCTCTGAAAGAGGAAGGGGCGGAGCAAAACGATTCCGTGATTGCTATGTTACTGGGAATCCTGGCTGGTGCCGGTTTTCGGGCTGGCAGTAGAGGTGTCTCCTGCATCCGCAGTTTTGGTGTAAACAATTTTCTGGCTGTCATTACCGCAATGGCCGACGACCTGACCACCGCTCTGGTCAGCCTGATCGTTAGGAACGATGTCCAGTTTGAACCCGGATTCAGGCAAACCGTTTGCCACAATTTTTTGGGTAATGTCTGCTTTGACGCTTTCACAGGATGCCTGTGCCATCAGAGGTGCAAACATCACGACAGCGAGACCAGCTAAGAGTGTCTTTTTCATCATTCATTCCTTTTATGAGAACCGGCGAATTACTTATTATGAGAAGAAAATAATTATCTAAAGAATAAGTTTAGCAGATATGCCGTGGCGGTAAGATTTACCGCCACGGGTGAGAGACAATCTGGAAGGAAATTATTACGGCGCCATCAGCTGACGGCCTGTACGGCGGTCGAGGCAGCGTTCAGTGTTCGGTTCCCAGTACGCATTGATGTTTTGGCTGGCTTCACATTTATCGCGCAGATCTATGGCGTTGTCATATTTGGAGAAATCCTTCTCGTTGCGCTGATTTTTCATCGCACGCAGACGCTGGGTTTCATTCCACTGTTCTTTGCTCTGACGTGCTTCTTCGTTGGTCATGGCATCATTGCCGGTACCGCCAAAGACACAGGTTCCCCCCGCACAGTTGGTGGCAGCTTGCACAGGAACCTGCCAGCCGACGGTCATGGCCAGCAAAGCAACAGGAAGCATGGCGCGCGTCAGTCGGGTTATAAACGTTGTATTCATTAGCTAATCCTTTTAATTTACACATCGCTCAGGCGAATCATTGAATTATAACACCCACCTGAATGGCGTCACCCTTTGCCTGTAAACTGGTTGATATCTTATTGAAGTCCGCACTGTAAACCTGGCTCAACTATGCTCAAAACATCTTTACTCTTCTTTGCCACGGCGCTGGCGGAAATCATAGGCTGCTTTTTACCTTATCTCTGGCTGCGCAAAGGGGGCAGTATATTGCTGCTGCTTCCGGCGGCTCTCAGTCTGGCGGCGTTTGTCTGGCTGCTGACCCTGCATCCGGCGGCGAGCGGCAGGGTATACGGGGCTTACGGCGGTGTGTATGTCATGACCGCGATGTTGTGGCTGCGGTTTATCGATGGCGTAAAACTCAGCACCACCGACTGGCTGGGCGCGTGCGTGGCGCTGGCGGGGATGCTGATCATCATTTCAGGCTGGAAAGCGTCATAAGCGATTACTGCGACAACCTTTCCATCAGCACAATGACTTTCTGAATCACGATTTGCGCAGCGCGGGACAGCTGACGGCGGGGCGCAACGCACAGAGCCAGCGTCAGCGGTTTGGCTGTCCGTCCCTGCAGCGGCACAAACGTCAGCCGCTTTTCCTGTAAATCAGGCAAAACATCCAGCAGGCTGAGCACGCCAACACCGGCACCTTTACGAATGAGTTCGCGCATCATGCGCACGTCATTACAGACGATCGATGGTGTTTCCAGCAGCTGATAGCGGTTGTACAGCAATCTGGCGCGGGCATTCACCATCAGCGGTTCCGAGGGAATGATCTGCCGGTAGGAGGCGATATCGCTGAAAGACAGCGATTCCTGATGTGAAAGTTCGTGTCCTACCGGCATGGCAATGCCGATGGGTAATTCTGCGAAAGCCCGCACTTCAAGCCCGGTATGCTCCACCGGATCCAGTAACAATCCGAAATCAACCTCCGCCGAACTTACCTGTTCGCTTATATTCCGGCTGTCTTCTATACGAATATCAAATGTCAGATAAGGATGTTCTGCGCCTACTTCCGCAATCAGCTCCGCCACCATGCCTTCGCTGAGTGCTGCGATCATCGAAATAGTGACGTGTCCGCGCCGCAATCCCTGGATCTCATCGAACCGTTCCTTTGTGCGGGAAAATTCTTTTCGCCAGCGTCGGATGTCATCAAACAAAATTTCGCCCGCAGAGGTCAGTTTCAGACCGGTGGGCAGGCGTTCGAATAATGGGGTTTCCAGCGTCTGTTCGGCCTGCAATATCTGCCGGTTTATGGCCGAGGCGGAGACATGCAGCACTTCTGCCGCTTTGCGCAAACTTCCTGTTCGGGCGACTTCAGTAAAATATTGCGAAAAACGGGAGAATGGGGACATGGGTGTACTAATTTATGCAGTGAATAAGTGAGATATCTATTATGGACTGCATCACTCAATTTTCCTAGATTGTGCGATGCCCCTTTGTAAAACAATCACCTCAGGTTGTTTTACAGTCAAAATGGGCAAATGACAGGGTTCGTCAAAACACGTTTTAGCTCGTGTGCCGCTATCAGTGATGGAAAGCGGGGCGAACGGTGGCATTTGCACCGCTGGCACATGATCGTGTTTTGAAAAACAACACTAATAACAAGCGTGCATGTTTGAAAACCAGACTCAACGTGATCATGCGACCAAGAGATACCTTCTCATGTTAGAAAAACTATTTAAGTTAAAAGCTCACCGTACCAACGTGCGGACTGAGATTGTGGCAGGACTGACTACATTTTTAGCAATGGCCTATATTCTGTTTGTTAACCCGTCTATTTTGGGCGCGACGGGGATGGATAAAGGCTCTGTATTTGTGGCAACTTGTCTTGCTGCCGCAATCGGTTCCGCACTGATGGGCTTTATCGCCAACTACCCGATCGCACTGGCGCCGGGGATGGGCTTGAACGCCTTCTTTACCTATACCGTCGTGTTGCACATGGGTTACACCTGGCAGATCGCATTGGGTGCAGTTTTCCTCTCGGCTTGTATTTTCTTCGCGTTATCTATTTTTAAAATCCGCGAATGGATTATCCGCAGTATTCCGTTGCCATTGCGTTCGGCGATTGCGGCGGGTATCGGCTTATTCCTGGCGCTGATTGCGCTGGAAAACGCCGGTATCGTCATTGCTAACCCGGCAACGCTGGTCGGTCTGGGCGACCTGACCAAGCCTGGCCCGCTGTTCGCGATGCTCGGCTTCATTCTGATTGTGGTGCTGGAAGCGCGTAAAATCACCGGTGCGGTGCTGATCGGCGTGCTGGCCGTGACTGTTCTGGCGATTGCCCTGGGGTATTCTCCGTTCGGTGGCGTGATGTCTATGCCTCCGTCGATTGCGCCAACCTTCATGCAGCTGGACATCAAGGGCGCATTCAACGTTTCGCTGATAAGCGTGGTGTTCGCGTTCCTCTTCGTGGATGTGTTCGATAACTCCGGAACCCTGATTGGCGTGACCAAACGTGCAGGGCTGGCGGATGAAGACGGCAATATCCCTAAAATGGGCCGTGCGCTGGTGGCTGACAGCGCCGCTGCGTTGTTTGGTTCTCTGCTGGGGACGTCGACAACCACCAGTTATATCGAATCCGCCGCGGGCGTGAGTGCCGGTGGACGTACCGGTCTGACAGCGATTGTGGTCGCAATTCTGTTCCTGCTGAGCCTGTTCTTCGCTCCGCTGGCGGGCAGTGTCCCGGCATTCGCAACCGCACCGGCGCTGCTGTTCATCGCGGTTCTGATGACCTCCGGTCTGGCAGAAATCGACTGGAAAGATATTACCGTTGCTGCACCGGTCACCGTGACTGCGCTGACCATGCCATTCACGTACTCTATTGCTAACGGCATCGCGTTTGGTTTCATCACCTGGACGCTGGCAAAACTGCTGACCGGTCGTGCGCGTGAACTGAATGCAGCGCTGATTGTGCTGTCCATTCTGTTCGTGATTAAACTGGGCTGGCTGAGCGCGTAATACGCATTCAGTTATCAGAAAGGCGCGGGCACGTTTGCCGTGCCTTTTTTGTTGGCCTGAGAAAATGCAGGAAATAAAACAGGTAATAAAAAAGCAGCCGAAGCTGCTTTTGTTGTAAATCAGGAAGCAGTATCACGCTTCGCGATGTACCTGCAAGCCTGCCAGAGACTGGCTGACTGGCATCATTTCAATGCTGTTGATGTTGACGTGCGCAGGCAGGGTTGAAACCCAGAATACCGATTCTGCGATATCTACAGCGGTGAGCGGGTTGGTGTTGTCATAGGTCTTGCTGACTTTCTCATCGTCGCCTTTGAAACGCACGTTAGAGAATTCAGTTCCGCCGCACAGGCCCGGTTCGATGTTGGTGACGCGCACATGGGTGCCATGCAAATCGGAGCGCAGATTCAGGCTGAACTGACGGACAAACGCTTTGGTCGCGCCGTAGACGTTACCGCCAGCATAAGGCCAGTTACCTGCGGTAGAACCGATGTTGATCACATGACCGATATCACGCTCTACCATGCCCGGCAGAACTGCGCGGGTCATGTACACCAGACCTTTGGTATTGGTGTCGATCATCTTGTCCCAGTCTTCCAGCGACGCTTTATCGGCTTTTTCAAGACCCAGCGCCAGACCGGCGTTGTTGACCAGCACGTCGATGTTACGCCAGTCAGCAGGCAGGCTGTCGATAGCGTCCTGAATGGAAGCGCGGTTAGTCACGTCCAGTTCTACTGCGTAAAGTGCGTCTCCCAGCTCGGCTTTCAGATCATCCAGGCGCTCTTTACGGCGACCGGTTGCAATCACTTTGTGGCCTTCTTTAACAAATCGACGTGCGATTTCTGCACCAAATCCGGCGGTAGCGCCGGTAACAAAAATAATCATCCCGGTATTCCTCTGTTTTAAGCAAGGTGCGCTTGAGGCGCACAAAAGAAACTCTGTAAGTATTAACACAAAAATAACGAGACCGGCATCATCAACCGGTCTCAGTGCGTATCATTTTGTTGCGGTTACTTTTTCAGATACGGCGCGATCAGCGATAAGTCCGCCGCAGAAAGGCGGTCGGGTGCGGTTTGCGCCTGATGCCAGTAAGGATACAACAAAGGCAACTGGCTGACTTTATTAAGTCTTTCAATTTCTTCGTTATTGAGGGTTAAGTCAGCGGCGAGCAGGTTGTCCTGCAGCTGTGCGTCAGTACGTGCGCCGACAATGACAGACGTGACTTGCGGACGGGCAATCAGCCACGCCAGCGCAATCTGCGCCGCAGACACACCGCGGGCTTCAGCGATTTCCACCAGCACATCGACCACATCGTACAGTGCGCTTTCATCGCGCACCGGCGGTTCGCCCCAGTCAGCCAGATGGCGCGTGCCTTCAGGTGCCGCCTGATTACGGCGATATTTACCGGAAAGCAGACCGCCCGCCAGCGGACTCCATACCAGTACGCCAAGTCCCTGATCTTGCGCCACCGGCAGCAGTTCATACTCAGCTTCACGCGCCTGCAGGGTGTAATGAATCTGCTGGCTGACGGGGCGGATATAATGATTCGCCTGCGCTACGCCCAGTGTTTTCATAATGTGCCAGGCGGAAAAGTTCGATACGCCGACGTAACGCACTTTGCCGCTGGAAACCAGATCGTCCAGCGCGCGCAACGTCTCTTCCAGCGGCGTCAGGCCATCCCATTCATGCAACTGATACAAATCCAGATAATCGGTGTTAAGACGTTTCAGGCTGGCTTCACAGGCACGCAGAATATGGTGGCGGGATGAGCCGCGATCGTTCGGGCCTTCGCCCATCGGGAAGCGGGCTTTACTGGCGACCAGCACGTCGTGGCGTTTGCTGCCCAGCGCCTTGCCTAAAATCACCTCTGATTCACCGCCTGAATAGACATCCGCGGTATCGAACAGATTAACGCCGGCATCGAGGCACAATCCAATCTGGCGCTGGGCGGTACCGACGTCAGTTTGTCCGGTTTTGGCAAATTTGCCCTGACCACCAAACGTCATGGTGCCCAGGCTGAGAACTGAAACTTTCAGACCAGAATGGCCTAACAAACGGTATTCCATGGTATTTCTCCATTTTTCGGAAACGTGATTTCAGTCTGACTGTGCCTTTATTTTTCCGGCACAGCCTGTCGGGGTACAGATTCTTTTTTACGCCTTATTTCATCGCCTGCGGTTTTATCGAGTGTCAGGCTGTCGAGCGTGCCCGCCAGCGAAAACAGACCAATGATGATAAAGGCAATGTGAAACGTGTCGATCTGCAATGTCTCGCTGGCCGGTAAGAAGTGTCCGGCAATACGCAGGGAAAGCGCGCCGATGGCAATTCCGAGGCCGGTAGAAAGCTGCTGAGCCGTATTAAACAACGTATTCGCGCCGCTCATTTGCCCGGCCGGAACCTGCGAAAAAGCCAGTGTATTGAGTGCCGTGAACTGCATGGAGCGGGTCATGCCACTGGCGAACAGCAGTAACAGTGTCAGTGCGGTCGGGACCTGAGGCGTGAGCAACGCACAGGCAAAAATAGTCACTGAATTCAGCAGGCCGTTAACCAGCATAATCGACTTAAAGCGGAAACGATGCAAAATCGCCGAGGTAAAAGGCTTCATCGCCAGATTTCCGGCGAAGACCGACAGTACCAGCAAACCCGCATCAAAGGCGCTCATGCCGTAGGCCAGCTGGAACATCAGCGGCAGCAGGAAAGGCAGGGCGCCGATGGCCACGCGAAACAGCGATCCACCATAAATTGTGACGGCGTAACTTTTAATGTTCAGCGCCACCAGCGGTAACAGCGGATACGCGGCACGTTTTGAATGCCATATTGCCAGTGCGCCGGTCATCAGTGCAGCGCCGATCATGGCGAACGGTTTCCAGTCAATATTCCCCTCGTTGAATTTATCCAGCCCGAAGATCAGCCCGAGGCAGGCAATGCCGGTCAGTACGAAACCAGTAACATCAAAGGGCACGCCTTTTTCGCCTGGGATCTGCGGGATAAGCCTGCGTGCAAACAACAATGCGACCACGCCCAGCGGAACATTGAGGATAAAAATCCAGTGCCAGGAAGCGTAAGTGGTAATGAAACCGCCGAGCGGTGGCCCGAGGATTGGCGCCACCAGCCCCGGCCAGGTGATGGTGGCGATAGCGCGGATCAAATCCGATTTTTGCGTATTTTTCAGTACCACTAAACGCCCGACCGGTACCATCAGCGCACCAGCGAATCCCTGCAACATGCGCGCAGCCGTAAAGGTGCCGAGACTGACGCTGGCGGAACATAGCACGGAGGCGAGAGTAAACAGAACAAGCGCCATCGAGAACACATTGCGCGTGCCGAAACGGTTAGCAATCCAGCCACTGGCGGGAATAAAAACGGTCAGCGTCAGAATATAGGCCGAAACGCCGATGTTCATATCCACCGGATGCACGCCGAAATCTTTCGCCATTTGCGGCAGCGCGGTGACGATCACCGTGGCATCGAGGTTTTCCATAAAGAAAGCCCCGGCGACCAGCAGTGGCAACGCAGAACCTGCCGGAAGTGAGAATTTTTTGTTTGAGAAGAAGCTCATAGAAGGTAAGCGCGCTAATGAATCAGGCAAGGTCTGAGCATAGCGCATCGCAGGATAGCGTCAATGATTTAGCGTCTCCCCCGGATAAGGGGGAGAACAAAGGAGTAAGACTCAGACTTCCGCCAGCCTTTCACCCGTCGCCGCATCGAACAGATGGATCGCTTCGCTGTTGGCTTCCAGATACAACGGCTGATCGGCGCTGACGCGGGCGCGTCCGGCAAACTGAACATGCAGCGGGAAACCGCTCCAGTCGATATGCAGCAGACTGCTTTCACCGGTGACTTCAAGCAAGCGCAGCGTGGCTGCCGGTTGTACGCTGTGCTGCACCGGTCTGATATCGTGCGGTCGCAGGCCGAGGGTAACCGGCTGTCCTTCGGAATGCCGTGCCTGCAACGCCCATTTTTGCGGCAGTGCGAACCACAGCTGATTGCAGGTCACGCCCGGCTGACCGTCGATATTCTGGAATACGCCATTGAGCAGATTCATTGGTGGCGAGCCGATAAAACGTGCCACAAAGGTATTCACCGGTTTGTCGTAAATCGACAGCGGGTCGCCTTGCTGTACGATAAAACCGTCTTTCATCACCACGATATTATCGGCCAGCGTCATCGCCTCTATCTGATCGTGCGTCACATACACCGTAGTGGTACGGAACTGCTGATGCAGGGATTTGATTTCTGCCCGCAATTCCATGCGTAACTGGGCATCGAGGTTGGAAAGAGGCTCATCGAACAAAAACACTTTCGGATTACGCACCAGCGCACGGCCCATCGCCACGCGCTGACGCTGACCGCCGGACAAATCTTTTGGCAGACGTTTCAGCAGATGATCAATCCCCAGCACTTTCGCGGCCTGTTGTACTTTGGCTTGCTGTTCAGCCTTTGGCACTTTTTTCACCTGCATGTGAAACGCCATATTCTCAGCCACGGTCAGATGCGGGTACAGCGCGTAACTCTGGAACACCATCGCAATATCACGATCCGCAGGGTCAAAATTATTGATCTGCTGTTTATCGAGCAGAATGTCGCCGTCAGACAGTGATTCCAGCCCTGCCAGCAGGCGCAGCAACGTGGATTTTCCGCAACCAGACGGGCCGACCAGTACGGTGAAACTGCCGTCAGGAATGGTCAGATCCAGCGGTTTGAGGACCTGCACTTTGCCATAATGTTTGGCGACTTTTACCAGTTCAACCAGAGCCATTTAGATTTTCTCCACAAGGCCAAAAAGCGATTGCCAGTCAGGATAACGGCGCGGGGAACTGCTGATCGCACAACCGGCGACGCGCACCCCCCATTTCAGCGCCGTGGCAGGCGGCAGGCCATAAATCAGCGCGGATAAAAATCCGGCGTTAAAACTGTCTCCGGCACCGATGGTATCGACCACATCGACCGGTTCAGCGTGCTGATGCAACGTCAGGTTTTTCGCCCATAAGCGCGCACCCTCCGGCCCGCATTTCGCGACGCAAAAAGCATTCTCAGCCATCTGCGACAGTAACCCCAGCGCCGCAGGATCCAGCGTTTCAGCGTCCGCCAGCCCGAGCGTTTCGACTTCATTGAGCAGCAGCGCATCGCAGAATGGCAGCCAGTTTGCCGCCTGTTCACGTAACGCGTCGCTCCAGTCTTCCGGCGGCCAGCCACTGTCGACAGCCACCTGATAACCACGCTGTTTCAGCGCTGCCAGCAGTTGCGGATAGTCAGCGTAAAGCGCGGTACACAGCCAGGTGCCGCACAGCAATACCCAGTCACCGGACCGGGCGGTTTGCGGGATTTGTGCCAGTACGTCCTGCATGGATAAACGGACGATATGTCCCTGATTGCTGAAAAACGTGCGCTCGTGATCCGGATGCGTCACGCCAAAGGTCAGCGAGGTTTCGCAATCGTAGGTCGGCCAGAGCGGTGCGCTTTCCGGGAACATAGCCGCCAGCCAGTCGCTGAACTGGTCATTGCCCTGATTCGCCACCAGACGAAAGGGCGCTCCCAGCGCCGAGAGCGCCAGTGCGCAGTTTCCCGCAGAACCGCCTGGGCGCAGTGAGCTGCTTTCGAGCATCGCTTCGGTGCCTTTTTTCGGCCATTCATGCAGCGTGCTCATGATCAAATCCACGTTGATATTGCCCGCCACGTACAGCGTGGCGCGGGTGTCCGGTCGGGTAGTCATTGATGAGGTTTCCCTGATGTTCATAATCAGCCCTTACTGCCGCCGGCGGTTAACCCGCTGACCAGCGTTTTTTGCAGCCAGAGTGCAATAAAGAGCGGCGGAATGGCCGCAAGAATGCCGACGGCGGCAATCAGCCCGTCATCGGTGGCGCGCCCGGCAGTGAAACCAGCGATGGTTACCGGCAGCGTCTGGGCGTTGATATTGTTGGTAAACAGCAATGCGTAGAAAAATTCATCCCACGCCAGCAACCAGCCGAACATCGCCGAAGCACCCAGCGCCGGTTTTGCCAGTGGTAATGTGATGCGTAACAACACCTGCCAGTAACGAAGCCCGTCGAGGCGTGATGCCTGTTCGATATCCACCGGCAACGCATCAAACTGGTTTTTCAGCATCCAGGTCAGGAACGGTAAAATCATTGAGCAATACACCAGGATTAGCCCGATATGCGTGTTCAGCAGAGTCAGCTTTTCCAGGATAAAGTACAGCGGTAGCACGAAGGCCACCGGCGGCACCATGTAAATCGCCAGACTGCCAAACAGCCAGCCGTCGCGACCGGGATAACGGGAAAAACTGTAGGCGGCAGGAATGGCCAGCAGCAGGGAAATCACCGTTGCGCCACAGGCGACCAGCAAACTGTTACCGAGCGCGTGCAAGAACAATGCACCGGGCTGACCTGCCTGCAAGGTCAGCAGGCTGGCGTAACGACTGAAATCCCAGTGGCGCGGCAGCCATTCAAGCGGAATACGGGTCAGGTCTTCCGCCGAGCTGACGCTCATCAGGAACATCCATAACAGCGGTGCAATAATCGACACCGCCAGCACCAGTGCGGCGAAATAGCGTAAAACGAGCCGGATTTTCTGTTTCATTCGGCGCTCCCTGAACGACGCTGGCGCAATAACATCACCATATAAATCAGAATAAGCAGGGCGCAGATCAGCGTCATGAGAATGGCGTAAGCCGCGCCGCTGCCTGCACGCAGATAGCTGAAAGATTCCTGATAGACAAAGAAACTGACGGTTTTTGTGCTGTCGAGCGGGCCGCCTCGTGTCATGACATAAATGATGTCGAAGATTTTAAACGCATCGATAGTGCGCAGGATAAGCGCCACGGCCAGCGGGGCGGCAATCGCCGGTAAGGTGATTTTACGGAAACGACGGAAAGCTGATGCGCCGTCAAGTCGCGCCGCCTCGAACAAATCTTCCGGAATGGTTTGCAGCGCCGCCAGCACCAGCAGGGTGATCAGCGGATAGTTCTTCCAGATATCAGCGAACATCACGGCATTAATGGCGGAAGACGGGTCACCCAGCCAGCTGCGGTAAGTATCAATCAGCCCGAGCTGGGAAAGCAGGGCGTTGATGCTGCCGTAATCCGGATTGAAATTCAGCCGCCACATCGTCGCGTTGACGATAGTTGGCAGAGCCCATGGCAAAATAACCAGCACGCGCAGGGCGCTTCGTCCCCAAAATTGCTGGTTCAGCAACAGCGCCACCAGCACGCCGATAATGCCTTCAATAATCACTGAAACCACGGTGAAATAGAGTGTGCGCCAGAGTGCAGCGCGAAAATCAGGATCCGTCAGGGCATAGATAAAATTATCGCTGCCCACCCAGTTGGGCGCAGAACCGTCACCAATCAGGCCGGCATCGGTAAAACTGAGCCACAGCGTGCGGGCCAGCGGCCAGGCAGTCAGCAGAAACATCATTAGCAGCATGGGTGCCAGAAGCAGCCAGGCCTGACGGCGCTCGCGTTGGGGTAAAGTCAACATAATGAATTTCCGTGGTGTTGGTACGCCCGTCAGGCCGGAACCTTCAGGGCGTTGTGTTGGCTTTTAAAAACTCAACGTAAACGGTCAGCGGCAGTTGTTGCGGCTTCCATACCGTCTTTTGCCGGGGTTTTACCCTGCAATACCGCCTGAATGTTTTGCTGCAAAATGTTCGACAGACGTGAGTAATCCGCCGTCACAGGACGCGATAACATCACGTTCAGCGAGGTTTTCGCCGCGGCGATCAACTGCTCCTGATCTTTCTGTACCGCCGGATCTTCATAAGAAGATTTCCAGATTGGCAGGCTCAGTTTGGCGTATTTATTTTGTACCGGTTGCGAGGTCATATAGCTGATGTATTCCCACGCCTGATCCGGATGCGCGCTGGCTTTGGCGATGCCCAGACCCATCGAACCGTTAACGCCTGAAGCGCCACCTGCGGCTTCACCCGGTGCCGGGATCACGCCGACGTCACCCGCGACTTTGCTCTGTTTCGGGTCGTTGGCCATGTTGTACATGTACGTCCAGTTCAGTGCGAAAGCGGCATCGCCGTTGGAGAATGACTTACGCACATCTTCTTCCAGATACTCGCGGGAGTTCGGGTTGGTCAGCCCTTTATCCAGCGTCTCTTTCATATAATTGATGGCTTTCATCGCGCCTGAATTGGTGAAATTCAGTTTGCCGTCTTTATAGAAATCGCCCTTAAACGCGGAAACCAGCGTGGTGTAGTCGCACAGCAGCGCTTCGGACTGTGACCAGCTCCAGACCAGCGGATATTTCACGATGCCTTTTTCTTTGAGGATCTCAGATTGCTTCTCAACGTCAGCCCAGGTGGCAGGCGGGGTGGTGATCCCGGCTTTAGCCAGCATGGCTTTGTTGTAATACAGATATTTGGTGTCGAGGATCCACGGCATTCCCCAGCGTTTATCTTTGTAAGTCACGGTAGAAATCGCGCCGTCAAAAATCTTGTTGCTTTCGTCCGCAGGAATACGCGCCGTCACGTCCTGCAACAGGCCGTATTTGTTGAATTCAGCAGGCCAGATGGCATCGAATAACACCACGTCGTAGCCTTTGTCTCCGGCACCGCGTGCGGCAACGATTTTGTCATGCAGCGCTTCGTAAGGCACAAATTCGAGATTCACTTTGATATCCGGATGCTGCTTAGTGAAATCTGCGGTCATGGCACGGATATCCGCTTCGCTGTACGCCGCCTGCGTCATAAACAGGGCACTGAGCGTGGTGTCCGCCAGCGCATTGACGGAATATCCCAGGGTGAGAGCAGAGAGGGCACACAGGGTGGCCGCAGGGGAAAGTCGTAGGCTCATCGTCATTCTCCGAAACAGGGTTAAGTTTATTAAATCAATTTGATTGCTTTAATCGGCTAAAAAAAATGGGAAGGCATAGTTCTGCCAGTCCCTGCGTCCCTGCCGGATTGTGCTACTGGATCTGAAGGTGAATCTTAAAAACATTGGAAAGCGAATAGTGACTGGCGATTATTATTAACATGGCAATAACATTCAAAGCTGTGATGGCACCGTCATATTCATATTCTGTTATTTATAAAATCAATTTGATTGCTGTAATCAGTGACAGCATACTGCCCGCAGGTCTCCTGTGGGGTACAAGCCGTGATAACAACTTCTGGCACCAATCTTGAGCACGCCCGTGCTCACAATCGTCGGGTGGTGATTGAAGCCATTCGCCTTAACGGTGAACTCACCCGTGCCGAAATTGCCCGGCTGACGTCACTGACTCCGCAAACCGTTTCTAACATCGCTACCGAACTCGAGCAGGCGGGGATTTTGTCATCCCACCTGCCGCGCCGTGCGGGAGGGCGTGGTCAACCAGCAACGCCACTGACACTCAATCCTGACAGCGCCTATTCTATCGGCATCCATCTTGATCATCAGTCGCTGCTGATTGTGCTGGTGGATCTGACGGGAACCGTCCGCTTTCGCAAACTGATCCATGTACAGAAACCTCAGCCAGAGCCCACGCTGGCTCTTATCGATCAGGTTCTGCAAGAAAT
This sequence comes from Rahnella sp. ATs2, assembly GCF_051851855.1. Classification (NCBI taxonomy): domain Bacteria; kingdom Pseudomonadati; phylum Pseudomonadota; class Gammaproteobacteria; order Enterobacterales; family Yersiniaceae; genus Rahnella; species Rahnella sp. ATs2. The sequence goes on along the minus strand of NZ_JBLYPL010000011.1, from coordinate 23,762 downwards.
GCGCCAACAGGTGAAAATTGACTGGCGAAAAATCCTGGGTATGGGTGTGGTGATGCCGGGGCCGTTTGGCGTGGAAGGGATTTCGTCACAGGGGCCGACCACACTGCACGGCTGGGATCACATTGATATTGAAGCCCGTTTAAGCGCCGCGACCGGCTGGCCGGTGACGCTGGAAAACGATGCCACCGTCGCCGCCATTGGTGAGCGTTTTCACGGTGTGGCTAAGCAATTATCGTCGTTTGTGTATCTGTATATCGGCACCGGACTCGGCGCAGGTATCTTCACCGACGGGCGGATTTACACCGGTCATGCACACAATGCGGGCGAGGTCGGCCACATTGTGGTGCAACCGGGCGGTCGGGAATGCTATTGCGGCAACAAAGGTTGTCTGGAACGCTATGTTTCTTTGCAGGCCGCGTACGAAGCCTGCGGTCTGGATCCGATGTCTGCGATGCCGGAAGACCTGCTTAAAGTGGATGAAAAGCTGTTTGATCAATGGTTGGATACCGCTGCCGAACCGGCGTTGCAGGCCATCAATATTATGGAATGCGTGTTCGATGCGCAGAGCGTGGTTATCGGCGGAACGATGCCTAAGCCTCTGGTGGAGAAGCTGATCCGGCGTCTGACACCACTCTACAGTTCGGTCCGCAGCCGCTACGCACAAAGTGCCCGCATCCGTCTCGGCATGTCCGGCAGTGACACGGCAGCATTGGGTGCGGCGGCACTGCCGATCTTCGACGAATTCAATCCGCAATATGAGGTGTTACTGAAGTAGAGTTTCCTCTAACCCTAAAAAACATCCACACGGTCTGACCGATCGGTCAGATTTGGCATACGCTTTGCACATGTTCTGTTATCAATCATGAACGTGAATGTTGCAGAGAAGGTAAATGCCATGAGTCAGATCATCACCCGCGCTGTACGCGGCAATTTCTTCGATATCCGCGAGCCGGTGTTGCGGCCGGAAGATTTTGAAGCGCAGGTGCGCTATATCGAAGACGGCCTGATGTTGCTCAGCGGCGGTCATATCGTCTGGCTGGGCAGCTGGCAGGAGGGTGAAGGCAGGCTGGCGCTGGCACAAAAAACCGCAGGTCTGGAAATCGATGATTATCGCGACAAACTGATCGTGCCCGGTTTTGTCGATACGCATATCCACTATCCGCAAACTGAAATGATCGGCGCTTACGGCGAGCAACTGCTCGAGTGGCTGACCCGATATACCTTCCCGACCGAACAGCAATATCACTGCGCGGATTATTCAAAGCGCATGTCGAAATTCTTCCTCGGTCAGCTGTTACTCAACGGCACCACCACGGCGCTGGTGTTTGGCACCGTGCATCCGCAGTCGGTCGACGCACTGTTTAAAGAGGCATCCGACATCAATATGCGCCTGGTGGCAGGCAAAGTGATGATGGACAAAAACGCCCCCGATGCCTTGCTGGAAACCCCTGAAGAAAGCGAGCGTGATACGCGCGCATTGATTGCGCGCTGGCACAATCGTCAGCGCCTGAGCTACGCACTGACGCCACGTTTTGCGCCGACATCTTCGCCGGAGCTGTTGCAAAAAGTTCGACTGCTGAAACAAGAATTCCCCGATGTCTACATGCATACCCATCTGAGCGAAAACGTTGCCGAGCTGTCGTGGGTGAAAGAGATGCACCCGGAACATCAGCATTATCTCGACGTTTATCATCAGTACGGTCTGACCGGCGAACGCTGTGTGTTTGCGCACTGTCTGCATCTGGATGACAGCGAATGGGATTGCCTGCACGACACGGATTCGACCATTGCTTTTTGTCCAACGTCCAACCTGTTTCTGGGAAGCGGCCTGTTTAATTTGCAGAAATCCTGGCAGAAGCAGGTGCGTGTCGGGATGGGCACGGACGTCGGTGCGGGTACCACTTTCAATATGCTGGAAACACTGTCGGAAGCTTATAAAGTCGGACAACTTCAGCGCTATCGTTTATCCGCCTTCGAAGCCTTCTATCACGCCACACTCGGCGGCGCGCGGGCACTGCATCTCGACGACAAGATTGGCAATTTCAACGCCGGTAAAGAGGCCGATTTCGTAGTGCTCGAACCGGGTGTCAGTGCATTACAAAAATTGCGCGCATCCAACAGCAAAACGCTGGCCGAAAAGCTGTTTGTGCTGATGACGTTGGGTGACGACCGCAATGTTTACTGCACGTATGTCGATGGCGAACAGGTCTATGCGCGGAATGCTTTGCAGGGGGAATGTTGCGCATGATGAACAACGAAACCGGTGGCAAAGTCCGTGTTGCACGCGAGCGCACGCTGGAAAATATCCACGCTGCCGCGATTGCGGAATTCAGTGAAAAGGGCTTTCAGGGCGCGACGACCCAGGCCATTGCCCGGCGTGCGGGGATCAAAAAAGCCCAGCTGCACTATTACATCGCCGGGAAAGAAGAGTTGTACGAAGAACTCTTGCAGAAAGTACTGAAAGTCTGGGGCGACATCATCCAGTTTGACCCGTCGCTCAGCGAGCCGCAAGCGGTGCTGAGTCGCTATATCCGTAACAAACTCAATTTCAGTTTTGATCAGCCCGAACTGTCGCGCATTTTCACCAGCGAATTGCTTGGAGGCGGTCATTATCTTCACAAATACTGGCCGCAGGCCACGCAGAATATCACCGGCAAAGAGAACCTGATCCATCAGTGGATTGAGCAGGGCAAAATCCGCGCGCTGGATGCCCGTCTTTTCATCATGCATATCTGGGCGGTGACGCAGTATTACGCCGATTTTGCGGTTCAGGTGAAGCATATGTACGGCAATTTTGAAGGCGATGAACAGGCGCGTGAGCACATTATCGATGAAGTGACGACACTGATTCTGAACGGCTGTAAAGCCTTTGCTCCTCCCCCTGCGAAGGGGGAGGACGGGAGGGGGTATTAAGGGCTGACACCCGGTCAAAGCACACATCAACGCTTTGATTTTGCTTTGAAACTCCACCCCGACCCTCCCCTTCGCAGGGGAGGGAGCAAACCAGTGATTTTTGAAGGATATGATCATGATCCAATTTCTGATGAACGGCAGGATCCACACGGAAAATCTGCCCGCTGACACGACGGTATTACAATATCTGCGCCGCGATGCAGGGCGTTGCGGTACCAAAGAAGGGTGTGCTTCCGGTGATTGCGGCGCCTGTACGGTGGTGCTGGCTGAACCGCAAGGTGATGCGTTGTCCTACCGGACCGTCAATGCCTGTCTGACATTTATGCCCGCGGTGCATGGTAAACAACTGATCACCGTGGAAGATCTCAAACACCGTGGCGAACTGCATCACGTGCAACAGGCGATGGTGGATAACCATGCCTCGCAGTGCGGTTTCTGCACGCCGGGGTTTGTGATGTCCCTGTTTGCACTGGAAAAACAGCAGCAAACATTCAGCGTCCCACAGACTCAGCACGCGCTTTCCGGCAATCTTTGTCGCTGTACCGGTTACCGGCCGATCATGGATGCGGCGAAAGCCATTTGCGACGCGCCGCAACCGGATCAGTTTGATGCCGATGCCCGGCTAACGCTGGACAAACTCCGTGCGATTTCAGCCACAGGAGAACCGGTCAGTATTGATGAACTGGCCGACCGTTATCTTGCTCAACCTGATGCCCGACTGGTGGCCGGGGGGACGGATCTGGCGCTGGAGGTCACTCAACGCTATCAGCGTCTGCCTGAACTGATTTCGCTGAGCCATATTCCCGAACTCAAAGTTATTACGCTGACCGGTCAGGCTATTCACATTGGTGCGGCGGCATCGCTGAGCGACTGTATGTCGGTCTTACACGATGAATTCCCTGAATTCGGCGAGTTGCTGGAACGCTTTGCCTCACAGCAAATCCGTAATCAGGGCACCTTTGGGGGCAATATTGCCAACGGTTCGCCCATTGGTGACGGCGGACCGGTGCTGCTGGCGCTGGGTGCTTCGTTGTTACTGCGGCGGGGCGCGGAACAACGTGAATTGCCGCTCGATAAGTTTTTCCTCGGTTATCGCAAAACGGCGCTACAGCCCGGCGAATTTATCGAACAAATTCGTATCCCGCGCAACTCTGGCGTGGCGCGTCAGTTGCGGATTTATAAAGTGTCGAAACGGCTGGAGGATGATATTTCGGCCGTCTGTGCGGCTTTACACATCGAAGTGCAAAAAGGCGTGGTGATACATGCCCGCGTGGCGTTCGGCGGCATGGCGGAAGTGGCGAAGCGCGCTATTTCCTGCGAGGCACAACTGCTCGGTCAACCCTGGCAGACGGCGACTATCGAGCGTGCCTGTCAGGCGCTGGAGCTAGATTTCACGCCTATCAGCGATTTCCGTGCCAGTCGCGAATACCGTATGCAGGTGGCGAAAAACCTGCTGCGCCGCTGTCATATCGAAATGACTTCTCCTGAAACCCTGATGCGGGTAACTCACTATGTCTGAATCTAAACCGGCTCTTTCGCAACAGGAAATGGAGACGCTGTTCCGCTCAGGATTGCAGAGCGGCGTCGGCAAAAGCCAGAAGCATGAAAGCGCGGATAAACACGTCAGCGGCGAAGCAGTGTATGTCGATGACCGGCTGGAATTCCCTCATCAGCTGCATCTGGTGCCGCTGCTCAGCCCGCATGCGCACGCCGACATTTTGCATATCGATACCGGACCTTGTTACGCCGTGCCCGGTGTGGTGCGGGTGATGACCGCCGAAGATGTACCAGGGGATCCGGACATTGCGCCGCTCACTTTTGGTGATCCGCTGATGGCGCGGGGCATCGTGCATTATGTCGGCCAGATTGTGCTGGTGGTGGCAGCAACCTCAATGGAGGCCGCCCGTGCCGCAGTCGCGCGGGCGAAAGTGGAATATCAGCCGCGAGACGCCGTACTGACCGTGAAACAGGCGCTGGCGCTGGAACATTACGTGGAGGAGCCGCATCAGCATAAACGCGGGGACGCTGAAATGGCGCTGGCCTGCGCGCCTCACCGTTTGCAAGGTGAACTGGAAATAGGCGGCCAGGAGCATTTTTATCTCGAAACGCAGATTGCTTCGGTGATGCCTGGTGAAGACGGTGCGATGCTGGTGTACAGCTCGACACAACATCCGACCGAAGTGCAAAAGCTGGTGGCCTCGGTGCTTGATTTACCGATGCACAAAGTGGTGGTTGATATGCGTCGCATGGGCGGTGGTTTTGGTGGCAAAGAGACGCAGGCGGCGGGGACGGCCTGCCTTGCGGCGCTGGCGGCTCATCTGACCGGACGTCCGGCGAAAATGCGTCTGACGCGTCAGGATGACATGCTGATCACCGGTAAACGTCATCCGTTCCACGTCAGTTATGACGTCGGGTTTACTGATGAGGGCGTCATTCACGGCATCGACATTAAACTGGCGGCTAACTGCGGTTATTCGCTGGATCTCTCCGGTTCTATCGTCGATCGCGCGATGTTTCATTCTGATAACGCCTATTACCTCGGCGATGCGCTGATCACCGGTTATCGCTGCAAAACCAATATGGCGTCGAATACCGCTTATCGCGGATTTGGCGGGCCGCAGGGTATTGTGGCGATTGAGCACATTGTCGATCACATCGCCCGTGAACTGGGGCTGGATCCGCTGTCCGTGCGTAAAAATAATTACTATGGTCAGGAAAGCCGCAACGTTACCCATTATCACCAGCCGGTCGGGCAAAACTTATTGCATGAGATGACGGCGCAACTGGAAAAGAGTGCAGACTATACGGCGAGACGTGACGCTGTCACAGAATTTAACCGCCACAACCGTTATCTGAAAAAAGGTCTGGCGCTGACGCCGGTAAAATTTGGTATTTCATTTACCGCCAGTTTCCTCAATCAGGCCGGCGCGCTGGTACTGGTGTATACCGACGGCAGTATTCAGCTCAACCACGGCGGCACCGAAATGGGACAGGGGCTGAACACCAAAGTTGCGCAGGTAGTAGCCGAGGTGTTTCAGGTCGATATCAGCCGTATTCAGATCACCGCCACTGATACCGGCAAAGTGCCGAATACGTCGCCAACCGCAGCGTCATCCGGCGCTGACCTGAATGGTAAGGCCGCGCAAAATGCGGCGGAAATTATCAAAGGCCGCATGGTTGAGATGCTGATGCGTGTTCATGATGCGCAGGAAACGGACATCACTTTCAGTAACGGTCAGGTGCGGGTTAACGATCAGTATTTCAGTTTTGAACAGGTTGCCACACAGTGCTGGCTGAATCAGGTGCCACTGTCCAGTACCGGCTATTACAAAACGCCGAAGATTTTTTACGACCGCAGCAAAGCCGCCGGACATCCTTTCTATTACTTCTCCTACGGCGCAGCCTGCGCGGAAGTGCTGGTCGATACGCTGACCGGAGAATACAAACTGCTCAGGGCGGATATCCTGCATGACGTTGGCGATTCGCTCAATCCGGCGATTGATATCGGTCAGGTGGAAGGCGGGTTTGTGCAGGGCATGGGCTGGCTGACGACGGAAGAACTGGTGTGGAACGACAAAGGGCGGTTAATGACCAGTGGTCCGGCAGCCTACAAAATTCCGGCTATTGGTGATATCCCGCAAGATCTGCGGGTGAAACTGGTGGAAAACCGCAAGAACCCGGAAGACACGGTTTTCCATTCCAAAGCCGTCGGTGAACCGCCGTTTATGCTTGGGATTTCGGTCTGGTGTGCAATTAAAGACGCCGTTGCCAGTCTTGCTGATTACCGCGTGCATCCGCATATCGATGCGCCCGCCACGCCCGAAAGAGTGCTTAACGGCGTGAATCAGTTACATTTTTCAGGTGACGTTGTCACTTGTGATTCTGCCGAACGCGTCAACGTTACCGGCTAACGGAGGTTTTCATGCGTACTGATGACTGGATAACCCGTCTGCATGATTTGCAACGGCGCGGCGAGCCGTTTGTGGTGGCGACTCTGGTCGAGAATCAGGGCTCCACGCCACGTGATGCGGGCAGTAAAATGTTGATCACCGCTGACCAGATATTTTATACGCTTGGCGGCGGTAATCTGGAATTTCAGGTGACCAGCATTGCCCGTGAAATGCTTGCATCTGGAGCGAAAATCTCCCGTTTCGAACGCTTTTCCTTAGGAGCCCGCCTCGGGCAATGTTGCGGCGGCATGGCGTCGGTGTTGCTCGAACCGCTCGGGCAACCGCAGCCGCACGTGGTGGTCTATGGCGCGGGGCATGTCGGACGGGCACTGGTGAATATTCTCAGCACGTTGCCGTGCCGTATTACCTGGGTAGATGCCCGTGCCAGTGAATTTCCCGTGGTAGTGGATCCACAAATTACCTGCATCGTCGATGAAGAACCTGAAGGTACCGTGGCGCAGATGCCCGCCGGCAGTTATTTCATGGTGCTGACGCACGATCATCAGCTGGATTTCGCCCTGAGCGAGCGGATCCTCAAACGTGGAGATTTCCGCTATTTCGGACTGATTGGCTCGGAGACTAAGCGTAAACGCTTTGACTACCGGTTATCGGGGAAAGGGATTTCGGATGAGCAGCTGGCGAGAATGCGCTGCCCGGTCGGGCTGCCTGATGTACGCGGCAAACTCCCCGCAGAAATCGCCATAGCCATTGCCGGAGAGTTTATCGCCGCGTATGGCGCGCACAGTCAGGTGGTCAGCTGAGTTTTTTGAACTCGAAGGTGCCGCCGAGTGCGACGGCGTAACGGCTGATGGTGGTCAGAGTTGGGGACGCGACACCGTTTTCCAGGCGACTAATATTTTGCTTTTTAAGCCCGGTGCGGCGTGCAATGTCTTGCTGTGTCAGGGATTCTGCAATTCGCATGGCTTTAAGATCTGCGACCATTTTTTTATGCATTTTGTGTGCGGCGTAAGCGGCGACAAACTCGGGATTCTTCATCGCTTCCGCTTTCACCACGCTAAAGGGGATCAGTTCATAGTCATCATCATCGTCAATCATGCTTCATTCCTTTTGACCGTTTTCATACGTTTTATAGCCAGCTCTAAATCATGGGGAGGCGTCTTATCCGTCTTTTTATGAAGTATATGGACGACATAAATACGGCGACCCTTCATAAAAAAGTAAAATGCTCTGCCCAGACCATCCCGGCTGGTAACCCGAATCTCTCGTAATCCTTTTCCAACATATCTTACTAAGGGTTCTTGCAGATCAGCTCCGTAGTTCTCAAGATCTTCCAGTGCATCAACGATAGCGGCATAAAGTGTCATCGGCAATTTCAGAAGTGTTTTCTGAGCACTGGGCAACAGGGTTACGTCGTACACAATCGCTTTCCTTGCGGTGGAGTATGATTACTCTTTGTTCAAATAGGAAGTAATCATTTATGATTCTTTTTAAACCGGAAGCTGTCTCGTATTTCTGCCTGCTTCCGCCGTTTCGTGTGATCACGAACAAGCATTCTGTCCCTCTTTTTCACCGTGATCAGATGGACGGTGTTTTCCTCCGCGATGTCTCGCAAAAAATAACTCACTGAAACATCAGTCAAACCAAACCTTCGCCACCGGTTCATAAAACAGTCACAAAACCGCAGTAATTTGTTTCCTCATCGAACAGGCCATTGGCGCACTGAGGAAACCTCCGACGCATGTCTGCTATCCAGATCTCCCACCTGAGCAAATCCTTCACCACACAGCCGGTGTTAAATGATGTTTCGTTGCATATCCGGCACGGCGAGTTCGTGGCAGTGCTCGGGCCTTCCGGCTGCGGAAAAACGACTTTACTGCGCACTATTGCCGGTTTTGAGCCGGTCAGCAGCGGTACGATCACCGTGGGAGATCGTCTGTTTTCATCATCTGACACTCATGTGGCGCCGGAGAAACGTGACCTGGGCATCGTGTTTCAGAATTACGCGCTATGGCCGCACATGTCTGTTGAGGAGAACGTGGCGTACAGCCTGAAAGTGGCGGGAATGGATCGTAATGAACGCCGCACCAGAACGCAGGATGCGCTGGCGCTGGTCGGTTTAGGTGATTATGCGACGCGTCGTCCTGCGGATCTGTCCGGTGGTCAGCGGCAGCGTGTGGCACTCGCGCGTTGCCTGGTGACACGCCCCGGTGTGGTGCTGCTGGATGAGCCGCTGGCGAATCTCGATGTGCATTTGCGTGCAGCGATGGAGGAGGAGTTCAGCCGTTTTCATCAGCATACCGGCGCGACGTTGCTGTATATCACGCACGATCAGCAGGAAGCGATGGCGATTGCTGACCGCGTTGTGGTGATGAATGAAGGTAAGGTCATGCAGTTCGCGACACCGCAAACGTTATATCGGGAACCGGCTAACGCCATGGTTGCGTCCTTTATCGACGACGGTCGCGTTATTCCGGCACAGAACATCCTGCCAGCAGAAAGCGGCAGTGCTCTGGCTGAGATTCTGGGGAGGCGAGTCCGCTTGCGGGCATCACCTGACCAGACTCCGGTTCCCTGCGCACAAGTTTGTGTTCACGCCGATGATTTACGCTTTGCTCAGGCCGGTGAACAGGGTATCGCTGCCCGTATCACCCGGGTGATTTATCGCGGGGGATATCATCAGTATGACGTTGAACCCTTAAGCGCCCCCGAACTTCGGCTTTCACTGCATTCATCTGCCGGCAGACTTTGGTGTATTGGTGACAATGTCACTTTTGTCATCACTGACGGCTGGATCATTCCTCAGTAATTTTCATTTCTTAAGGACCGGGCTACGAACATGTTTAATAAAATAAAATTCACGTCTTCTGCTTTGACTTTTACTTTGGCAGTGGCGCTGTCAGCTCCGGCATACGCCGCAGATGCTGCTTCAGGCAAACTGGTGGTTTACACCTCGCAGGCTCCTGAAATCGCGCAACAGACCATCGATGCCTTTAAGGCGGCATATCCGAATGTACAGGTGGAATGGACGCGTAATGGCACCACGCAGTTAATGAATGTGTTGCAGACGGAAATGATGGCCGGTGATGTGAAAGCTGATGTGCTGCTGGTCGCGGATTCCATCAATCTGGGTGCGCTGAAAAAAGACGGCAAGCTGATGGCTTATGCCGATGCACCGGTGGGGAATATCAGCCCGAATTTCTATGACAAAGATAAAACATGGTTTGGCACCAAAATCATTGCCACGGTGATTGCCTATAACACTAAAAATGCCAAACCCGCAGACAGCTGGATGGCGCTGACCGATCCACAAAACAAAGGTCAGGTGGCCGTGCCAAGTCCTCTGTATTCCGGGGCGGCGTTATATCATCTGCATACGGCGATTAATACGCCTGATATTGGCTGGGCGTTCTATCAGAAACTGGCGGCAAACGGTATTACACCGGAAGGGGGTAATGGTCCAGCGCTGAAGGCGGTCGCCAGTGGAATGGCGAAATACGGTGTGATCACTGACGCCGATATTATCCGTGCCAAAAAACAGGGCTCACCGATAGATCTGTTTTATCCGAAAGAAGGGGCTTCTTTCGTGACGGAACCGGTCGCGATACTGTCCGGAGCGCATAACGTGCCGGCAGCAAAAGCGTTTGTCGATTTCATGCTGTCGCCACAGGGTCAGCAACTCGTGGCGAAGCAGGGCAACCGTCCGATTGATGCCGGCGTTGCGGCGCCCGAAGGATTTGCTCCGATGGATTCGTTCAAACTGCTGACCCTCGATTCAGATAAAGCAGTCGCAGACGACAAAGAAGTCCGCGCAAAATTCACTGAAATCTTTGGTGGCTGACAGCACAAAGGGCAGATAAATGAGCGTGATGAGTGAAATCCAGCGCCGGGTAACCCCTTCGCGTCGTGGGTGGCCGGGCAGTGAGAAAGCGGTGCTCTGGGGACTGACGCTGTTGATAGGCATATTATCGATAGCGCCTCTCACACGGCTGGTATGGGCGGCAATTGCCCCCGATGGCGTGCCGGACGTCACACGATTTATGCATCTGCTGGGTACCCGCAAAGTGGTGTCCGCCACGGTGAATACGCTGACGATTGCCATTATCTCAACACTTCTGGCGATGTTGCTGGGTACGGTGGCGGCGCTGCTGATTGCGCTGACCAATCTGCGCGGTAAGCAGGCATGGGTATTTACCTTTATTCTGCCACTGATGATCCCGCCGCAGGTTACGGCACTGGCGTGGGTGCAGGCACTTTCACCGTCGAGCCCGGTTTTGCAATTCCTGGGACTCAGTTTACCCGCCGGTTCACCTTCACCGTTGTATTCGCTGACCGGTATTATCGTTTTGCTGGGGCTGCATAACGCGCCGCTGGTGTTTCTTATGGTGCGTGCAGGATTACGCAGGCTTCCGGCTGAACTGGTGGAAGCGGCACGCAGCGGCGGAGCTAAACCCTGGCAGGTGCTGTTTACAGTGATTTTGCCGCTGGTACGTCCGGCCATTTTTGCGGGTGCGGCACTCTCTTTTGTCACCTCCGCGGGCAATTTTGGTATTCAGGCGATGCTCGGTATTCCGGGGCGGATCCCGACGCTTATCACGCTGGTTTATCAGCAGCTCAACAGCGTGGGCGCATCGGCTCTGGCGGATATGGCCGTGCTTTCATTGCTGATTGCCGCGATTACGCTGGCCGGACTGATGTTCAGCCGCTGGCTGGGCGGCCGACAGGATGTGCGGGTCACCGGTACGCCGCGGGCGTTGCATCAGACACTCGGTCGCTGGCGTTTGCCGGTTGAGGTAGCCGTGTGGGGATGGATGGTGCTGACGCTCATACTGCCAATGTCCGCGTTGCTGACCACCTCGCTGACAACCGGCTTTGGTCAGGCGCTGACGGTACAAAGCCTGACGCTGAGCAATTACGCTAATGCGTTGTTTGGCTATCCGGCTATACGACACGCATTTATCACCAGTCTGGGGCTGACCGTGATGACCGCGCTGATACTGACCTTAGTTTCGCTGTTTCTGGCCTATTTTCTCAGCTGGCAACGTACGCGTCTGGTGCGGATTTTGCAGCTGTCCACCGAACTGGCGTACGCATTGCCGGGGATTGTCACGGGCATTGCGGCGATCCTGTTTTTCCTCAGGCCATTGCCGCTGCTGCACATCAGCCTTTACGGCACCGTCTGGATCATTCTGGCGGCATATCTTTCGAATTTCATGGCGCTGGTGCTGCGCCCGACACTGGCCGGATTCGCCCAGATCGAACGCTCGCTGGATGAAGCCGCGCAAATCTTTGGTGCGGGATTCCTGCGAAGAATGCGCGATATTCTGATGCCGCTGGCCGCGCCTTCGGCGATGGCCGGAACTATTCTGGTCTTCCTGACCGCACTCAATGAAATTCAGGTGTCGATTTTGCTGGTGACGTCCGGCACTCAAACCCTCGGGCCGATGATTGTCTTTCTGGATGAAGGCGGTTCATCAACCCTGGCCGCTGCAGTGGGATGTCTGATGATTGTCGTCGTGCTGGGATTTATGCTGCTCGCCTCGCTGTTCGCGCGTCGTCTTCCTGAAGGCGTCTTGCCTTGGCGGATATGAATGAAAAAGCCTGCTGCATAAACTCGCATCAGGCTTTTTTTTAACAGTTATCGTTTTTAGCAGATAGCGGTTTACAGCGTTTTAAGCGGCTCACTACGTTTCCAGAAAGCAATGGCAGAACCCAGGCACAACAGGTAACCCATCATTTCGGTGCCTTCTTCGACAATATTTTTCACTTCCCGGACATAGTCGCCCTGCATCACGGCTTTCCAGATAAGGTTCATTCCGAAGACGCGGGAAAAGACCAGGATCAGCACCAGACCGCAAACCATATAATGGCAGGCCGGATGGGCCAGAAAAGCGGACAATCCGCGCAGGCTGGTTTTCGGTGTGATACATGCCCAGACAATACAATAGACCGCGATCAGGCTGGCAAAATAGACCCATGAACCATAGTGGATCTGATCAAATAAGGCGTCGAGTTCGCGGATAAGCATACAGAAGAAGAACCCGCCAATCAGGATCATGCCGCCGCGCAAGGCCGGATGTTTTTTGGCCTGCAGGAAAAACAGTGCGCTGATGGCCAGCAGTGTCAGTTCCTGCAGGATTTCAGTGGCGGAAATTTCCTGCACACCGTCTTTGAATACAGCCACATCCAGCCAGATGACCAATGCAGTGAAGACGGCTCCCAGTGCTAATACGATAAAATTGAGTAAATGTTTCAAAAGTGTGTGTTTCATTATTGTCCTGTTTTCAATACGTTGGTGCGCTTACTTTACATGTTCTGAACATTTATCTGCATAGCGTGAGGTACAGCAAGGATACGGAAGGTCATCGCGGGGATATTGGGAATGTGTGCTGGAATGATAATTACTATGAATGTTAAGTGCTATTTCCTAGGATTTTTTGCATGATTTGGGACTGCACGTCATTTACTAATGACGAAAGCAAACGGTTGATGTTAGCGTGCAGGGAAACTGCCAGAAAGAGGCCATTTAGCATTCCATGAGTAATCCAACTACAACCGCCAAGCAGCTGGAAGTTCAGCGCATTGTCGACGTTTTATCAAAAGCCATCGCCCAGCAACGCCTGCGTCCCGGCACACGTCTGGTCGAATCTCAACTCGTTGAGGCACTCAGCGCTAACCGCAATCATGTTCAGGTGGCGTTACAACGTCTGGCTTTACAGCGTATTGTCACCATCGAACCTAACCGCGGCGCGATGGTGGCTCAGCCCACGGCGAAAGAGGCGCGCGAAGTCTTTATTGCCCGCCGTGCTATTGAACGCGCCATTGTGGAATGCATCGGACAGGATGTGATCCGTCGTCATCGTCAGCGGATCACTGCCCATTTGCGCGGTGAGCGAGAAGCGGTATCGTCTGAAGACCGCCGTGCCGTCGTGCGGGAATTAAGTGAGTTCCATCTGATACTGGGCGAAATTTCAGGTAACGATGTGCTCAGTGAAATTCTGTCGAATCTGATGGTGCGCAGCTCCCTGATTGTCGCGCTGTATCAGCGTAATGAAGTTCCTTCATGCCAGTGTGATGAGCATCAGGCGATCATTGATGCGCTGGAAGCCGGTGACAACTCCCTGGCGGCAGAAATCATGCAGGAACATCTCGACGATCTGGAAGGGGTGTTGGATCTTGACGATGAGGCAGCCGGGGAAGTGAATTTGCGTCAGGCGTTATCGGATTTATAACGCCGTAAAGGCAGAGTGCCCGCCAGTGAAACCGCTGACGGGCAAGAAAATATTATGATGATTGCAAATCGCGCAGTTGAGCACGGTCATTGTAGAAACGTTTATAAGACAGATAACCGGCAATAATTGTCGATAAACTGGCGGTCGCCAGCAGCATAAACGTCACCATAATCTGATACTTGATCGCTTTCACCGGATCGATACCCGCAAAAATCAGCCCTGACATCATCCCCGGTAAACTCACAATCCCCACCGTTTTGGCGGCATCGACCGTCGGGATCATCGCCGCACGAATACTGTCGCGAATAATCTGCCCTGAAGCCATTTTTACCGGCGCACCCAGACTCAGCATCTCGAGGATTTTTTGCTGATTATCGAGAAAGCGCTGATTCAGATTGCTGTAACACAACCCTACCGCCACCATCGCGTTACCGGCAATCATTCCTGAAATCGGGATAACCTGCATGGGCAGAAACTCAATCGAGCCGCTCAGGATCAGAATGGACAGGGTCAGCGCGGTGCCAGTCGTGATCGCGATAAACGAAATAATAAAACCGTTATCAATGTTGCGGCTGCGTTTTTTGGCGTTCAGTGCGGCATTCACGCAGATGAACAAAACCATCAGTACCGTTAACACACTGTTATTGATATCGAAAATGTATTTGAGCACATAGCCGACAATCACTAACTGCACGACGGCGCGGGCGACGCTCCAGATAATGTCTTTTTCGAGACCGAGTTTTTCTTTTTTGCTGACCAGCAGGGCGACGACCACCAGGATCAGTGCGAGAGCCAGTGACTGGTTAGTAATATTATGCTGATTCATGAGCCGCGCTTCCTTGTGAATGACGGGTCAAAGTGACGACATGTTTCGCGTGGCGGATTTCATTCTGATCATGGCTTACCCACAATACGGCGATCCGCTCTTTGTCAGCCAGATCCGCGATGATCTTGTTGATGTTTTTCTTATTTTCTTCATCGAGTGCGCTGGTGATCTCATCAAGCAGCAATACGTCCGGCATAAATTGCAGATTACGCAGCAGGGCGACACGCTGCTTTTCTCCGCCGGAAAGCTCCTGTGTTCGCTTGGTCAGCATATCCTCCGATAAATTCACCCGTTTCAGCCAGTCGCGAAGTTGCGCGTCATCAGGCTTTTTATTGCGGATCTGATAAGGCAGGGCGAGGTTGTCATACACTGTTTCGCCAAACAGCGATGGTGTCTGGAAGCAATAGGACACCCGCTGGCGGTAGGTTTCGGGCTTAATTTGCGCGATATCTTCACCTTTAAACCAGAGCTTCCCGCCGGTCGGCGTTTGCAACGCAGCAACGATCTTCAGCAACGTACTTTTACCGCTGCCCGAAGGGCCGGTCAGTAAGGTGAATTCACCCGGATTGAGGGTGAGGGAAACAGGTTCAAGAAGCGGAATATTGTTGAGTGTAAAAGAGACGTCTTGCAGACGAAGGAGGTCAGTAGGAGTGGTCACGCCTGAAAATCCTATGGTAAAAAATTGATTGTGTGAATCATATCACTCTTTTACCGGATAAAACGCAGGGGTTTGTAGGCTTATGACGCATAAAAAAAACCCGTTTTTCAACGGGCTTTGATCAGTTCCAGTAATATGAGCTCTGTCGTTACAGATTACTGAGCCGGAACGGGTGCTACCGGGGTTTCCTGCTCAGGCGTCGGGGCTGGCGTTGCTGGCCCACCCAGAATACCGAACAGCCCGGCGAATTCCTGCAACGTCATTTTCTGGCCATTCAGGTCAACCTGATTGTCAGCGTAATGGAAACTGCTGGTGATAGTGTCGTCTTTCACTGTGGTCAGTTTAAACATCTGACCCATCGCCGCCAGCCCCTGAACCTGCTGCTGAGCCAGTTTAGTGGCGTCGTCAGCATTATAGCCTTCGATCTGCGCAACCTGAGTGGTCACCTGAGTCGCCATTGGCAGAGGGATCGTCAGTTTGGCGTCCACTTTATTCACCAGCTGAGACAGCATCTGATCTTGCGTTTGTGCCGGGGTGGCAGCCGGGTCTTTCAGATCCAGCAGCAGATTGAAGCTGCTTTCGCCTTTGCTGTTTTTCCAGCTCAGCGGAGCAATGCTGATGGTCGGATTACCCTTGAGCAGTAACGGCAGATTTGCCAGCAGTAAATCCGCAGCCTGCTGCTGATAAGCCGCAGGGTCAAGTTCACCTTGCTTCATCAGCAACTCACGTGACTGCTGATTGTAGTTGTCGGCAAACTGTTTCAGGGCTGCGCCATCAAGCTTATCCAGCTTCAGGGTCAGTTTTGCAGAACCGAAATCCTGACCCTGAACTTTCAGTGCATCGATGGTGTAATCTTGCTGTCCGCCAATGTTATTGCCGTTTTCTGAGAATTTGCTGACCAGCTTGAAGTTGTCCAGAGAACCGGCGTCTTTGCCATCAACGTTCACCAGGATCTGCTTCACGGTCAGGTTCTGATCGCCCACGCCCACCTGGAATTTACCCTGACGGGTATCACTGTCCATGCTAAAACCTGCCAGAGTTACTTTCTCTAGTTGCCCCCACTGGTTTTTAGACGTCAGCGCGATGCTGTCGGTATTAGCATCGAGCTTCATGGCGGTCAGGTCTTTATCAACATCCACATTGATGGTACCGCCGGAGAAGGCCAGCTGGCTTTCGTCTTTCTGGTACGTCACAGGAATGATGTCAATCGCCGATGCACTCGCGCCACTATAAGAAACGCGGGTATCGACGGTAACCAGGGATTTCCCTTTGGTCACATCAAACAAGCCTTTAACGGTCGGCGTGTTTTGCAGTTCGGAATGAACAGAGGCCATGCTTGGGTTCAGGTTGAATTTTTTCAACTGAGCGGCAGGGAACGGACCGTGGTCGATGGTTTCGATAAAGGCAATTTCGTCACCGGTTTTCAGCACACTGCTGCCTGCGGTGGCAGCGGCAGCATCCGGACGCAGCACGATGCGCATTTTGCTGCTGAACAATCCGCGCTGGTAATCTTCATAGCTGACTTTAAGACCGGCTTTCGGATAAGCGCTTTGCAGCTGGCTGTTGGCATTGGCGACCTGCTCATCCATATGCTGCTCAATCAGTTTACCCGTGTACCAGGAGACGCCTGTCCAGGCCGCGCCAAGGACTACAATGACGCTTACAGCGACTAGTGACTTCTTCATATCTCTGTTTATCCTTATGAAATATCCCGAAAATAAAAAACGCCTTACGGCGTTATTAGTCTTCAGAGTGTAGCTGAATCAGCAAAAAAATCATCAAAATGGGGCAGTTAGCCCCATTTTGTTTAGGCTTCAGATCATTTCACCAGCGTATTGAACACCCGTGCAATGCGACCGTTACCGCTGACCGTGACCGGAGACTCACCGGCAGACAAGAAACATGATTCGCCAGGGCTGAGCACCAGCGTTTCATCATTTTTTGCCAGAACGCTCTGGCCTTCAATACAGAAGACAATAGCAGCGCTGTCCTGTTCCAGCGTTTGCGGTTCTGCAGCAAGGCTGTGAATTGAAAATGCAAAATCTTCGACAGGGATCGGGAAGTTGAGTTCTGCGCCTTTTACGACCGGCGTAGTGAGTAATTCAGCGGCCGGTTTCGCATTGAATTTCAGGTTGGCCAGTAATTCAGGAATATCGATGTATTTTGGCGTCAGACCGGCGCGCAGCACGTTATCGGAATTCGCCATCACTTCCAGTGAAACGCCTTTCAGGTAAGCGTGCGGGGTTTCAGCATACAGGAACATGCCTTCGCCCGGTTGCAAGGTAATCACGTTCAGCAGCAGCGGAGAGAACAGGCCGCTGTCATCTGGATAAAATTCAGAAATGCTGCGGATGGTGTCCCACGGCTCGCCGTGTTGATCATCGAGCACGGATTTCAGAACGTCCAGCGCACGGGATTTTTCTTCACCTTCGAGGCTCAGCAGACCGGCAAACAGGGTACGCAGATGGTCAACATCCGGGAAGTTCAGGAAGCTGGCGATCAGCTGATGCGCGCCTGCGACAGGTTGCAGTAAAGAAACGATGTCGCGCAACTCACGAAAACCGTTCATTGCCTGGAAAGGCGTCAGGGCATAAACCAGCTCAGGCTTGTGGTTCGGATCTTTATAATTACGCTCGGCGGCGTCCAGCGGGATCCCGGCAGCATTTTCCTTCGCAAAACCAATTTCAGCGGCACCTTTGCTTGGGTGAACCTGAATAGAAAGTGGCTGATCGGCGCAAAGCACTTTGAACAGGAATGGCAACTCGCCAAAACGTTTAGCGACTTTAGTCCCTAACTGACCGTTAAGGTCAGCGCTGATTTGATCACGCAGAGAGACGGTCTGACCGCTGGCATTCTCAACCTGAGAACTGCTTTTAGGATGAGCGCCCATCCATAATTCGGCCATCGGACGGTCTTGCGGGTCGGTAATTCCGTAGAGTTTGGTCAGCGCGTCTTTGCTGCCCCAGGCGTAATTCTGTACACCGTTATGCATCTTTTGCATTGCTTCATCCTGAATAGAAAATATTGCCGCCTAGTAAACAATGCCAAAGCAGGCATTACAACTGCGAAGCCCCAAAAAGTGCCATGAGCGCGTAATTTTGGTATGGGGCTCGAATCGAATTATACGCCAGCCTTATAAGTCACTATAATTGATCCGTCGCCAACGGATGCGTGGGAGCGCGAGCGGCATTCAAAAACCTGCAAAAAAACCTGATTCATCATCGTAATAAGCATCTAAGGAGACAGTAATGGCAGCAACACGCATTGAAAAAGACTCAATGGGGCCAATTGATGTTCCGACAGATAAGCTTTGGGGTGCACAGACGCAACGTTCCCTGGAGCATTTTCGTATTTCTTCTGAAAAAATGCCTGAAGCGCTGATCCACGCGCTGGCTCTGACCAAACGTGCGGCCGCCAGTGTGAACATGGATTTGGGATTGCTGCCGGCAGAGCGCGGAAACGCCATTATTGCCGCCGCTGATGAAGTGCTTGCCGGGCAGCATCCGGCAGAATTCCCGCTGGCTATCTGGCAGACCGGCTCCGGCACCCAGACCAATATGAACATGAATGAAGTGCTGGCAAACCGCGCCAGTGAAATTCTCGGCGGCGAGCGGGGCGAAGCGCGTAAAGTTCACCCGAACGATGACGTCAACAAGAGTCAGAGTTCCAACGATGTGTTTCCGACCGCGATGCACGTTGCCGCGGTGATTGAACTGCGTGAGACGCTGATCCCTGAGCTGAAAGTGCTGCACAAAACGCTGGCAGCAAAAGCGGATGCGTATCGCGATATCGTCAAAATTGGCCGCACGCATTTACAGGACGCCACGCCGCTGACGCTGGGTCAGGAAATTTCCGGTTGGGTGGCGATGCTGGCGCATAATTTAACTCACATTGAAAACAGCATTCCGCACATTGCCGAGCTGGCGCTGGGCGGTACCGCAGTGGGAACCGGCCTGAATACGCACCCGGAATATGCGGTGCGCGTGGCGAAAGCATTGGCGGAACTGACCAATCAACCGTTTGTCACGTCGCCGAATAAATTCGAAGCGCTGGCCACCTGCGATGCGCTGGTTCACGGACACGGGGCGCTGAAAGGTCTGGCCGCCTCGCTGATGAAAATCGCCAACGATGTACGCTGGTTATCTTCCGGCCCGCGTTGTGGTATTGGCGAAATTTCTATCCCCGAAAACGAGCCAGGCAGTTCCATCATGCCAGGTAAAGTGAACCCGACGCAGTGCGAAGCCATGACCATGCTGTGCGCGCAGGTGCTGGGTAACGATGTCGCGGTGAATATTGGCGGGGCTTCCGGTAACTTTGAGCTGAATGTCTTCCGTCCGCTGGTGATCCATAACTTCCTGCAATCGGTGCGTCTGCTGGCCGACGGAATGCGTGGTTTCAATGAGCATTGCGCTGTGGGTATTGAACCGAACCGCGACCGGATCACTCAGTTGCTGAATGAATCGCTGATGCTGGTGACGGCACTGAATACGCATATCGGCTATGACAAAGCCGCTGAAATTGCCAAGAAAGCACATAAAGAAGGGCTGACGCTCAAGGGTTCTGCACTGAAACTCGGTTATCTGACTGAAGAACAGTTTGATGAATGGGTGCGTCCGGAAGCCATGGTTGGCAGTATGAAAGCTTAAGGTTTTTCATCAAAGCATAGTGAATAAGGTCCGGGAAACCGGACCTTTTTTATGGCGGCATTCTGAGGTTTATAGCGGATAGTCGGTGTACAAATGCAGGCGCTTAATCAGCAGACTCAGCGGCTGTGACTGCGGCTTGTATTTATGCTTAATGGTTGTGACATCGTAATCATGCAGCTCACCTAACTTCGGCACCTGCATCATCGGAGAGCGCAGGCATAAAGCAATCAGCGGCAACGGGCAGGGATGTTGAACCTGTTTCTGGCTGTTGCGATACCACACGCGGGCGATAGGTTGCACTTTCACCGGACGTTTAAATTTCAGCGCAGCGTGTTCCGGCAGACGTTTCACATCGCTCATCTCACGATTAATATTTTCCACCCATTGTTCACGCGTATAAGGCGAAACGGCACGTCCTGCATTCAGGCTTTTTTCCAGCTGTGCCAGCACTTCATCACGGGTGACATTCTTAATAATGTGCTTATTTGCCCAGCCAAAACGCACCGAATCCGGGTCAGTCAGATACGTCACCGAGCGGTAGGCGTTGAGCGTAATCAGCCCGCGAAGGTGTGTATGCACAAACTCGAAACGCTGTTCGCGGGCAAGGCCGGACTCCACCGTCACAATATGTTCCAGTTCGGCTTTCAGCTTGTTCACTTCTTCAATCAGTAGCAGGGCAGACTGATGCTCTGCGGGATCAACGGCATAACACAGCACACCGGGCAAACGTACGGCGGATTTACTGCTGACATTCTCATTATTATGATGGATAAACAGGCGCTGAAAATGCTGTAACGCCAGTTGCTGCGCGGCTTCGCCGGTGTGGGGTGTCACGATGATTTTGTCTGCGGGGTTATGTTCTTCACCTTTGACAACTTCAGGAAGCGCAAAGACCCGCGCCTGCAATAATTCCAGCTGACTCAGAAAATGCCCCAGATCCTGCAACGCCAGTTCCAGTTCGTTAAAACAACCGTTCATCCGGGCAATTAAATCATAATCCGCCATAAACCCTCCAGTTAGTTACAACATACAGTGTAGGGTATAATGATAAAACGTGCACACATGAACTTCAGGGAAATCATCAGTTTCGGAGTTTTAGTCGCTTAGCAGGGCGGGAACAAAGTTTATCACGTCCTGATACCTGTCAGGTTAGAATAAAGGATGTATCCGTTGCAGGAGTTCGCTATGACTGACCTTATCCGTTGTCCGTGGGGCACAACTGACCCGATGATGCTTGAGTATCACGACAAAGAATGGGGGAAACCTGTACGTGACAGCCGGGCACTTTGGGAAAAACTGATGCTCGACGGTTTTCAGGCCGGATTATCCTGGCGAATTGTGTTGAAAAAACGCGATGCATTGCGGCTGGCATTTAGCCATTTCGAACCGGAGAAAGTGGCTGAATTCACTGAAGATGACATCGAAAGGCTGGTGAATAACGCCGATATTATCCGCTCGCGCATCAAGATTACGGCGGTCATTAATAACGCCCGCGCGTATCTTGCGATGCAGCAGGCTGGCGTTGATTTCGGTGAGTGGATTTGGGCACAAATCGGCGGAAAGGCCATTCAGCACGTGGGTCCGGTTCCGACGAAAGATGCGCTTTCCGAGCGTATTTCAAAGGATCTCAAAAAGCGTGGCTTTAAGTTTGTGGGACCAACAATTGTGTATGCCTGGCTGGAAGCTACCGGCCTGATCAACACTCACCATCCGGAGTGTTTTCGTCGTACGCAGGTGGCGAAAGAAGCCTGATTTTAATAACTTTTTATGAAAAAAACTTAACGAATAAGTAGAAAAGGGCGCGCGGGTTTGATCCATAGCGCGCCTTTTAAGCTGTGTCGAAATGACCTCAGATAAGCCGGAATTCAATCATAAACAGCTCTTTCAGGCCCGGATAAATTTCACTAATGACATCCTTTAACTGTTCCAGTGTCATATTTTCCTGCACGGCATGTTTTTCATTCAGATCATCGAACATCACTGGCGTTACCGAAATTACCTCGATATTGCAGAAAAATACGTCATCCTCATAACGGCTGACTCGCACCTTATCACCGGCAGAAAAATTTGCGTCACTGGCTTCGCGCAGGGTGATTGTTTTACGACCGGCAAGAATATCATCTTCAAATCTGCCATAAAAAGTGATGTCTTTCATAAAGTTTCCAATAAAAGGGGAAAAGGTGTTGTTGATTATATAACGGCTGCTGCGTCCGCCCGCTGCGGTTTTGGTCAGACAGCCCCGGGCGACCAGATCAGCGAGATGACGGGTAGCGGTCGCCTTACTGACTTTCGCCACTTTCTGATACTGTCCCGCGCTGATCCCTTCGGCAAATCCGTTATTGCCTCCGTCCAGCAAACGATTCAGCACCTTAACTTGTTCAGCAGGGAGTGCGTTGTTGTGGTGCACTTGCCAGAAAAGCGTTTTTGCCAAAGTCTGATCGATACGTCTGGTCGCAGTATCTACGCTGGTTTCGAGCATTTTAAGAAACCAGCTGAGCCAGGCCGTTAAATCCATCGTTCCGCGCTGTGTGGCCTCCAGCACGTTATAATAATCTTTCCGGTGATTGAGAATGGCTTCTGAAACAGCGTATAAACGTACGCTTTGATCGTCGGCCTGAAATAACGCCATATCAGTGAGGGCACGAGTAATCCGACCGTTCCCGTCTTCAAAAGGATGAAGTGTGATAAACCAGAAATGTGCCAGCCCCGCACGAAGGAGAGGATCCAGCGCCGCCCGATAGCGTGACTGATTATACCATTGCATAAAAGCGGTGAGCTCAGCACAAAGTTGTTCGCGTGGCGGTGCCTGATAATGCACTTTTTCCTTTCCAGTCCGGCCTGATACGACACGCATTGTTGCATCCCCGCGCCATTCTCCACGTCGTAAAAAAGCCGGCGCTGGATCCGGAAATAACCAGCAATGCCATTGAAAAATAAGGGATTTAGTCAGATCACCCGCCTGAGGATTGAAAACATCCATCATCATTTTGGCTAAGCCTTCCGAGTGTTCTGTGGTGGTTCCAGGAAGATGCCAGGTTAGACCAAGACGTTTGGCCAGCGATGAACGGACAGAATGAGCATCAAGCCGCTCATTCTCGATAGCGAATGATGAAAGAATATTACTTAGCATCGCATCGAGAGAATATTCGGCAGCATCATGGCCGGGCCGTGATTCGGCTTTACCGACCAGTTTACCTATTTTCAGGCGTGTCTGACGCAGTTGGGGCTGAATGATATCGTCATCCCAGTTGAACTGAGGCCACTCGGGTGATTGCCAAATCCATTGCCGGTTATCCATTTAGAGTCCTGTGAGCCGATTAGCGATCTTATTCGGCTCATTATACGAGCCGAATAGGGATTGTAAACGTTCTTGATTTACGGGGTAGGGAAAGTACGGTATCCGTGTTTTTGTTTTTGCTGATCCCGATGGCAACCGCATAGACGTCGGTCAGATTATCCGTGAGTAGATCCGCAAGCAATTGAGTTGAGCGGTATCCGGGGCAAGAACTTCCGGATACCGTGTGAGTCTGAAAGGTATCGGTAATGCCGTTTAATCAAGGATCGTATAATTCGCGATTT